>JAEYYV010000116.1 GCA_023428295.1 Pseudomonadota bacterium
CAACAGCGCCCTCGCCTTCTCGATGTTCGCGAACGTGAGCGGGACATCGCCAGGCTGCTCGGGCTGCTGCTCGATGCGCGCCTGCTTGCCGACGACGCGCTCGACCACGCCGATCAGCTCGCGCAGGCCCACCGTCTGCGTGTTGCCCAGGTTGATCAGCTCGAACGCGCCAGGCTGCACGCGCTCGATCGCGGCCACCACGCCGCCGACGATGTCGTCGATGAACGTGTAATCGCGTCGCGTGGTGCCGTCGCCGAACATCGCGAACGGCTCGCCCGCGTGCACCGCGGTGAGGAACTTCGAGATGGCCATGTCCGGACGCTGCCGCGGTCCGTACACCGTGAAGAAGCGCAGCGCGTACACGCCGAGCCCCCACAGATCGCGATACGCGGACAGCTGCAGCTCGTTCATGCGCTTGCTCGCGGCGTACGGCGACGCGGGATGCAAACACGGATCGTCCTCGCGAAACGCGCCGCTATCGGCGGGCCGCTTGCCGTACACGCTGCTCGACGACGCGAACACGAGGCGCTGCTTGCCGAGCGCTCGCATGCGCTCGAGGATCACACCGGTGCCCGCGATGTTCGTGCGCCAGTAGCGCCCCGGATCTGCGAGCGAGGGCCGCACGCCCGCGAGCGCCGCGAGGTGACAGACCACATCCGTCTCCTCGGTGATCGCGCTCGCGACCGCGGCCGGATCGCAGATGTCGCCGGTGATCATCGTGAAGCCGGGCAGCGCCGCGAGCTCCACGGCGGTCGCGATCTTTCGCGCCGCGGGATAGAGGTACTCGTCGAACGCGTCGAGCCCGACGACGGTGTGCCCCTGGCTGACCAACCGTCTCACCGTGTGCGAGCCGATGAAGCCTGCAGCTCCTGTAATGACCGCGCGCATGCCCGGGAATGTGCCGGCTGTTACGCGCTGTGTCGATCCGTCAGCTCACCAACTCCTCTCGATGTGCGCTATCGCTCGGTCCAACTGTGCTTTCTGCCACCATTTCAATATCTTGCCCGATTGAACGCACATGATATGAGAGGCCACTAAGCATCGGCGATCAGTTGATCTCTCGGACGCCCCACAGGTAATGTCGACCTCTTCGCTACCCCACTTAAAGGGCCTAGGAATCAAGCACATGAAGCACGTGTTGGCTGCGACGGCCCTGGTGGCGTGTTTTGGGGGAACTGCTGCCGCGCAGGCAGGTGGCGGTGGTGACCTCTCGGTTCAGGGTTTCAACCCCGACAACCCGACGGCACCAATACAAGGCGTCGACGGTGATGGAATCAAGGTCGGTGAAGGCACCGCGATCTATCCGGTCATCGGTGTCTCGACGGGCGTTGTCTCGAACGTCTTCTATGAAGCGGTCGATCCCAACGCGGCGGGCATCCTTCGCCTGATCGCGCAGGTCGGTGCAGGCTCGCTCTCGTCGGCGCGCCTCACGCGAAACAATCCGTCTGCGGGCATGGACAGCGTCGACCAGGGCTCGTTCCAGTACCGCGCAAACCTCTCGCTCTCCTACGACCTGCTCCTCTCGGGCAATGACTCGGTGTCCGAGCAAGGTGGACTCGGCGTTGGTGCTGCGCTGCGCGGCATCGTGAACCCACAGGGCACGTTCTCGTTCGGTTTCGACGAGAACTTCACGCGGCTCATCCGCGCGTCCAACTACGAGACCGACGCGGACACCAACCGCTACATCAACAACCTCGGTCTGAACCTGATCGTTCACCCGCGCGGTCGATCGGTCGGCGGCTACCTCTACTACACGAACACGATCGACGTTTTCGAGGACGATCGCCTCGAGTTCGCTGACCGCATCCAGCATCGTTTCGGTGTCCACCCCACGTGGCAGATCCTCCCAAAGACGTCGCTTTACTCCGATGTCTCGATCGGCGTGTTCAGTGGCCTCGGCGACACCGCCGCAAAGGTCGATTCGTATCCGCTCGTCGCACAGCTCGGCTTCGCCACGCTCCTCACCGCAAAGACCAGCGTGAACCTCCGCGCCGGCTACACCAACGGCTTCTACGCGATGGGCCCGAGCTACTCGTCGGTGACGGCGGGTGTGCAGTTCGGCTATCGCTACTCGGAGCTCGGCAAGGTCGGCATCACGTACGACCTCATCTACGAAGACTCCGTCAACGCCAACTACTACCGCGATCACGTCCTTCGCCTCTGGGTGCAACAGAGGGTGGGCCTGTTCTCGGTGGTCGCGCAGCCCGAGCTGCACTTCCGCCGCTACGAGGGCATCAGCGTCATGGGCGCGACCAGCACCACGCGCGATGACGTGATCGGCGCCGTCACCGCGGGCGTTCACTACAACTTCCGCAACTCGCTCGCAGCCACGCTCGACTACAGCTTCTCGCTCGTCGAGACCGACTTCCGGTATATGGCCGGTCCGGTCATCGACGATCCGAGCTTCGTGCGTCACCAGCTGCTCGCGGGCGTGCGCTGGGCGTTGTAAGGCCATGGAGCCGGACACGCGTCACGAGAGCGTCGACGGCGGCGACGAACAGCTCTTTAACTTCGACGTAGGTCGCTATCTCGCGGCCCTTCGCAAGTACGTCTGGACGATGCTCGCCATCGCCGCGGTCGCGATCGTCGCCGCGGTGATCTACACGAGCCGTCAGCCCAAGGTCTATCGCGCCGTCGCGTCCGTCCAGATCGAGCCGCGCATGGCGGACCTCCTCGGAGGACAGCCGGACATCCTCTCACGCTCCTCCGTCGGCGGGCTCGATTACTACGCGCAGCAGAAGAAGCTCCTCGGCAGCTACAGCCTGGTCAAGACCACGGTCACCAAGCACGAGCTGTACAAGCGCATGCTCACGGAGAGCGAGCGCGCCGGAAAGAAGATCGACGAGCAGATCGAGATCGCGACGCTGCAGCTCCTCCAGAACGGCAAGCTCAAGGCGACGTATCCGGAAGAGAACCGCACGATGTACGTGTTCGTTCGCGATCACGATCCGCAGCTCGCCGCGGACATCGCCAACGCGCACGTCGACACGTACATCAAGAACGCGCAGGGCCTTCTCAAGACCGATACGAAGCAGGCCTCGGGCGCGCTGAAGACGGAGCTCGAGCTCGTCGTCGCAAAGCTGCGCGAGGCCGAGGCCGATCTGTTCGAGTTCCAGAAGGAACACGATCTGATCGCGCAGTCCCCCGAGGACAAGCAGGGCCTGACCTCGTCGGAGATCACGGCGTACTCGCAGCGCTTCAACGAGGCGCGCGCCCGTCGCATCGAGCTCACCGCGCGTTTGGAGCGCATGCGTAAGTCCGCTGCCGAGGATGTTCTCAGCTCGCCGCTCCTTGCGTTTGGTAGCGATGCGAAGACCGTGGATACACTACTCGCTGCCTACTACACCGAGCGCACGCGGTTCATCGAGATGGACAAGATCCTCGGCCCGAAGAACGCCGAGTATCAAATGCAGAAGGCCAAGGTCGACGACATCTATGCCGCGCTGAAGACGGAGTCCAAGCGCCTCCTCGCTGGTCTCGAGGAGCAGGTCAAAGCTGCCGCCGCGACGGAAGGTGCCCTCGGCAGCGAAATCGCTCGCGCCCGCAAGGATGCGCTCGCCGGCGCCGACACGATTCGCCTCTACAACGAGAAGCTCCGCAACAAGAAGGGGCTCGAGGATCGCTACAATGATCTACGCAAGCGCCTGCAGACGAGCGAAGCGAGCGATCGCCTCAACAGCAGCTACGACGCGTCGAACATCAAGCCGCTCGATCCTGCACTAGCCCCGACGGTGGCTGTGTCCCCGAGCCTGCCGCTCAACATCGCGATCGCGAGTGTGCTCGCCGTCGTGCTGTCGTTCGGTCTGGTGTTCCTCATCGTGTTCTTGGATCGCTCGGTCAAGTCGAGTGCGGACGCGCAACAAGCCGCGGGGTCGCCGGTGCTCGGGGTCATCCCGATCATCGACAGCCGCGAGCTTCCGGAGGGCGACGAGCGAGTGCGCGATCTCTACGTTCACGCGAACCCCACGTCGCACGTGGCCGAGTGCACGCGCTCGCTGCGCACGAACTTCCTGTTCTCGTCGGCAGACCAGGCGCTCAAGACGATCGTCGTGTCCAGCGCTAACCCGCGCGAGGGCAAGACCACCTCGTGCATCTACCTCGGCACGACGATGGCGCAGTCGGGCCAGAAGGTGCTGCTCATCGATACCGACATGCGCCGCCCGCGTCTGCACGCCTCGCTCGGCGTGTCACGCCAGACGGGCCTGTCCAACCTCATCCTCGGTGATCGCGACTACGATGACGTGATCCGCACGACGGACGTGCCCAACTTGTACGTCCTGCCCTGCGGTCCAGTTCCGCCCAACCCGGCCGAGCTGCTGATGACGAACCGATTCGAGACGGTGCTCCGCGAGCTGTGCGAGCGCTTCGACCGCATCATCCTCGACTCGCCGCCCGTGGGCGCCGTCACCGACGCTGTCATTCTCTCGAAGCTCCCCATGACGGATGGCGTGATCCTCGTCGTGAAGGCGGGCAAGACCCAGCGCGAGGAAGCGAAGCGCTCGGCTCGTCAGATCCGCGCGGTCGGCGGCAAGATCTTCGGCGTCATCGTCAACGCGATGGTCCCCGATGGCGGCAGCAGCTACTACAACTACTCGTACTACGGCTACGGCCAGAAGCCGAACGAGTCCGAATCGTAAGCCGTGCGCGTCACCGAAGCCCAGTGGATCGCGAAGGAGCTCGCTCGCATCCCCCGCGAGGAGCTTTCGCCGGTGGTCAACATCGGCTCGTCCACCCACGAGTTCCGCACGAAGCGTCAGCCGCACATCGACGAACTGATCTTCGCGCCGCTGCGCGCGGCGAAGGTCGAGGTCATCCATGCAGACCTCAAGCAGGAACCGGGCGTCGACCTCGCCGGTGACTTGCTGCTCGAGTCCACGCAGCGTGCGATCAGCGAGCGCAAGCCGCGCACGATCGTCTGCTCCAATCTCCTCGAGCATCTGACGGATCGTCCTGCCTTCGCGCGCGCGATGGCCAAGCTTCTGCCGAGTGGTGGCGTCGCGATCGTCACGGTGCCGCGGTCGTATCCGTTTCACGCCGATCCCATCGACACCGGCTACCGTCCGTCGCCCGACGAGATCGCGATGCTGTTTCCGTCGAGCACGCTCGTGCGAGGCGAGATCGTAGATGACATCACGTACGCCGCGGAGCTCCAGCAGAAGGGAGTGCGCCGCGCGGTGAAGAGTGTCGTCGGTGCGGCGCGGCCGTGGGGCAACGCTGCCAAGGCGCAGCGCGATCGTCTGCGTTGGTTGTTCAAGCCGTTCACCACGAGCTGCGTGGTGCTGCGCATGAACTAGGTCTTGTAGTGTGCGGCCTGGAAGCGCGTGTGCTCTTCCGACTTGATCGCTTCGCGCCACGCGCCATTTGCGAGATACCAGCGAACCGTCTCCAGGAGCTGGACTGACAGCGTCGCCGATGGCTCCCAACCGAGCTCGGTGCGGGCCTTGGTGCAATCGATCGCGTAGCGGAAGTCGTGTCCCCTGCGATCAGGCACGAACTTCATCAGCGCACGCGAGGTCCCGTGTGCACGACCAAGAGCGTCGTCGACGAGATCCGCGATCAGCTCGACGAGGCGAATGTTCGCGGACTCCTCGCCGCTGCCGAAGTTGTAGCTCTGTCCCGGCACGCCAGCGCCGAGCGCGCGCAGAAGTCCACGACAGTGATCGTCGACGTGAAGCCACTCGCGCACCTGCTTACCCTCGCCATAGACGGGAAGCGGTTTGCCGTCGACGGCGTTCGAGATCATCAGCGGGATCAGCTTCTCGGGCAGCTGATAGGGGCCGTAGTTGTTGCAGCAGTTCGTGATGACGACGGGGAGCTTGTACGTCTGAAAGTACGACCGAGCGATCAAATCCGAGGAAGCCTTCGACGCTGCGTACGGCGAGTTCGGCGCATACGGGGTGGTCTCGGTGAAGACGCCGGTCTCGCCTAGCGCGCCATACACCTCGTCGGTGGAGACATGCACGAACTTCGTCGAATCGTAGCGTCCGTCCCACGCTCGCCGTGCAGCATCGAGCAGCGTGAACGTGCCGGTGACGTTTGTCCGGATAAACGCATCGGCTGCTTCGATGCTGCGATCGACATGCGATTCCGCCGCGAGGTGAAGCACCGCATCCAACGCGTGCTCGGCGAACAAGCGCTCGACGAGGGCGCGGTCGCAGATGTCTCCGTGGACAAACGTGTAGCGCGAGTCGCTGTCTACACCCTCGAGGTTCGCCAGGTGCCCCGCATACGTGAGCGCGTCGAGCACCACGATCTTCTCGATGCCACGTGCGTTCGCACTCGCAACCACCTGCCGAGTCAGGTTGCTACCGATAAAGCCTGCGCCGCCCGTGATGAGGATGCGCTTCGCGGCTAGCTCACTCATGCGGCGGAGTCTACACGGACGTTCGAGACAACGCGCGCGATGTGTTCTGCATCGGCGCGAGACAGCACCGGTGACATGGGAAGGCTCAGCACCTCGGCGTGGATGCGCTCGGTGATCGGATAGCGCTGCCCCTCGAACAGCGTTCCGAACGCACGCTGTTGGTGCGGCGGAATTGGATAGTGGATCAATGTCTGAATGCCCGCGCGTTGCAGCTGCTCGCGCATCGCGTCGCGTGCCGACGTGCGGATCAGAAAGATGTGCCAGACGTGTTGCTCGGCGTCCGGAGCCTGCGGCAGGGTCACGAGCGGTGTGCGAATTTGCTCGAGGTAGAGACTGGCAATGCTACGCCGATGGGCGTTCTCCTCGTCGAGAAACGCGAGCTTCGTGCGCAAGAATGCCGCCTGTAGCTCGTCGAGCCTCGAGTTCGGACCGGCGTAGTCATTCACATACTTGACCTTGGATCCGTAGTTCGCGAGCTCGCGAACCAGCGTGGAGAGCTCCTCGTCGTCCGTGGTCACCGCGCCCGCATCGCCGAGCGCACCGAGGTTCTTCCCGGGATAGAAGCTGAAGCCCGTCGCTGTTCCCCAGTTACCCACTCGCTTTCCGCCGAGCGATGCACCGTGCGCCTGTGCACCGTCCTCGAGAACAAGCAGGTTGCGTCGATGCGCGATGTCCATCAACGCAGGCATATCGGCGATCCGTCCGTACAGGTGAACGGGCATGATCGCGCGCGTGCGACTCGTGATCGCGCGCTCGACAGAGGATGGGTCCAGGTTGAACGTCTCGTCCACCGGCTCGACGAGCACAGGCGTCAATCGGTTCTCGGTGATGGCGAGCACGGTAGCGATGTACGTGTTCGCGGGGACGATCACCTCGTCGCCATCAGCGAGGCGCTTCTGTTCCTTCCACGCGCGAAGGACGAGCGTGAGCGCGTCGAGCCCGTTGCCCACGCCGACGCAGTGCTTCGTCCCGCAGTACGCGGCGAACTCTTGTTCGAAGTGTGTGACTTCTTCTCCGCGGATGTACCAGCCCGAATCGAGCACCCGCGCGAAGTCCGCGACCAGCCGCTCGCGGTGCCGCGCGTTGACGGATTGCAGGTCCAGGAAGGGAATCACGGCAGGGTCCTCACGATGCGCGCTGGATTTCCAACGACCACAGCTCGTGCGGGTACGTCTGCGATGACGACCGCGCCTGCACCGATCACCGCGTTCTCGCCGATCCTGATGCCAGGGAGGAGCGTTGCGTTAGCACCGATGCTCGCTCCTTTTTCGACGATCGTTCGCGCGTACTCCGCCGGATGCTGACGCGATCGTGGAAACGCATCGTTGGTAAACGTCGCGTTCGGTCCGACGAACACTTGGTCGCCGAGCTCGATGCCGTCCCACAGATACACGCCGCACTTGAGCGTCACGTCGTCGCCGACGACGACGCCGCCCTCGACGAAGGTGTGTGCGCAGATGTTGCAGTCGCGACCGATGCGCGCGCCTTTCACGATCACCGCGAACTGCCAGACTCGAGTCCCGGCGCCGATCGCCGACGATTGAACATCGGCGAGCGGGTGAATGAACACGTCGTCGGTCTGCGCCATCACGCGGTCTCGGGCTCGGAGGCGAGTGCGATCAAGTACTGACCGTACTCGGTCTTCTCCAGCGCTTTTCCTGCGGAGAGAAGTTGATCGCGATCGATGAAGCCTTTGCGATACGCGATCTCCTCGATGCATCCGATCTTCAAGCCCTGTCGATTCTCGACGGTTTGCACGAAGTTGCTCGCCTGGAGCAGCCCGTCCGGCGAGCCGGTATCGAGCCACGCAGCGCCGCGCCCGATCACCGAGAGCCGCAACGTACCGGCATCGAGATACGCGCGATTCACGTCCGTGATCTCGAGTTCCCCACGCGCCGATGGCTTCAGGTTCTTCGCGATCGAGACAACGTTGTTGTCGTAGAAGTACAGGCCAGGCACGGCGTATTGCGACCGCGGCGCCTTGGGTTTCTCCTCGAGGGAGAGCACACGCCCATCTTTGGTGAACTCGACCACGCCGAACTCGGTGGGGTTCTTGACGTAGTAGCCAAAGATCAGCGCGCCGCTCTCGAGCTTGGCAGCATCTTCGAACAGCTTGCGAAGCCCGACGCCGTAGAACAGGTTGTCGCCGAGGACCAGCGACACCGTGTCGTTACCGATGTGCTGCTCGCCGATGATGAACGCCTCGGCGAGGCCACGCGGCGCTTCCTGGATTGCGTACGCCAGCCGCACGCCGAACTGACTACCGTCGCCGAGCGTCGCTTCGAACGATGACTTGTCGCGAGGCGTGGTGATGATCAGGATGTCCCGAATCCCGCCGAGCATGAGGCTGCTCAGCGGGTAGTAGATCATCGGCTTGTCATAGACTGCGAGCAGCTGCTTGCTCACGCCCCGTGTCAGTGGGTAGAGGCGCGTTCCCGATCCGCCTGCGAGAATGATTCCCTTCACACGCCCTCCGCCGTCATCACGTCGATCACCTCACCCGTGTAGCCGTTCTTCGCGAGGTTCGCGCGGACGTCTCGCGGGAGGTGCCACGCGAGGTTCAAGATCGGCTTTGTCTTGTCGAGCTGATAGAGGTCCGCCTCGGGAAGGATCGGGATGCGCGTTCCTGGAACGTAGTTGCCGGTCTTTCGAGATCCCTTGATCTCGTACACCGCCGAGATCGTCTCGACGTCTACGCCCAGCAGCTTGATCAAGATCGCTGCGCGCCCCGGAAACGCCTTCGCGCGAATGGGTCCGTGCGCTGCAACGTGTTCTGCCAGCATCTTCTTCGTCGCGACACGCCACGCTTCGACCTTGCTTGCCATCTCGAGGAACCGATTACCAAAGTCGCGCTCGTCGTCTTTGCTCGCGACTTCGTTGGTGACGGTCTTGCGCATCCACACGCGGATGTTGCCGCCATAGCGCTTGGGAAACTCGACGTGGTCGAGGCCCATGCCGAGGGACTTCGCGATGACCTCGAACGAGCGCTGGCTATAGGTGCGAGGGTGCTCGTGATAGAAGGTGTCGAACTGATTACCGTCGAGAACGGCACCCATGTAGTGGTTCTCGATCACGAGCGTTGTCGTGTCGCCAATCAGGATCTTCAGCGCGCGGATCAGTCCGGGGAGATCCTCGATATGCGCGAACACGTTCGTGAACGTGATGAAGTCTGGATGGCCATGTTTCTCGAAGACCTGCGCCGCAACCTTCTCGTCGAAGAAGCCGTGAACGACGTCGTGGCCTGCCTCGATGGCGTCGGCGGCAGCGGACGTTGGCTCGACACCCGTGGTACGCGCGCCCTTCTTCTTGAAGAACGACAACAGGCATCCATCGTTGCAACCGATGTCGAGAACGAGCTTCTGCTCGAGCGAGCCGTATCGCTTCTCGCACTCGTCGACGAGCCCCGACATGAAATCGAGCACGCTCTGCGTCATTCGCGCGCGGTAGTGATAGGTCTGCGGAAACAGCTCGTGCTTCGGCACCTGGAATCGCTGATGCGCGGTGATGCACTGGTCGCAGAACAGCACCTCGATCGGGTACTCCTTGCAGACACGCGAATCGCCAATCGGCACGAGGTCGTCGCACATGGGGTGCTTGCCGAGGTCGAGCACCGGGCGCAGGGCCGTGCTTGCGCACACCTCGCATTTCGATAGTGGCTGCATCCAGCGCACGATACACAAACCCCGACGCAGATCCACGTCGCTGCCATCACACGATCGACTCCACCTCGGTTCCTCGCTTTGACCTACCGTCCGGCGTCCGGACACGCGAAAACCTGCACGTCGGGATGAACGCCGAGCCTTGCGCCGGCATCCCAGCGCCGATAAGGTCCGTCGAGCCAATGAACGCGGGTCAACACCCGACGATCTCCGTCTACGTCATCTGCCGCAACTACGAGCGATACGTGCAGGCATGCCTGACGAGCATCATCGAGGCGGCCGATCAGCCCATCGAGCTGGTGTTCTTGGACAACGGGTCCAAGGACAAGAGCGTCGAGGTTGCGCGCAGCATCCTTGCGACAAGCTCGGCACATATCTCGTGGAACGTGATCGCACTGAACCCGGAGCAACCGCTCTGTCGTGCGCTCAACATCGCCAATCTCCAGATGAAGGGTGAGTTCGTCAAGCTCATCTCCGCCGACGACAAGGTCGGCCCGAACTTCTTTTCGGGATTTCGGGAGGTCGTCCAGACCAGCGACGAGAATGTCGGTGTGTGGCTCGCGGGCTCGGTGTTTATCGACGAGCACGACAACGTCGTCAGCCAACACTACGGCCCTACACTCTTCGGATCACCAGCGGATGGTCCGCCGATCCGCTTCGAGGAGCGTCACGTCCTGCATCGTCCGGGCGCGCCGCCCAACTCGACGCCTTCGATCTTTTATCGACGGAAGGTCTGGCTCGACATCGGTGGCTTTGACGAAAGGTTCAAGTACGAGGACCGACCGTTCTTGTTCGAGGTGATCAAGCACGGATGGACGGTGCTCGTTCACCCGTACAACAACAGTTACTACCGAGTGAACAGCGGCGGAATCACGGGCGACTCCGAGTGGATGGCAAAGGCACGCTTCCCCGTACTCCTCGATCACGCGATACGGGCCGAGTGGAGAAACAAGCCGATCGCTCTGTTTCATCTCGCCAGGAACGTTCGCGACCTCGCGAAGCATCGGCTGGGTAAATGGAAACCTCGGCTGTAGAGCCGAACCAACCCGCTGCACGACAGCGGCGGATGAAGGACATCGTCGCGTCGACGTTGCTCGTCGGCGGCGGCAGCCTGATCAACATCGCCTGCAGCATCGTTCGCAGCAAGGTCATCTCGATCGTCGTCGGTCCCGTGGGCATCGGGTTGCAGGGCCTCCTGCAAGGAACGATGCGAACGATGATCTCGATCGCGAACATGAGCCTGCAAACGACCGGCGTGCGCGAGGTCGCGCGCTGGCGGACGGAGGGTGACAAGGAGGAGCTCGGTCACACGTTGCGTGCGCTCGGGTTGGCGACGCTCGTCCTCGGTGCGCTCGCGACGCTCGTCCTCGTCGTCCTGCAGCGTCCGATTGGCGCTGCTGTGCTAGACGATCCGGCGCTGTCGTGGACGCTCGCGGTGCTCGGCATCGGCGTGTTCGCGCAGGTGCTGTACGCGACATACGACGCGTTCCTGCGCGGGTTTCGGCGCGTGCCGCAGCAGACGAAAGCATCGGTCGTCGCGAACCTCTTCGCGGCGGCGATCGGCAGCGTGATCGTGTGGCAGTTCGGCGTGGCGGGCATTCCATTCGCCATCGTTGCGCAACCGCTGTTCCTGCTGCTCAGCGCTGCGTATGTCGGTCGTGATCTGCGCGAGCACCTCGTGCCGCCCGAGCGCGCTCGCACGCGGAAAGCGATGCGGCGCATCCTCGGGACGGGCATCATCCTCGCGATCACGGCGCTGCTCACGCCGGGCGTGCAGCTGGCGGCGCGCGTGCTGATTGCGCGGTGGGCCTCTCTCGACGAGGTTGGCTATTTCCAGGCCGCGTCGTCGGTATCGCTTCTGTATCTCGGGTTTGTCCTCGGTGCGATGAGCCTCGATTACTACCCGCGGCTCGCCGAAGCCACGCACGATCACCCCGCGCTTCGCCGCATGGTCAACGAGCAGGCGCGCGTGTCCCTGTTGCTCGCGGGGCCGGCGGTGCTCGGTATGATCGCGATGAGCGACCAGGTGGTGGCCGTGCTGTACACGAGCGAGTTCTCGGTCACCGCGGACATCTTGCGCTGGCAGCTCCTCGGCGATGTCTTGAAGATCGGCTCGTGGACGCTCGGCTATCTCGTGCTCGCGCAGGGAAAGCCCGTCGTGTACTTCCTGACCGAGCTGACGTGGAACGCGAGTTATTTGATCGTCCTGGTCGTTCTGCTTCCGTCGCTCGGCCTTCGGGCGACACCGGCCGCGTATATCGCAGCGTCGGGCATCTACTTCCTCACCGTGTGCATCGTCACGAATCGGTTGGCCGGGTTCGTGTGGGGACGCGGCAACGTGGTCGTGATGGGCTCGCTGGCCGTGCTCGCGCTCGCGGTGCTCGGGGCGCATCACTATCTGGAGGCCCCGTGGGGGTGGATTGCCGGCGTGGCCATCACCGCAGCGTTCGGGGCAGTTTGTCTCTATCGACTGGTTCGCGAAGTGGGATTCACCCGCCTGCTTCGAGGTGGTAAGCGACAGCGTTAAATGACAGGGGGTTGGGCCACTTGGCCACGATCCTCGACGGCGAACGTGGTACAGGTTCCCGGCCACTAACCGCTACGGCCATCGACGGCCTTTGACGCGATCATGACGACTTCGCCTGCGCTCTCCGTACTCATCCCGAACTTCAATTACGGCCGGTACATCCGCGAGACGATCGACAGCGTTCTCGTCCAGCCCATGAAGAACCTCGAGGTGGTGGTCGCCGACAACGCGAGCACCGACAACTCGGTCGAGGTCGTGCGCGCGGTCAACGACGAGCGCGTCCGGCTCACGATCAATCCGATCAACGTGGGCTTCGCGGCCAACCTCGAGCGCGTTGCGAGTCACGCGCGCGGTCGCCGCATGATCCTGCTGTCGTCCGACGATCGGATGCGCGAGGGCGCGCTCGATGCGTACCAGCGGCTCGAAGCGGCGCTCGGCGCCAAGGCGGACTCGGCGGTGTGGGGCTCGAGCCAGGACGTGATCGATAGCGAGGGCAAGCGCACTGGAACGCAGTGCCTCGATCTGAAGATCTGGGGCGACGCAAAGGAAGAGCCGGAGCTCTCGTCCAAGGTTGGGCATCGCGTGCTGTCGATGCCCGCGTCGACGAACCTGCGCCGTTCGCTGGAGCTGTTGCGCACGTCGCTCGCGTTCGCGACGATCTGCTATCCACGCGCGCTGCACGATCGCGTGGGCGGATACTCCGGCGGACGCCTGATCAATCCCGACAAGTGGTTTCTGTGGAAGGTGCTCGCCGTCGCCGAGACGGTGTACGCGCTCGATCATCCGCTGTTCGAGTACCGCGTGCACTCGGCCGGACAGGGCCCGCAGGAGCAGCGCTCGGGTGCGCTGAAGCACCTGACGGATCAGTACGTCGCCACGTTCGACATGCCGTCGTACGTCCTCGACGCTGCTGGCCTCGATCGCGCTGCGCTCGCAAAGGCGTTCATCGAGCACGATATCGCGCTGCGCGGGCTCGTCGCGCTGTCCGATGGTCGTCGCGAATCGGCAGCGCGCAGCATTCGCTTCGGGCAAGCCGCGTATCCGGATCTCGTGCGCAAGAATCCGAAGGTGTGGGCACTGCGCGCGCTGTTGCAGCTCGGGCCCCTCGGAACTCGCATCGCCAAGACGTTGCGAGGTCCGGCGCAGGAGCGTTGGAAGGAACGCGAGAGTCAGCGAAAGAAATGAATCACGCGACGACAGCTCCCAGCGCGGCTGTGGCCGATCGCCTGTCCGTGATGTTCGCGATTCCCGAGCTCGACAAGGCGGGGCCGGATCGCGTGCTGTTCGAGCTACTCTGCTCTCTCGATCGCGAACGATTCGCGCCGTCGATCATGGTCAGCTCCGATAAGGGCTACTACCTGTCGCGCTTGCCATCCGATGTCGACGTGGTGATCGCGCGCGCGAAGCGGTTGCCGCGCTATCCCGTCGTGGAAGCGGTGCGTGCGATTCGCGAGCGCACGCCGGACGTGGTGTTTGCGACGCTGCGCATGACGCTCACGCTCGGGCTCGGCGCGTTCGCGTTTCCTCGTCGCACGAAGCTGATCCTGCGCCAGGCCAACGATCTCACAGCAGACTTCGCGCAGCTGATGCAACGCACGCGGATCAAGCACCGCATTGCCAAGAAGGTCTGGCTCGCGGCGTTACGCCAAGCCGATGCGATCGTCTGCCAGAGCGACGCGATGCAAACGGATCTGCAGTCGGTAGGGATCCGCGCGCCGATGCGCGTGATCGGAAATCCTGTCGACGTAGCGGCTGCACAACACGCTGCCTCGGCTCGCGTGGCAACCGTCGCGGGCTCGCCCTCGCTCGTTGCCGTGGGACGCCTCGCCGCGCAGAAGGGACACGATCTGCTCCTGCGCGCGATCGCGATCGTACGCGCGACGCACCCGAGTATTCACGTGACCATCGTCGGTGACGGACCGGATCGCGCAGCACTCGAGGAGCTCGCAAGGGGCCTCGGCATCGCGCCGAACGTCACATTCGCGGGCTTTGTCGCCGAGCCGCTTCCGCTCGTGAAGGTGGCCGACCTGTTCGTGCTGTGCTCTCGCTACGAGGGCTTTCCCAACGCGGTG
Source organism: Pseudomonadota bacterium (assembly GCA_023428295.1). Taxonomy (GTDB): domain Bacteria; phylum Myxococcota_A; class Polyangia; order Haliangiales; family Haliangiaceae; genus JABFXX01. The sequence goes on from JAEYYV010000116.1 coordinate 14,623, forward strand.
CTCGAGGCGCTCGCCATCGGCAAGCCCGTCGTTGTCACGGATTGCCCGGGCGCCAACGCGAAGATCGTCACCGGCGGGTTCAACGGCGAGATCTCACCGACGATCGACGAGCGCAGCTTTGCCGATGCGCTCGTGCGCGCGATCGGTCATCGCTACGACACCGGCAAGATCGTCGAGGACTGCGAAGCGCGCTTTGGTGCGCGCCGCATCGTCGGCGAGTATCAGGACCTGTTCGCGTGCACGCATCGAGGTCGCTCATGAACATCGTGATGCCCATGGCGGGTCGCGGCAGCCGGTTTGCCGACGTCGGCCACACGCTGCCCAAGCCGCTCATCCCCGTGCGTGGCCGCCCGATGTACGCGTGGGCGATGGACAGCCTGCCGCTCGGGCTAGCCAAGAAGGTCATCTTCATCTGCCTCGAGGAGCACCTGCGCGATCTCGCACTCGAGAAGGACATCCGCGAGCGATACGCCGCGTACCACCCGGTGATCATCTCGCTCGATCACGTAACGCAAGGCCAAGCGTGTACGGTGCTCGAAGCGCGCGAGCACCTCGTTGCGGATCAGCCGCTCGTCATCTTCAACGCGGATACGTACGTTCGCTCGTCGATCGAGGCGCGGCTGCGCGACACTACCGTCGACGGAATGCTGCAGGTGTTCGAAGCGCCCGGTGACAAGTGGAGCTTCGCGCGCACCGACGAGCGAGGACGAGTTGTCGAGACCGCCGAGAAGCGCCGGATCTCCAACTGGGCAACGACGGGGCTCTATCACTTCGCGCGGGCCAAGGACTTCGTGCAGCACGCCGACGCGATGATCGCGGCCGACGAGCGCGAGCGCGGCGAATTCTACGTCGCGCCGGTCTACAATCGCCTCATCGCCGCTGGTGCGAACATCGCGATCGATGTTGCCGAGGAAGTGTGGGTGCTCGGAACACCCGAGGACCTCGCGGACTTCGAGGCTCGCTACCCATGAACCCCGCTGATATCACCGTCCTGATCCCCGCTGCGGGCCGTGTTCCCGAGGGGCTCATCGCGCTGTCGAACATCGCGTGCCCCGCGATGATTCCCATCGCCGGACGGCCGGTGATCCACTGGACGATCTCGTATCTGCGTTCGCTTGGAGTTCGCAAGTTCACGATCGCGGTGTCGCGCCCGCGCATGTTCGTCGAGGAGTTCGTCGATAGCGCGTTCGGCCAGGACTGCCAGATCCGCTTCATCGTGCCGTCCAAGGATCGCGGCCTCGGCGGCACGGTCATGGAGCTCGCCGATACGGTGACCACCGCCGCATCGCTCGTGGTGCTCGGCGACACGCACTTCCATTTCGGCGATGTCGATCCGAACAGCAGCGCCGAGCCATTTGTCCTCACGCAGACCGTCGAGGACTCCTATCGCTGGTGCATCGCCGAGGCGGGCGCAGACGGCCGCCTGCTGAACTTGCACGACAAGCAACCCGACGTGACCTGCCCGCTCGAGGCGCTGATCGGCGTGTACTACTTCCCCGAGACAACGCATCTGCAGAGCGCCGCACGCGCCACGGTGGCCGCCGCTGACGCCGTCGGAAAGCGCGCGGAGATGGCCGGCATCCTCGAGCGCGTGCAGGCCAACGCTCCGATTCGCGTCGCACGCGCGGCGATGTGGCTCGATTGCGGCAACGTCGACATGCAGGCGCGCTCGCATCAGGCGCTACTGCAGTCGCGCGCGTTCAACGAGCTCGCGATCGATCCCACGCTCGGCACCATTACCAAGCGCAGCCAGCATCCGCAGAAGTTCATCGACGAGATCAACTATCTGCGTCTTCTGCCGAGCGATCTTCAAGTGCTGTTTCCACGCGTGATCGACTACTCCATCGAGTGGGCCGATCCGTGGGTACGCCTCGAGTACTACGGCTATCCGAACCTGTCCGAAGTGTTCCTGTTCGAGAACGTCGACGCCGGTATCTGGGAGCGCGTGTTCTCGCACCTGGGCGACATCCTGCGCGATCACTTCGGCGCGCATCGGCGGCCACTCCCCGCCGGCGATGTCTGGGACATGTACGTGGGCAAGACGCGCAAGCGGCTCGAGTCGCTGCGCGAGCAACCGGAGCTCGGCCCGCTGATCTCGCATGAAGGCGAAGTGCTCGTGAACGGCGAGCGGTTGCGGAACCTATCGGTTCTATGGCCACGCATCGAGGAAGAAGTGCGTCGCCTCGAGACCACCACGCGCGGCAGCGTGATCCACGGAGATCTGTGCCTGTCGAACATCCTGTACGACCTGCGCTCGCGCACGTGCAAGATGATCGATCCGCGCGGCAGCTTCGGCACCGTGGGGATCTACGGAGACCCTCGCTACGATGTCGCGAAGCTGTGGCACTCGGTGCACGGCCTGTACGACTTCATCGCGAACGACCTGTTCCGCGTGAGCCTGCACGGCACCACGATCGAGCTGTCCGTGCGTGCCACCACAGCGCATCGCGAGATCGAGAACCGCTTCGCGAGCGCGTTCTTTCGCGACGAATCCGAGCGGCGAGACGTTCAGCTGATCACGGCATTGCTCTTCGCCAGCATGCCGGCGCTCCACTACGACAAGCCACAGCGCCAGCTGGCGATGTACACGCGTGCGGTGCAGCTCTTTGGCGAATACTTCGCGGGAACACCATGAGGATCTGCATCGATCTAGACGGAGTGCTGTGTCAGTTGCGTCGCGACGGCCAGACGTACGGGGACCTCGAGCCCGTGCCCGGCGCTGTCGAGAAGCTGCGAGCGCTGCGCACGGCAGGTCACGTCATCATCATTCATACTGCGCGACACATGAAGACCACGGGCGGCAACGCCGGCCTCGCGGTCGCTCGCATCGGAGGCATCACGCTCGACTGGCTCGCGCGTCACGGCTTCGAGTACGACGAGATCTACTTCGGCAAGCCCTGGGCGCAGATCTACATCGACGACAACGCGATGCGATTCCGCACCTGGGACGAGATCGCCCCCGATGGATCGAACCTGGCACCGAGCGCGGAGTCTCAGCTGACGTGAGTGCGACGCCGTCGCCGGTTCGCCTCGAAGCGCTCGATGCGTGGCGAGGGATCTGTGCGTCGCTCGTCGCGCTGGAGCACCTCTCGATCCAGAGCGTGCTACACGAGAACCGGCTCGTTCACTTCGGCTATCGGTTCGTCGATTTCTTCTTCGTGCTGTCGGGCTTTGTCATCGCGCACGCGTACGGCCAACGACTTCGGGATCGGCCAAACGAGATCTTCCAGTTCTTGCATCGCCGCATCGGACGCTTGTGGCCGCTGCACATCACGATCCTCGCTGCGTTCATCGCGTTCGAGATCGGCGTATTCGTCGCAGGCAAGGGTGGCATCTCGTTCGGACGCGAGGCCTTCACGGAGCGGCACACGCTCGCGTCGATTCCTCACAACGTGCTCCTGGTGCAGGCGTGGAACACGCTCGATCACTCGACCTGGAACGTGCCGAGCTGGTCGATCAGCACGGAGATCGTCGCGTATGCCGTGTTCGGCGTGCTCTGCGTGCTGCTTCGAGATCGGCGGTGGGTCGTGCTCGCGGCCATCGTGCTCATGACGGGCTCGCTGTACATGGTGATGTACGAGTCGCCCGAGGGAATGTCCTCGACATATCAGAACGGCGTCTTCCGCTGCATTTATGGCTTCATGATGGGCGCGCTTGCACGGCAGGTGTGGGAGCGCTGGAAGTGGCGCGCCGGCACCATCGCAGAGATCGCGATCGTGCTGCTCGTCCTCGGCAGCGTCATCTTCTTGCCAGGTGGCCAGGTCGCCGTCCTCGTGACGCCGGTCTTCGCCTTCGTCGTCTGGGCGTTCGCGTCGGCCGATGGTGCCGTTTCGCGGTTTCTCCGTCGGCCCGCGATCCAGAAGCTCGGTGCATGGTCCTACTCGATCTATATGGTCCACGCGCTGATCGTGCTGATCGTGCTCGCGGGCGCAGTGCTGGTGACCAAGCTGGGCTTTCCGATCTTCGCGCGTGTCGACGATGTGGCCACCATCGTCGGTCCGCGCTGGGCGACCGAGCTGATCGCGGTGCTCTATCTCGCGATCGTGATCGCCGTGGCCCGTTTCACGTACGAGCGTGTCGAGCTGCCGGGTCAGCGTCTGTGGGCACGTTTTGGTCCGCGAGCTCGGCGATGATCGTACGAATGCCATCCTCGAGCGTGCAGCGCGGCGCGTAGCCGAGCATCGACACGATCTTCTGGCTCGAGAACTCGGCGGAGTCGACGAGCTTTCCGAGCGCGGTGCTATCGAGCGGCATGCGCCGGTTCAACACGTCGCCGAGCGTGTCGCCCACCTTGGCAATCGCGCGCAGCGTCCACGGTCGCAGCGTGATCCTCGACGGAGACCTGCCGAGCACGCGCAGCGTGGTGCGCTGGATATCCGTGGTAGAAACGGCCTTTGCATCGGTGACGAGGAACGTCTCGCGATGCGCGGCGGGATGCGTTGCGGCGAGGAGCAGCGCATCGACTGCATTGGCGACATGCAGCACCGATCGGCGATTGCGCAGCTCCGGCAGCGGCGGAAATCGTCGTCGATAGATGGCTCGCACGATGCGTGTCATGTTTCCGCGATCGACGCCGCCGTACACCATGGGGAATTGCAGCACGGTGCCAAACGGGCTCATCGTCACGAGTCTTTGCGCAGCGAGCTTGGACGTCGCGTACGGCGTCTGGGGCGCCGTGGGCGTGGTCTCCGTGGCGATGCCCGAGACGGTGCCATACACGGACACGGAGCTCGCGAACACCACACGCGCGGCCTGCGTGGCCGATGCGAGCGCGAGCACGTGCTCCGTGCCGTCGACATTCACGCGCTGGTACTCGGAGCTCGCGGACAGGGACTCGTCGTGTTCGTGTGCTCGTCCTGCGAGGTGAAAGAACGTGGCACTCGTGGGGATCTTCGCGCGAAGAGCGAGGACGCTCTCGCGCTCGCGGATGTCGCATCCCGCGGAGCGGTCGATGCGGAGGACCGTCCAGCCCGTTTCGTCGAGGCGGCGGCAGAGGTGGCGGCCGATGAAGCCCGATGCACCGGTGACAGCGGCAGTTCCGCTCATGGTGGCTTGGCTCGTTTTACCGAGAGGAAGATCGCGAGCAACACCCACAGCATCGTGAAGCGAAGACCCTGGTGCGCGACCGTATACGCGAGCGTGGGCGCGAGCATGATCAGCACGCGACGCGGCGCTCCCCGCGCGACCTGCCACGCGAAGAGGATGAACAAGAACGAGCCGACAACGCCGTAGCAGAACAAGATCGTCGCCGCGGACGAGTGAATCTCGCGAGACTTGCCCGTCTCCGAGAAGCGTTCGTATTCGCCTTCGCCGGCGCCGACGACCAGATGCTCCTTGTACTCCCACAAGCGGCTGTAGCCACGGACCTTGGCAAATTCCTCGTCGCCGCGGATCTCGGCACGGTGCTGCAAGCGATCGATCATGTCGGTGATCGGACCGCCCATGAAGATGACGATGACCGAGACGACCACGCCCGCGAGCACGATGCGCGGATTGGAGAACACGAGCAGGAAGAACAGGATGCCGACGCCGAGCGTGGCCGCGCGTGATGCAGACAGCATCGCGAGATACGCGCAGCCGACGAGCGCGAGCGAGATCATGAGGCGCGATATCTTGGTCGGCTTGTGCAACACGGCGAGCACCGACGCGGCGAGCAGCGCGTAGTAGCCGAGCTGATTTGGATTGTTGAAGAACGCTTGTCCACGCGACGTGATGCCGACGCCGAGCAGCGTTGCCACGACCTGCACGAACACCACCATTACGAGCGCAAACACGGTGGCGCGCAGGAACAACACGCCGAACCTGCGATGGAGAATGAGGACGATCACGAAGATCGCGAAGTTGAACGTGTAGTAGAGCGGGTGAAGGACGTAGTCCTGCATGCCCCACTTCGAGTGTAGCGCTGCCCACCCGAGGTTGATCACGGCGACCCACAGCACGAAGCGAAGTAGCGCGCGGCTCGCCTTCACCTCGGCCGGGCCGAGCCGCATGTCCCAACCGCGAAGCGCGAGCGGGACGAGCAGCACGAGCATCACGTTGCTCGGCTGCGGCAGGCCGCTCGCGCTGACGTAGAACGGGATCGCGAACAGGTACATGATCCACACGACGAGCGCGGGCTGCCTGAATACGTCGCGAAGCCCTTGCTTTACCTTCGTCACCGTCGTCCGCGCCGTGGTCATTTCGGTCGCGCCATTCTCGCGAGGAGCCTCGCGACCACGATGACACCAGCAGCAATCGCGAGACCACTCGCGAGCACCGAGTTCGCGAGCGCCGACATGACCGCGAGGCAAAGGAGCGTGACGTTCGTAGTGAACACGGCGCTCACCACGCCGAGGACCGTGTAGCCGTTCGTGGTGGCGCGCTGGTAGTAGTGTGTGCGGTGCGCCTCCCACACACGCTCGCCACGCGAGAGGCGAAGCGCGAGCGTGATGGACGCGTCCGCCACGTAGTACAGCGGCATCAAGATCGCAGCGGCGATGTTTCCATTGCACGCGACGATCACGAGCATCCATCCGAGGACCAACCCGAGCGGCAAGCTGCCGACGTCGCCGAGGAAGAGCCGAGCGACGGGGCGATTGAACGGCGCGAAGCCGACCGTGGCTCCGCCGAGCGCGCACGCGATGATGCCCGCGTAGGCCGGGATGAAGCCGAGAATCGCGAACACGACGAGCCCCGTGCACAGCGGGATGACTTCGGCGACGGTGATCCAATCGAGGCCGTCCATGAAGTTCACGAGGTTGATGAACCACACAAGGCCGATGACGAGCACGCCGCGCTCGACGAGCAGTGGAATCGCGTCGACGATGCGGTACGAGTCGGGCAGGACGGCGAGCACGGCGAGCGACGCCGCGAGCTGGCACACGAGGCGCGGCATCGCGCGCAGCGTGATGATGTCGTCGATCGCTCCGACGACGGCGAGCGCGACCGCAGCGATGAGGACGCACGCGATCGTTGCGAACGGGAACGACATGAAGTGTGTGCAGATCGCCGTGGTCAGCACCATCACAGCGACGATGGCGATGCCACCCCCTTGCGGGGTCGGCGCGCGATGCGACGAGCGAGCGTTGGGCCGCGCGAGCGCGTAGCGAGCGAGCAGCGGCATGAGGAGCACGATCAGCGCGATCGTCGCCGCGGCGGCGAACGCGAGGATCGCCGGGACGACAAGGCCCCACCGCACGTCAGCCACGCACCACCTCGGCGGGCGCGAGCCGCGTATAGATTTGCAGGATCTGCGAGCCGATCGTCATCGCGCTGAACCGCTGCTCGGTGCGCTCCCTCGCTGCGCGGCCGAACCGCTCGCGCAGCTCGCGTGACACCACGAGCTTCTCGATCGCGCGCGCGAGAGACGTGGGCTCATCGACGGGGACGAGGAAGCCGTTCTCGCCGGACACCACCACCGAGCGACAACCCGGCACGTCGGTCGCCACGAGCGGCCGGCCGCAGCCGGCTGCCTCGATCAGCGTCTTGGGCAATCCCTCGCGACGGCTCGGAAGCACGGCGATGTGCGCGGCGGACCAGAACCGGGCGATCTCGTCGAACGACGCGTGATCGATCTTGCCGTGAAAGCGAATCGTGGGATCGGCCTTCCACGTATCGATCTCGTTCTGAGTCACCGACGTGGGATTGCCCGGATCCGGAAAGCCCGCGATCGCGAGGCGCACGTCGTGCCCCCACGACCGCAGCAGCTCGTGCGCGTCGAGCAACGTGAAGATGCCCTTGTCGCCGAGCAATCGCCCAACAAAGCCGATGGTGATGGGCCCGGGCGGCTCCGCGACGGGCGAGAAGATCGAGAGGTCCACGCCGGAGCCTTCGATGAGCTCGATGCGATCGCGCTCGAGGCCGAGGGCTATCAGCGCATCGCGATCGTCGACATTCTGGACGAGCGTTCTCGCACGGCCACGATTGAGGAGCACGCGCAGCACGCCGGAGACGATCGGGCGCAGCGCTCGCGCGCGCGGACTCTTCGAGGTGAACGCGAAGCCGAGCCCGGTCAGCGCGTTGAGGTGTGGCTCGTCGAGGCCGAGCGACGCGATCGAGCCATACACCGTAGGCTGTATGCTGATGTGATGCGAGATGGCGGGCTTCACCGTCCGCTTCACGCGCCGGATAGCGGCGATGGTCCGCTGGATCGCGAACGGCGACAGATCGCCGCGCGCGAACGGCACGTCGTGGAGAATGAAGCCTTCGGCGCGGATCGCGTCCGCGTGCTTGCCGATGCGCGTGGCGACGTGAATCTCGAAGCCCGCATCGCGCGCAGCTCGTGCCATCGGCAGCCGGTTCGAGATGAAGGCCCAGTCTTCGACGACGACGTAAAGAAGGCGAGGCTTGGCCACGGTCAGTTCGGTTGCGTCATGAACGGCCCGGTCTCGCGTCCGAGAAGCTTCGACTCGCCGGTCGTGGACTTCGTCGTCGCGGGACGAGACGGACGGTGGGCGCGGTACTCGGGAACCAGTTCGCCCATCGCCGCGCGAACGCCATCCGCGTCGGTCTCGCGCGCACGCTCGAGCAGGATCGAGACGCCCGAGAGCACGCGCTCTAGATCGTGCGTCTGCACGCGACCGATGAAGATCTTGGGATGGCGCGTCTTGTTGGCTTCCTCGACGTCGCTCGACAGCTCCTCGAAGAGCTTCTCGCCGGGGCGAACGCCGGAGAACTCGATCTTGATGTCCTCGTCGGGGCGCAGTCCCGAGAGGATGATGAGGTCGCGCGCGAGATCGACGATCTTCACCGGCGTTCCCATGTCGAGGATGAAGATCTCGCCACCCTCACCCATCGCGCCGGCCTGCAGCACGAGCTGGCTCGCTTCGGGAATCGTCATGAAGAAGCGCTGCATGTCCGGGTGCGTGACCGTCACGGGTCCACCCTTCGCGATCTGCTGCCGGAACGTGGGGATCACACTGCCGTTGGAGCCGAGGACGTTACCGAAGCGCACCGTCACGAACTTGGTGCTCGAGGCTGCCGACAGCGTCTGCAAGTAGATCTCGGCGACGCGCTTGGTGGCGCCCATCACCGAGGTCGGGTTCACGGCCTTGTCCGTAGAAATCAGCACGAAGCGCTGAACGCCGTGGCGATGCGCGAGATCCGCCACCGTACGCGTTCCGCCGACGTTGTTCTTCACGGCCTCGCCCGGGTTCCACTCCATCATCGGCACGTGCTTGTGCGCGGCGGCGTGGAGGACGATCTCCGGCTTCGCGGAGCCAAAGATCTGATCCATGCGGCCCTCGTCGCACACGTCCGCGACGCGCGGCTCGATCTGCAGCTGCGGGAACGACGTGGTCAGCTCGCGATGGATCTCGAACAGCGCGTTCTCGAACCGCTCGACGAGAACGAGGCGCTCGGGGCCAAAGCGGCACACCTGACGGCACAGCTCGGAGCCGATGCTTCCGCCGGCTCCGGTGACGAGGATGACGCGGCTGCGGATGGCATCGCTGACGATCGCCTCGTCGAGCGTGACCGGATCGCGTCCGAGCAAGTCCTCGATGGCGACTTCGCGAATGCGCGACAGGTTCACCTTGTTGCCAACGATCTCGTAGATGCCCGGAATGATCTTGGTCTCGAGCGCGGCATCGCGGCACAGCTCCGTGATGCGGCGGATCTGCTCGCCCGGCGCGTTGGCGATCGTGATGAGCACGCGCTTCACGTGCTTTCGTTCGGCGATGCTCGCCACGTCCGCCGTACGTCCGAGCACCGAGAGTCCCGCGATGCGCGTGCCGATCTTCGCCGGATCGTCGTCGACAAAGCCGACGGGATGCAGCTGCAGATCGGGGCGGTTGGCGAGCTCGCGCGCGACGAGCACGCCCGCTTGCCCTGCGCCGACGAGGAGCACGCGCGTCAGCTCTTGGCCCACGGTGCGCAGCTGGCGATCACGCGCTTCGCCTTGCAGTCGGCGCACGGCACGCACGCCGACGAGCCCGAGCAGTGTGAGCGCGAAGTTCATCGCGATTACGCCGAGCGGGATCACGACGACCGCGAGGTGCGTGCTGATCTGCCGTCCACCGAGGCGCACCGCGACGAGCAACGCGGATGCCGTACTCACCGCCGCGAGAATGCGCGCAGCATCGGTGATGCTGAAGTAGCGCCACGACATGCGCGGCACGCCGAACATGACCAGCGAGCCGTAGTGCAGGAGGACCACATACGGCCACGTGATGAACAGCGTCGCGACGAAGTCGGACGGGATCTGGAACTCGAACCGAAACAGGAACGCGAGCCAGTACGCGACCGACATGATCGTCACATCGAGCGCGATCTGCAGGCTCCGATTCAAACGCGGGGACATCATGGAATTAGAGGTCGCCGCGTCCCTGTACGTTCAGACGGAACGTTCAGTACGGTGACGCGTACGCTGGCGGTTCTACGCCAGGACCGAACGGGTCGTCCACCGTTGGATCATCGGGGAAGTCGGGGTGCGAGACCTCGACGTCACTCTCTTGCTTGTACAGCTCGGGAACACCGATACATGCCTCGGCTGCACCGCGAACGGTGGAGATGGTCTCTGCCGACGTGGCCAGATCGCTATACGACGCCCGCGCGCTGTCCGGGTTGGACTGGATCGCGGCATCGAACGTCTTCTTGTTGACGTCGAACACGTTCTGCTCGGCCTTGAGCTCGACGATCTTATCGTTGACACACGTGAGCTTCACGACGTCCTTCGCCTTGCGAGCGATGTTCTGCAGGTGCTGCATCCGCTTCGCGTCCGCGTCGATCTGCGTCTGGAAAGACTGAACGTTGGTCACCATGTCCGCCGCGGCGATGGGACGTGGGGTTGACGTGGTCGTGGCGCCATCCTGCGCCTGCACCGTGACTGCTGCAGCTGCGGCCAAACCTACGGCAAGGAGAACTTTGTTTAAGGAATTCATAGCGATGTCCGCAGGTTGATCAAGACGTTACGTCAACCCCTACAGGGTGTCAACGTCAGGGTTGGATGCCTCACGCAGCAATCCGTTCATTTGGCCTGCAATGAACCTCCAATTGGCATAGTACATCCAAGCTCGATCGATGCGTGTGCTGCTGGTACTTGCTGCGTTCCTGGTCCTCGGGGCCTGTGGTGACAACCCTCCGGTGGTCTATCCAACCATTGCTCCGTTCGACGAAACCAAGCTCACCTTGGGTCCTGGCGACAAGCTCGAGCTGACGATCTTCTACGGAAACGAAGCCTCCAAATCGACCTACAGCCTGGATAGCAGCGGAACCATGGAAGTTCGCTTCATCGGCTCTGTGGCGGCGAGCGGCAAGACGGCCAGCGAGGTTCAGCGCGAGATTCAACACCGTCTCGCCGACGGCTACCTCCGAGACCCGGTGGTCTCGTTGATCGTGGTCGAGATCAACTCGCTCAAGTGCTCGGTGTTCGGGCAGGTCTCGCAGAGCGGCCTCGTGAAGTTCACTCCCGGCATGACGATCACCGAGGCGATCGCTCGTAGCGGCGGGTTCACGCCTCTCGCGCGCAAGAACCTCGTGAAGGTTACGCGCATCCAAAAAGGAAAGAAGGAGATCTACAAGATCCCCGTCGAGCTGATCGCCGCCGGCGAGCGCCCGAACTTTCCGATGATGCCCGGCGACGAGATCTTCGTTCCGGAACGCCCGTGGTGACGTGCGAGTACGGACCGTCGCGACAGAGATCGGATGCCTCGCTGCACTCGCGATCTCGATCTTGGCGGCGGGCGGCGGCACGCGATGGTCTCAAGCGCTCGTTGGAATCGTCGTCGCAGTAGCGCTCGGCATCCTCGTCCCGTCGCAGCGACAGCTAAAGCGTGTCTCGCCGCTGATCGCGCTGATCGGCGCAGCGCTCTTCTTGACCGCACTCCAGCTCGTCCCGCTTCCATCGAGCCTGCTGCACGCGCTCAGCGAAGGCGCGACGTGGCGCGACGATGGAGCCGAGCTCGCGAAGGTCTCTCCGCACCAGGGCATCACGATGGATGCGGCCGAATCGCTGCGCGCGCTCGTCGCGTTGGCGATCATGCTCGGCATCGCGGTGCTTGCGCTGCGCACGGCTGTCTCGGAGCGTGGGCGCTACAAGCTGATCGCTGCCGTCGCCTGTGCGATCGGTGTCGCGACGATCGTGACGGGGCTGCACACGGTGTTCGGTGCGACGAGCCTTTACGGTGTGATCGAGACAAAGCACCATCCGCACGCGCTCGGTCCGCTGCTCAACATGAACCACCTCGGTTGTCTCGCGGCGATCGGCGCCGTGGTCTCCATCGGTCTCGCCGCGTACTCGAGACAACCCTCGTGGACACGCGCGCTGTGGTTCGTGAACGGAGCAGCGTGCGGCGGACTGACGGTGTACACGGTGTCTCGCGGCGCCACGCTCGCACTCGTCGCAGGAGCGTTCGTGACGATAGCGATCCTCGTCGCGCAGCGGTTCACTCGCGAGCGAACCGGACGTGTGCAATTCACGACGCGCTCGCTGCCGATCGCGATCGTCGCGATGTGCGTGCTCGTCGTGATCGTGTACTCGACCGCAGGCTCCGTCGGGCAGAAGCTCGAGGCGACGTCGTTCGACGAGCTTCACTCGCCGACCTCCAAGTTCGGCGCGTGGCGATCCTCGCTTCACATCGTGCAGGACGCGCCGTGGCTCGGCATCGGTCGCGGCGGCTTCGAGTCGTACTTCACGCGGCTGCATCCGACGAGCGGACAGCTCGTTTTCTCGCACGTCGAGAACGAGTATCTGCAAGCGGTTCTCGATTGGGGCATCGTCGGTGCGATCGTGCTCGCGCTCGCGGGCGCTTGGCTCGTGCTCTTCGTGATCCGTCGCTGGCGCGATGGCCCGCTCTCGGCCGCGGCCATCGGCGGAATCAGCGTGGTGCTCGTGCAGAGCACCGTCGATTTTGGCGCCGAGATCCTAGGCATCGCGGTGCCGGCGATCCTTCTCGTCAGCACGCTCGCGTACGTGCCGCTGAAAGAGGCCGCGCCCGCGGACCTGCGGCGTGTGCGCGCGTTGCGCGTTGCCCATGTCATAGCGCTCCTCGTGGGCAGCGTGCTGCTACGGACGAATGTGACGAAGACGGTCACGGAAGATCACGAGACGCTCGCATCGCTCCAGACGCGCGACCTCGCAGCGGTAGAGAGCGCCGTCCTCGATGCGATCGAGCGACATCCCCTCGATTACTACGCGTATGCCGTCGCGGCAGAGCTCGCGTTCCGTCGCAACGATGCCAACGGCGTGCGCTTGCTCAATCACGCGATGCGCCTGAACCCGAGCCACGGTGGACTGCACCGCATCGCGGCGCGGCGGTTGCGGCGAGCGGGTCACTTGCAGCAAGCGGCGCTCGAGTACGCGGTAGCGCTGCGCTTCTCGAGCTCGCCGGTGGCGCTGCTCGAGGAGATCGCGAAGGAGATCCCGCTGGCGCAAGCACCGATGGCGATCCCGACAGACTTCTCGCGTCCCGAGCTCGTGGTCACCACGCTGCGCTCGATGAACCGCAACGAGCTGGCGAACGAGTGGCTCGCGCGCGTGGTCACGCGGCATCCCGGCGATGCACGTGCCTGCGATCTACTCGCGCGTCGTGCGCGCGAGCATGGAGATGGCCGCGCCGCGATGATCGTCGCGACGAAGTGCGCGGGCACGGTCACCGATGCAGGTGCGCGCATGGCGATCGCGAGCGTTCTCTCGCGCGACGCGCGTCCCGCGGAGGCGATCGCGATGTTCGGCGACATCGCCAATGCGAGCGGATCTACCGACGAGAAGTACGCGGCGTGGCAGGCGCTGTGCGAGATGCATCGTCACCAGAAGAATCTGGACGCGGCCGCGGACTGTCTGCGCACGCTGCAGGCATCACCGGATCTGTCTCCGACGCTGTTGCACACGATCACGACGCTCCTCGGGCTGATCGAGGAAGAGCGAAAAGGCGCGGCGAAGCTTCAGTGATTCGGGCCAGCCAGGTAGTTCTGCTGTAGCTCGGTGGGCGTGAGCGCGCGTCGATACATCGCGACGAGCGCGACCGAGCCGACCCACTGGCGCGCGTGCTGGTATTCGTCAACGACCGCCATGGGATAGGAGAGATCCCACCCGATGAGCGGTCCCGGCATGCTCGATGCCTCCACGACGCCGTTGATCACGATCGAGCGCGTCGTCGCATCGGCAACAACCGCGACGTGAGTCATCTCGGTCGTCGAGACCGTCGAGACGGAGACGAGGTTTGGCTTGCCGTCGGTCGTCGACGTGCGGACTTGCGCGATCCACCGATCGCTACCCTGCATGAGGGCCACGTTGCGCGTGTTGACGGTATTTGCGAGACCCGCGATGAAGCTCGGCTCGCCAGGGGAACCTTGAAGTCCCGCGCTGGCCTTTACCCATACCTCAAGCGTGACGCCATTGGCGGCGCTCGCATCGGACGACAAGCGGACGTTCTGGAGAGATATGAGTCGTCCGGTGGTCTCGGCGTTCAAAACGCCGTTCGAAAAAGCCGGCGCAGGAACAGTTCTCACGACTTCGAGGTCGACGGGCGGTGCGACACCGGACGTGTCGAACGCGAACAGGGTGTCGTTCATCTCGTCGAACGTCCAAAACCCGATGAGCCCGTTCGTCACACGTGGGATTGCCACATCTGTCACATCGGGTTGATCGACTGGTGTGTCACCAGGCGCGTCGACGGGGGTGGCGCTAACGTCGAACCCACAGCCCGCAAGCGCCACCAGCAACGCACACTTCATGGGGTAGAGACTAACCGAAGGTGGCATGGGTTAGTTGTCACTCAGCGTCGAGAAACGGCTCACCCGATGTCTATTGACAGAGTGATGCGCGTGTCGTGATCTTATCAACGTATGCGCGCAAAAATTTTTGGTTTCCTCGTGATCGCGCTCGTCGCGCTCGGGGTTGGTGGCTGTGTAGGGACGAGTGACGATTCGTTCGGCACGGTCGAACAAGCAGTCGTCGATCCGCCGACGAATCTCGTCGCGAACGTGGTCTCCGCCTATCAGGTCAACCTGAGTTGGGATCCGGTTCCCGGGGCTGACTTCTACGTGATCAAGAAAGGCAGCGCGCCGGGCAATGCGACGAGCTACACGTCGACACCCGCATCGCCGACGACATTCGTCGACGATCACCTCTCGCCGGTCACGCAGTACTCGTATCAAGTCACCGCGGTGATCGGTATCGAGGAGTCGCCTCCGTCGAACGAGGTCGTGTTCACCACGCCGGGCGGACTCGCCGCACCGACAGACATGATGGCGACAGCAGTCACGACGACGCGCATCGATGTTTCGTGGACCGCATCCCCGAGCGCGTCGAAGTACTACCTGTTCCGCGCGACGGGCGCGGGACCTTTCACGTACGTCACCACTGTCGTCGGCACGAGCTACGCGAACACGGGGCTCACGCCGAGCACCACATACTCGTACATGGTTCACGCGGCCGACAACCTCGGACGCGAGTCGGGTGACTCGAACATCGCCACGGCGATGACGCCCGGTTCGCCGCCGCAGATCATGCCGCCGGCAACGGTGACTGCAACGGCCGTGTCCTCGTCGCGCATCGAGGTCTCGTGGTCGAGCGTCTCGAACGCGATCAAGTACTACGTGTTCCAAGCCGAAGGTGCGGGACCGTTCGCGTACGTCGGCACGATGGTCGGCACGAGCTACACGGCGACCGGCCTCACAGCTGCCACGACGTACTCGTACGTCATCCAAGCCGTCGACCAGTTCCAGGTCGCTTCGGCGAACTCGGCTCCCCCCGCCACGGCGACCACGTTCGGCACCGGCAGCAACGCACAGGTCCCGACGGGCGTCACCGCCACGCCGATCTCGTCGTCACGTATCACCGTGACGTGGACCGCGTCGACGGGTTCGGTGAAGTACTACGTGTTCCGCGCGCTCGGTAACGGCGCCATGGCGTATGTCGGCACGACATTCACCACGAGCTTCCTGGACACGGGCCTCACTGCGAACACCTTGTACTCGTACGAGGTACAGGGTGTGGATACGCTCGAGGTCGCGTCCGCATCGTCCACCCCACGCGCCTTCGCGACCACGTTCCCCGAGGGCCTCGGCGCGCGCTTCAAGTTCGACGAGCAGAGCGGCACCACCACCACCGATTCCGTCGCTGGACGCGTCGGTGCGCTCACGGGTGCAGCGGGATTCTCGTCGATGGACAAGCCGCCCGTCTACGACGAGGACTTCCACAACTACTCGTACCTGACGATCCCCGGCGGCGTGAACGACGCGGTCTCGGTCCCCGAGGACTTCCAGTTCACGGACGATCAATCGATCAGCTTCTGGGCGCAGCTGCCGACGGGCGGTGCAGGCACCGTTCACCTGATGGGCAAGCGCGCGGCAGGTTGCGGCGCGATCCAGTGGGACCTCTACCAAGACGGCACCGGGCTTCACCTCGCGAGCAACACCACGATCGTTGACTTCGGCGCGAGCATCCCGGCGGCCACATGGACGCAGGTCGGCGTCACGTTCGATGGCGCCGCGGCGCGCCTCTACGTCAACGGTGTGGAGACGGGTAGCGGTGCATGGGCATCGGGACCGCGCCAGCCCGTGCCGGTGCAGTTCGGCAACGCGGGCAACTGCGGCAACGGTGCGGAGCTGTTCCTCGACGAGGTTCGCTTCTACACGACCGCGCTCAGCCCGACGGAGATGGGCCGCCTCGGCATCCGTCCCGCGGCTCCGACGAACATGACGGGCACGGCCCTGTCGTCGACGGCGGCGAGCTTCTCGTGGGACGCGGTTGGTGACGCCGACCTCTACGTCATCTATCGCGGTGACTCGCCGGCCGCGCAGTCGCCGTACACGAGCCTCGTGAATTCGTCGACGACGTTCCTCGAGGATCACTTGATGCCGAGCCAGACCACGTCGTGGCACATCCGTGTCGTCGTGAACGGCCTACTCTCGTTGCCCTCGAACGTCGTCACCGTGACCACGGAGCCGCCGCCGCCGCCGCCGTCGTCGGTGACGGTGATGGCCAATAATGGCGATCCGCTCCGTGCGGAGATCAGCTGGACCGCCGTGCCCGGTGCACTGAAGTATTACGTGCTCGTCTCGGTCAACGGTGGTGCGCCGACGTTCCTCACCACGATCGTGGCGCCAGGCACGAGCGTGTCGCACGCGAACCTGACGTCGGGCAACACGTACAGCTACACCATCATCACCGTCGATCAGGGCAACACGGAATCGGCACCGTCTACGCCGGCCGTGTTCGCTCCCTGATCTCCGAAAC
>JAEYYV010000118.1 GCA_023428295.1 Pseudomonadota bacterium
GCGTACGGCGGTGCGATCGTCGCCGCGTTGGCGGGACCGCTCGGCGCGATCGAGCTCGCGACGCCGACGGCGTGCGAGCTCGCGATGTTCGTCGGCACGGGCGCGCTGCTCGGCTCGCTCGCCGGTGGACTCGCAGGAGCATCGCGTGTGGCGCGTTAGTCTCGCGCTCGTGCTCCTCGCCGGAGCAGCGCGTGCCGACGACGCGCGCGCGAAGCTCGCCGCGCAGCTCGCCGAGCAGAGCGCCGTCATCGACACGACGCGCGCCACCATCACCGAGAAGGTCGGCGCGCTCGACAAGGTGCGCCTCGCGCGGCTCCGCGCCGCGTATCGCATCCTGCGCGCTCCGCTGCCGGCGGCGCAGAGCGACCGCATGGCCGCGGCACGCAAGCGCGCGGGTGCACGCATGCTCGTCGAGCGTGATCGCGACGAGCGCGCGCTCCTCGTCGACGAGCTCGCGATGCTCGTGACGGCGACCGAACGCACGGTGACCGCGACGGCTGCCTTGCCGAGCGTG
This sequence comes from Pseudomonadota bacterium, assembly GCA_023428295.1. Lineage (GTDB taxonomy): Bacteria > Myxococcota_A > Polyangia > Haliangiales > Haliangiaceae > JABFXX01. The sequence continues at coordinate 515 of JAEYYV010000118.1, forward strand.
ACGCTGCCCGCCGAGATCGTGTGGCCCGCGTCGGGAACGATCGCGCGGCGCTTCGGGACCATCCCGCACGAGAAGAGCAAGACGACGCTCGCGCGGCGCGGGATCGATATCGAGGTCGAAGCGAAGACGCCCGCGAGAGCACCGGCGGCCGGGCTCGTGCGCTACGCGGGGCCGATCCGCGGGCTCGACGCTGGTGTCATCATCGATCACGGCGACTACATGACGGTGGTCGCCAAGCTCGGCGAGCTGTCCGTGCCGACCGGCGCGAACGTCGTCGTAGGTGACAGGCTGGGTCGCGCCGCGCGCCATCGCGTCTATCTCGAGGTGCGCGTGAAGATCGGTGCGGGCGGGTTACCCATCGACCCCGAGCCGCTGCTAGTCGGTGCAAGCGAGTCCAAAGACGCGCCCGCGGCATCGGCGAACAAGCCGCGTTAAGCTCTCCATCCATGTCGCGAGCAACCCACGTCGCTGCGTTCTGCGCAGGTGCGGTGCTCGCGACCGCCGTGGCCTCGCAAGCGGTGCCGCGCGATGTCTCGCGGTTCAAAGCGCTCGATGCGTTCGCGCAGGCGCTCTCGACGGTGCAGACGTCGTACGTGGACTCCGTGGACGAGAAGAAGCTCCTCTACGACGCCGCGCGAGGCATGCTCCACAACCTCGATCCTCATTCGACGTTCTTGCCGCCGACGCGCTATCAGCAGCTGCGGCAGGACACCGAAGGGGAGTACGGCAGCGTCGGCCTGGTGCTGTATCCCGGCGAGATCGACGAAGCGCGCCCGCGCGTGCCGCCGTATCCCGGCATCGATGAAGTGCAGGAAGGCTCGCCGGCGGAGATGGCGGGCCTGCAAGTCGATGACAAGGTCACATCGATCAATGGCGTCGCGACCGCCGAGGCCGGCAAGGAGCTCGAGGATGCGGGCGCCGCCGAGCGCAAGCTGCGCGGCGCATCGGGCACCCGCGTCACGATCGGCGTGATCCGCGCGGGATGGAGAGAGCCTCGCACGTTCACGCTCGTGCGCGCGCAGATCAAGCAGCCGAGCGTGAAGCACCGCGTGCTCGAGAAGGGCATCGGCTACCTGGCGATCACCAGGTTCTCCGTGGCGACGAGCGCCGACGCGGCCGCGGCGCTCGGCTCGCTCAAGCAGCAAGGCGCGCTCGACTCGCTCGTGCTCGACCTTCGCAACGATCCGGGCGGCCTCGTCGATCAATCGATCCTCGTCGCGGATCAGTTCCTCGACACGGGAACGATCGTCCAGATCCGCGGTCGGAACGGCACCGAGAAACAGTCCGCGCACAAGGGCGGCCTCGCCGTCAGCGTGCCGATCGTGGTGCTCGTGGATCAAGGAACGGCATCCGCCGCCGAGATCTTGGCTGCCGCATTACGCGACAACGGACGCGCCAAGCTCGTCGGTGAACCGACGTACGGGAAGGGGACGGTGCAGACGTTCTTCGACCTGGAGGACGGCGCGGGCCTCAAGCTCACCACAGCGCGGTACTACACGCCCAAGGGCAACTCGCTGGAATCAAAGGGACTTGTTCCCGATGTGAAGGTGGCGAGCTTCACTCCCGAAGAGATCATCGTGGGGGGCGGAGGCGGTAGTGGCGCCACGCAGGGAAGTGGTGCCACAATCATCGAGTCAGACGATCCACAGCTCGCTGCTGCTGTAAAGCTCGCGAAACAAGCCGCCCGCAGTGGAAGTAAGTAGTCGGTGTCTCCGTAGATTTGCCTCAGTTACGACTGGTACAACCAAGATCGGGGAACGCATCCAACGATGTTCAAGCTGGTGATCCAGGACGACGAGGGGAAGACGACGGTAGTCCCCCTGATCCGTGACGAGATCACGATCGGTCGTAAAGAAGGCAACACGATCCGACTCACCGAGCGGAACGTGTCGCGTCGCCACGCTCGCATCATGCGAAACAACGGCGAGGTCCACATCGAGGATCTCGGCAGCTACAACGGCATCCGCGTCAACAACGCGCGCATCGCCGAGCGTGTTTCGCTCCGCGTCAGCGATCAGGTCCAGATCGGCGACTACAAGCTCTACCTGAAAGCCGAAGGCGTCGAGCAAGTCGACGATGCGCGCACGATGCCGATCGAGCGCGTCGACGCAAACGGTGAAGCCACGACGCAGCCGCATCCGAACGGCACACCCACGGTTCCGCTCGGCGTTCCCACACCGGCCGCAGCGTCGGGGCTCGCGGGTGCGCAGCTCGTGGGCGCGCCGAACCGCACGATGGTCGCGATCGCGGATACGGATCCCGCGGGTCGCCCGGTTGCTACCGCCGCGGCTGTCGCGGCGCTCACGCAGCCCGTCGGCTACGGCCGCCTCGTGGTGCTGTCGTCGAACTTCGCCGGCAAGGAGTTCGAGCTCTCGCGCCCGCAGATGATCATCGGGCGGACCGACGAGAACGACATCGTCATCAACCATCGCTCCATCAGCCGCAACCACGCCAAGCTGGTTCGCGAGCCCGAGACCGGCCGCTACACGATCAGCGATCTGCAGTCGTCCAACGGCGTTCGCGTGAACGGTCAGGACTACAGCAAGGTCGAGCTGCGCCGCGGTGACGTCGTCGATCTCGGCCACGTTCGCCTGCGCTTCATCGAGCCGGGCGAGGACTTCGTGTTCTCGCGCGACGCGGTGATCACCGACGTCCCCGAGAGCGGCGGCGGCAAGAAGGGAATGCTCGTCGCGATCCTGCTCGCGGCGGTCGTCCTCGCAGGCGTCGGCGTGTTCGTCGTGACCCGCGGCGGTGGTGACGAGCCCAAGAAGCCCACCAACAACGGCGAGATCGCGGGCAGCGGCACCGGCGCCGACAACCACAGCCTCACCGGCTCCAACGACGTCGCGATCCATGATCCCGTCGAGGCGGATGCAAATCCAGCGGTCGCGCCGACCCCCAACACGGCCGCCGTGGCCGACGATGTCGCGCTCAAGTGCACCAAGCTGCGCGCGGATCGTAAGTGGTCCGATCTCGTCACGTGCGGCGAGGAGCTCACCGCCACGGACCCCGCCAAGGGCAAGGAGTTCCGCGAGGTCGGCATCGCCGAGAACAAGGCGGACTCCGCGGTTCGCAACCTGAACGACGCCGTTCGCAAGAACGACTACGAAGCGGCCAAGCGGCTCGCCAAGGCGATCCCCGAGGACTCCGTGTATCGCCGCGAGTCTGAGGGCCTGGTCGAGAAGGCCCGCGATGCGTGGGCCGAGGGTCAGCAGAAGCGGGCGAAGGCCGTCATCGATCGCTGCAAGGAATACAACAAGATCATCAACGCGACCCGCGCCGAGGGTGTCGACGAGCCGTGGCTCAACACGCCATGCAAGGAGACGACGGTCGCGGTGAAGCAGCCCGAGACGGGTGGTGGCAACACCACGAAGGTCACGCCGGCGGTGAAGGAGCCCGAGAAGCAGGAGAACTGCGACGCGGAGGCTCTGAAGAAGAAGGGCGACGACTACCTCTCCAACGGCATGGACACCGCCGCGCTGGCGCAGTTCGAGGCGTCGCTCCGCTGCAAGTTCGACACGGGCGCGATCAAGAACGCGTTCGTCGCGGCCTGCCGCTCCAAGCAGGCGGCCAAGGCGAAGCTCTACTACGCGAAGTTACCGACCCAAGGAAACTACGCGCAGATCTGCCTCCGCTTCGGAATCGACGTCCAGGCCAAATAAGCAAACCGGCACGTTCTCTAATGGTGCCGCTTGTTTGACCCAGCCGTCTGACCTGGTGTAACCACGGCGCTAGATCGAGGCACTACCTGAGGCTCGGTCATCCATCGGAGGCGACATGCTTTCTCGCGCCTGGTCTGTTTGTCTGGTTGCCTCGCTCGTTCTCGCAGCGAGCCCGAACGCCTCTGCGCAATCTGCGGGCAACGTCGATCTCAGTGGCTTTCGCCCTGCGATCGATTCGCGTGGCTATTTGACGGTCAACGCGTCGCAGGTGCTCGGTCACACCGAGTTCTCGTTCGGCCTCGGCTCCCTCGATTGGGGCTACAAGCTGCTCGATTTTTCGAACGGCAATAACGACTACGTCGTGTCGAACATCATCACCGCGACGTTGATCGCGGCGGTCGGCATCAAGGCGGGGCCGATCGAGCTCGAGTTCGGCGCGTCGGCTCCGCTGCGCATCATGAACGGCGTCCGCACGCCGCGCTTCGAGGGCCCCACCGACAACGAGGACATCGACTACAAGATCGATGGCCAGGGCATCGGCAACGTCGGCCTTCACTTCAAGACGCGATTCTTGAAGACGAGCCGCGCTCCGGTCGGCGTCGGTCTCGTGGCGAGCGTGTATCTACCGACGACGGATCCGAGCGAAGCGTGGCTCGGTGAGGATCAGCTCGTCCCGCAGATCATGGGCATCGTCGACAAGGAGTTCGGTCGCGAGCGCCGCCTGCGCATGGCGCTGACGGGCGGCATCCGCCTGCGCTCGTCGACGCGCACGTTCACGGATAACGACCCGGGGATGGCCGCGCAGCCCGCGCCCACGACGGGCGGCACGATGACGGCGAGCGCGGAGATCCCGTTCGGCTTTGCCGTCGCGTACGCGATCGCGAAGCAGAAGTTCGATGTCGTCGGCGAGTTCATCGGCTCGGTGCCGATCGGTGACAACGAGAACTACCAGCCGATGGAAGCGCTCCTCGGCATCAAGCTCTACCTCGCGCGCAACTCGTTCCTCTCGCTCGGCGGTGGCCGCGGCATCATGGCGGGCAAGGGTGGCTCGCCCGACGCACGCGCGTTCATCGGCATCGTGTTCGAGCCGAACATCGGCGACCGCGACGGTGACGGCCTGAAGGATGACGTCGACAAGTGCCCGGACGATCCGGAGGACTTCGACGGCTTCGAGGACGAGGATGGCTGCCCGGATCCAGACAACGATCGCGACGGTATCCTCGACGAGGATGACGAGTGCCCGCTCATCCCCGAGGATAAGGACGGCTTCCAGGACGAAGACGGCTGCCCCGAAGGCAACGTCAACGATCGCGATGGCGACGGCATCCTCGACAACGTCGACAAGTGCCCGGATGACCCGGAGGACTTCGATCAGTTCGAGGACGAAGACGGCTGCCCCGATCCGGACAACGATCAGGACGGCATCCTCGATGTCGACGATCTGTGCCCGAACGATACCGAGGACAAGGACGGCTTCGAGGACGAGGACGGCTGCCCCGATCTCGACAACGACAAGGACCGCATCCTCGACAAGGATGACAAGTGCCCGAACGAGCCCGAGACGTACAACGGCTTCGAGGACGAGGACGGCTGCCCGGATCGCGGCCGCGTCGTCGTGACGGACACGTCCATCGAGATCCTCGACATGGTGTACTTCGAGTACAACAAGGCGATCATCAAGTCGCAGTCGTTCCCGATCCTCGACGCGGTCGCGGCCACGCTGCAGGGCAACCCGAGCATCCAGCTCATCGAGGTGCAGGGCCACACCGACGAGCGCGGCAACGACGCCTACAACCTCGACCTCTCGGATCGCCGCGCGGCGGCCGTGAAGAAGTACCTGGTCGACAAGGGCGTCGAGGAGAAGCGCCTCGAGTCGCAGGGCTACGGCGAGACGCAGCCGATCGACCGCAATCACAACGAGGCGGCGTGGGCCAAGAACCGCCGCGTCGCGTTCCTGATCCTGAAGCGCGCGAGCGACTAAGCGCGGCCTCTGCCAGGTCGTGAGCCGTGGGCGGGTTCGCATGTGTGCCGGTGAGCTGCTAGCGTTACCGGCATGATCAGGCTCATCCTCCTGCTCGCGATCGCGGCCGGGCTCGCGTATTGCGGCGCGACGGTGAAGTTGGGCAAGCGCACCTTCTTCGGTCACATCCAGGCGATCTGGAAGACCGAGCAAGTCCAGGACATGAAGGACGGCATCAAGGAGAAGGCCGGCCCCGCCGTGGACAAGGTCACGCGCGGCGTGAAGAAGGGGATCGAGGAGGCGACGAAGGAGGAGGGCTCCGCCGGATCCGGATCGGCGGCTCCCGCACCGGCGACGCCATGAAGTTTCCGCTCACGCAGGAGCTGATCGAGGAGGCGCGCCGGTTCGAGCTGCGCTCGGCGTGCCGCGACTGCTTCTTCTGGCGCGAGCAGATCCAGGCCTGCGCGCACGACTGGCCCGACGAAGGCCAGCGCCGCTGGCCGCTCGATGCGCCCGACGCCGACGGCAAGCTGCCGACGGAAGCGGCGTTCTGCAAGGAATTCGAGCTGCGCTGAGCCCGATCACCGGAAGATCGTCTTCCGAGTCGCAGCAATCGGATCGTGGTACGTCACCATTCCGGGCACGATGTGCACGGTGAGAGGCAGGCTGACCTCGTGATTGTCGAGGATGAGCGTCAGTTCGACGTGGATGTCGTAGGTGCCCTCGGGCGCCTGCAGGATCTCGATCGCGACGTAATCACTACCGACGTCTGTGCGGCTCTCGGGAACGAGCACACTGTCGATTAGAAGCGACCGTGCTGCGGGACTCAGCGCGCCGCCAGCTTGGTATTTCCCGATTGTCGCCGTCGATGGCGTGGTCGTCGCGCGGACGAGTGCTGTTGGATGATCGTCGGTGATCGATTTGACCAGCAGCGTGGACATGCTTAATGGCGCGGTATCCCGGTTGATCACGAGCAGCCAACCCGAGAGCGGTTCTTCTATCGCCCACAGGTTGCGAAACTCGTTCGCATACGCGACGTCGAACGCTGGGGTGCCAGGAGCGTCAGGAGCCGATGCGTCGGGAGTATGCGTCGGATCAACACACTGGCCCGAGACGCCGTCTCCGACATCGAGATCCGAATACCGGTAGCCGGACGGACATCCGTCGTCAGGATACGCGCACCACTGGTTACCGGTCGCCGCAGCCGTACATAGGCCGCCCGGGCCGAGGTCGCAGTGACTGTCCATCGAGCACTCGACGTTCAACCGATTCGAGCAGGCCGCAACGCCGCCGAGACACATGACCCCGAACCCAACCACGAGTATTCCACGCACGTTGGAATGCTCGCTTAGGA
>JAEYYV010000123.1 GCA_023428295.1 Pseudomonadota bacterium
ACGTCACATCACGGGCAAGGTCGTTCCGCGGAAGCGCGACATCACCCACGCCACGATCCGCGGATCGGTCGCGCAGTGCCGCGAGTGCCCACGTGGGCCCAACCATCGGTGCGCTGCGATCGCGAGCAGGTTGACGACATTCACCCAGACCGCCTCGTCCGCGGGCGATCGCAGCAGCGCTCGCATTCCGCGCGCATGGTTGACGCGAGATGTAGCAGCGCGCAGAGCGTCGGGCCGCGCAGGACCACGTCGCAACCGCGCTCCGAGATCCTGCCAAGCGACAACAGCCCGAACGTTCGCGTTCGAGAGCTATCGAGACGTCACATCACCGGGAAAGGTTGTTCCGCGCAAGCGCGACATCACCCACGCCACGATCCGCGGATCGGTCGCGCAGTGCCGAGTGCCCACGTGGGCCCAACCATCGATGCGCTGCGATCGCGAGCAGGTTGACGACATTCACCCAGTCCGCCTCGTCCGCGGGCGATCGCAGCAGCGCTCGCCGTCCGCATCGACTGCGCGCATCGTTGACGCGAGATGTAGCAGCGCGCAGAGCGTCGGGCCGCGCAGGACCACGTCGCAACCGAGCTCCGAGATCCTGCCAAGCGACAACAGCCCGAACGTTCGCGCTCGAGCTCTATCGAGACGTCACATCACCGGGAAAGGTTATTTCGCGGAAGACGGCGCGACGTCACTCAACGCCACGATCCGCGGATCGGTCGCGCAGTGCCGCGAGTGCCCACGTGGGCCCAACCATCGATGCGCTGTGATCGCGAGCCGGTTGACGACATTCACCCAGCTGAGCCATCGGGGGATAGCACCCTGGTGCCGGCAGACCGGTCCGCCTCGTCCGCGGGCGATCGCAGCAGCGCTCGCATTCCGCGCGCATCGTTGACGCGAGATGTAGCAGCGCGCAGAGCGTCGGGCCGCACAGGACCACGTCGCAACCGCGCTCCGAGATCCTGCCAAGCGACAACAGCCCGAACGTTCGCGCTCGAGCTCTATCGAGACGTCACATCACCGGGAAAGGTTGTTTCGCGGAAGACGGCGCGACGTCACTCAACGCCACGATCCGCGGATCGGTCGCGCAGTGCCGCGAGTGCCCACGTGGGCCCAACCATCGGTGCGCTGCGGTCGCGAGCCGGTTGTCGACAATCACCAGTTCACCTCGTCAGCGGGCGATCGCAGCAGCGCTCGCCGTCCGCATCGCCCGCCGCATCGGTTGGCGCGAGATGTCGCAGCGTACAGATTGTCGGGCTCGCGGCGGCCGCGCAGGACTACGTCGCAACCGCGCTGCATCGAGATCCTGCCAAGCGACAATCAGCAGACGTTCGCGTTCGAGCTCTATCGAGACGTCCCATCAACGGGCAAGGTTGTTTCGCGGAAGACAGCGCGACGTCACTCAACGCCACGATCCGCGGATCGGTCGCGCGGGCCGACAGCCCACGTGGGCGCAGTTGCGACACTCGCGTTGACCTCGAGCTCTCAACAACGTACGCGTAACGCCATCGCTGCCAGATCGTTGGCGACCATCGCGACCATCGGGCGCCGCCTTCGACACCACGACCTCCTCCTGTCGCCAACGCGAGCACCGTCACCGTGCGCACCACGCGCCGCGCCGTCGTATCGGCTGCGACCATCGCGGTATCGTTCGCGACCGTCACAATCACAACATCGTTCGCGGCCCGCACATCCTTGGCCATCGCAGCATCGTCGCGACGCGCGAGCCAGTTCGACGCGCCTAGCAACCGCGCTCCCTCGAGAACATCTATCGAGCTCACCCCGTACGCTCGTGTTCGAGATCCATCGAGAAACACCCGGACGTCACATCGAACGGGCAAGGTGTTCCGCGAAGCTCGGCGGAAGACGGCGCGACGTCACCCACGCCACGATCCGCGGATCGGTCGCGCGAGCCGACAGCCCACGTGGGGCGTTGCGCTCGCGTTGACCTCGTTCGCGACCATCGCGACCATCGCAATATCGGCCCGTGAAGCCGCGCGCGCGGCAGCCCACCGTGACGGCGGCAATGGAGAGAGCGAGCAGCCGGACCTTCCGAGTCATGCGCGGCAGCACGTCCCGCAGATACTCGAGCGGATCGACGCCAGCGAGCCGGCACGAACCGAGGAGCGAGGACGCGATCGCTGCGCGCTCGGCGCCAGCGTCGGATCCTGCGAAGAGTAGTTCTTCCGCGTCATCGCCGTGCGGACGTGGAGTCGCTCGATGACGTTGTCCATCGGCACGTAGCCGTCGTCGAGGAAGCGACCGAGCGCGACCTGGTGGTTCTCGAAGTACCGGAGTGCGATGCCCACAGCGCGTCGAGCTTCTTGTTCGGGCTGGAGATCCATCACATCGTCACGCGTGCGGAGGGAGGCTCGCACGATCCGTCGAACCTGACGCTTCGGTGCAGCTCGTGTCACACCGCGCATCACGAGGGACGCATGACGATCCGCGGCGTCGCACCACATTCCCTCGAGACGATCGGCAACGCGGTACCGATTCCGGTCGTGACTCGCGAGGATCTCGAGGAGGTATCCGTGCCCGCGCCGATCGTGACGCACGCGCGCGACGAGATCCGTGTCGAGCGTGCATCGGCAATACAAATTGCGACGGCGGCGTACTTGCGTCGCCGAGAACAACACCGCGTAACGAGAATCGCCGGCGTTGACGTCGACGGCGCTCGCAGCACGATTCGTTTCACGACCATCTCCGGCACCAGCATCGTGGCCGGTGACGTTGCCCGACAACCTCTCAAGTCAGCATCGAGCATTCGATCGTGTGGGACTCGACAAGAACTCGACCCCGAACATCGAGGGCTGCAGACCCTTCGTCGGCACGATTCGGGGCCCATCGCCAGCGCTGGACGATCGGAAACCCGCTGTTCGGAAGCCCAACATGTGAAGTCGTTCCTCTACGATCTCGGCGCTGATGAAGCCCCGCCATGAGCAATGCGAATCCGTGTGCTCATGCGCCACGTCACCCACACCGGTTTCCCCTACGAAGTACGCGGGTTGCACACCGTGTGAGGGGGGATTTTTCCCCCGGGGACGATTGACCCCATTTGCAATATCCTGGATCCGTTGATCCTGGGGCACCTCGCCCCGTGGTCCCGCATTTGCTTTGGTATCCACGACTTCCAAGGAGCCGTCCGCATGAATCGCCTGCACTACGCCGCTGTACTTGCTGCTCTCACGTTTGGAGGAGGCTGTGGACCGAAAGAGTTCGGCAGCCTCTGTGATGATCCGACGAACGCGCCGGCGACCTGCAACGAAGCCTGCGACCCGTTGCCGGGTGCCGCGAATAGCTGTCCTAGTGGATGGCACTGCTCGCCCGACGGCTTCTGCAACGCGCAGTGCACCGTGGGCGGAGGCCAGTGCGGCGAGAACTACACGTGCACCGACGATGGACGCTGCGTTGACGACAGCGAACCTGGCAGCAACGGACCGGATGCGAACTGCCCGGCGGTGAACTTCACGCCGATGCCGACGACGCCCTCGATCCAGCTCGTGCTGGATCAGTCGGGCTCGATGTTCCCGACGCGTTACCCCCAGATGCGTGATGCGCTCGTGAACCCCACGACGGGTGTCGTCTCGACCCTGGAGACCAAGGCGTACTTCGGTTCGCTTCTCTACACGTGCAACGGCAACCAGGACGCCTTCACGACGGTCCCGCGCGCGCTGAACAACGCAGCGGCGATTCGCACGTCGATCGATTCGAAGATGAACGGCGACAACACGCCGACGGCGGCCGCGATCAATGCTGCGGTCGCGAGTTTCACGGCGAACCCGCCGCCGGCTGGCTCGCCACCTGTCATCGTTCTCGCAACAGACGGTTTGCCGAACAGCTGCAACGGAATCAACGATCCGCAAGGCGCGTCGGTGGCCGCCGCACGTGCAGCGTACACGGCAGGCATCCCCGTCTACGTGCTCGCGATCAACCAGAACAGCCAGCACTTCCAGGACGTGGCGAACGCGGGCCAAGGGTGGGTCGCCGGTCAGCCGAACGTCACGTACTACCCGACCACGAACGCTGCGGATCTCGCGGCTGCGTTCCAGACCATCATCAACGGCGTCATCTCGTGTGACCTCTCGCTGACGGCGACGATCGACGACGGTCAGGCGATGAACGGCACGGTCGTCATCAACGGCATGACGCTGCAGTACGGCGTCGACTGGATCCTGGTGAACGGCAACGTCATCCGCGTCCAGGGCGCCGCATGCACGGCGCTCAAGAACTCCGCGAACCCGACGGTGTCGGCGCAGTTCCCCTGCGGCAGCATCATCTTCTAACCAACGCTACGCGTGACCTCGACGCCCCGAGCCATCGGGGCGTTTTCGTTTTTCGGCGTGCGACGGTCAGGGCGCGCGCGGCGTCAGTGGGCGCGCCATGCGCAGCGCTTTTTGCCCGCGATCGTAGGTCGCGGAGCCATCGATGATGCGGAAGCCCGCGCGCGCGTACATGCGTTGCGCGCCCGTGTTGGTCTCGGCGACCGTCAGGCGCAGCGCGTCGATCTTGGAGGACGGCGCGACACGCTCGGCGACCTCGATGACATGCGTCAGGAGCTTCGAGCCGATGCCGCGGCGCTGTTGCGATGGAAGCACCGCGAGCGCGAGCAGGTCGGCGATGACGCGCTGGTTGGCGAGGCTGCCGCTTCCGGTCGGGTCTTCCATGTAGAAGCCGAGCATCGCGAAGCCGCGGCCGCGGCCTTGGACATCGTGATCGATCCAGGCGAGCACGCCGGGCTGATCGAGCCACGAGGGAAGAATGCGCGTGTAGTCACCGAGGTCCGCGTAGGCCTCGGCGCCGGTCGCGATGATCCACGGGTGGTCGCTAACTTCGGCGCGACGAATCATCGGAACGTGGAGCGCGTGCGATCAGCCAGCGAAGCCGCCGCCGGTCGCTTCGCTATCGGTGCGCGCGCGAGTCGAGGGCGCGGCGACAGCCGGCTTGCGCGCGGGCAGTGCGCTCATCGGCGTGGTGGCAGAGACAGGTGTGGTGGCGGTAGCGAGCGTGCGAAGCGTGTAACGACCGGGCGACGTGCGAACGAAGAGAGAGCCTTCGCCCTTCTTCTTGATGTCCATCGAGAGGTCGCGAGCGACGACGGTGTCAGGAGTCTTCGACTTGCTGGGAAGGCGCACACCCGCTCGTTCCACGATCTCGCGAACCGACATTGGTACGGCGGTCTCGCGCAGGATCTCCTCAACCACAGCAAGCGTACTCATGACCGTCGTGCCTCCCTCGAAAACGTTTGCGACTCACGTACCGTCGAGACGTTGGCCATCCTAGCGCCGTCGGTTTCCGGAACCAGTCTTGACATGGTTTTTTTTCCGGAAGGTTTTGGGTCGCGTGAAGCGAGGTTGATGGAGGTTGAATTTTTCTGGCGGTGTGGTCCGTCCGAGCCCGCACGTTGAGAGCTGGAGCCGTTGCGCCCTGGTTGCGTGTGAGCGAATGCTCGGCCGGGGTGCGATTGCCGCACCAAATCGATTGGGAGGACGACGATGGAACCTGGAATTGTCGAGGTAATCACCCTGCTGCTCGGAATCTCCGGGTTTGGCATCCAACAGAACCCGAAGGCGCCGACGCCGGAGGTGTCGCTGCAGTACGCGATGCCGGACGCGGATGTCGTCGTTCATTTCGATGCGGGCGCGGTTATTCCAAACAACTACAAGGTTCTGACCGGGCTGCCGAACAACCCGAACATCAAGTCGTCGCCCGAGCTCGCGAAGATGGTGCGCAAGGTGATCGGTGAAGTCGAGGGTGGCCGCGGGCTCGCGAAGACCGCGACGGGAATCGACCTCGCGACGGACATCAACGACGCGACGGTGTTCTTCCAGATCGTGCCGAACCGCGATCCGAAGGTGTTGGCGGTGATGCACGGCAAGTTCAGCCCGGTGAACCTCGACAAGATGGCGAAGATGCAGCGGGGGAGGACGGTCCAGAAGCTCGGGGACTCGGCGTACCTCGATCTCGGCGACGAGAATGCGGTGGCCGTCACGAGGGACGGCACGGTAGTGGCTGGCAACGCGACGCTCGTGAAGGAGCGTGCTGCGGCCACGTGGAGGCCGCCCACCCGCGCACCGAACTCGAACCTCGCGTACGCCGCCGAGGTGCTCGCGCAGAAGCCCGTGTTCTCGCTCGTCATGACGATGTCGCCGACCGCGCGCAAGGAGGCGGTCGACAAGATCGGTGGCAGGAACTTCGCGACGGACATCGTCCAGCGTCACAAGCTCGCGTCGTTCAGCATCTACGCGGACGGTGTGGGCTGGACGTGGATCGACACCACCAAGAACGGGCTCGATGCGATGGAGCTGATGTCGCAAGGTGCGCTCGAGCTCATGAAGGCCGGCCACATCGCGCCGCGTGGCATCGCGAAGGTGATGCTCGGCGGGCTCGAGTCCTACCGGGGCACGACCAAGCAGGTCAACGACGTGCTCCAGCGCAAGGTCGAGGTCCTGAAGGTCGTGGACGCGTACACGGGTGACGGCAACTTCAAGCAGTCCATCACCAAGGATCCGCGATCGCTGAAGCTCACCGTGCGCGCGCAGGGCAAGTCGCTCAGCGAGGTCGTTCCCGCAGGCCTCGTGCTGCCCGCCGCTGGATTCCTCATGTTCACGGCGGGTCGCGCAGAGTCGACGCCGCCCACGATGGTCTCGCCGCCCGCGCTTTCGCCTCCGCCGCCACCCGGCAAGCGGTTCTGAGCTAGCCCGCGAGCTCTGCGCGCCGCAGGTGCGTGACCAGCTCGCGGATCGTTGTCAGGTCCTCGAACTCGACGGGCTCGGGGTCCATGTTGACGCTGACCTCGATGATCATGTCGTCGTCGATGGGCATCATCTCGTCGCGTCCCGCGCGACGATCGCCGACGCGACGCTCGTAGCGGAACACGCGCGAGTCAGCCTTGCCGATGCGGCGGTCGTTGCGTCGGCGCTCCCGCGAGACGGCGATGCGAAGGTCCGCGATCGTGTTCGGCATCGGGTTTAGCGTGAGCAGCTGTCCCGAGCAGTTGAAGCACATCGGCTTCCAGCTCCCGAACAGCTCGACGGCACGTAAGACCTTGCGGCGCTTCTCGCTGCACGTGACGCACTTCGCGCCCATGCCGACCGGCCGAGAATCTACCCACCGCGCGTAGCAGCCCCAACAGCGTCCACGACGCAACTCGGAGACCTTAGCGCTGCAGACTTCGCACGTTGAGAGACGTTCGATCACGGCTTGCACTCCTTCGGTGGTAGGGCACGCGCCGACGAGGGACAAGTTTTCGGCTAGGCTAGCGGACCGTGCCGTCGACACGCGCACTCATCCACGCTCCGTGGTCGGCCTCCAAGGTGTCGACGGGCCTCCGCTGTCCGCGGCTGTTCCACTTCAAGTACATCCAGAAGATCAAAGAGCCCGAGGTCATGCCCGAGACGCGGATCGGCAAAGCGATCCACAAAGCGGTCGAGCAGGTGCTGATGGGCACACCGGTGGAAGAAGCGACCGCAGCGGTGCGCGCGGAGCTGCCAAACGAGATCGAGCAAATGCGGTACGACGCGCTCGCGACGGGAATCCCCGCGTTCGTGACGCGCATCGGGCAGTTTCGCCGGCGCCGTCGCGTGGCGCGCCAGCTCGTCGAGTACTCGCTCGCGGTGCGCGAGGATCTGACGACCACGCAGTTCTACTCGGGCGACGCGTACTACCGAGGCGTGCTCGATCTCGGCTACCTGTTCGAGGACGACTCGCTCGCGCTGGTGGATCACAAGACGGGCGCGCGCATTCCGGGCACGTCGATCGCGGATCAGCTCGAGGGATACGCCGTGCTCGCCGCGGCCGCGTTTCGCCACGTGCGGAGGTTCTGGTTCGGCGTGCACTGGATCGCGGAGCGCGCGGTCGAGTGGGCGCCGCCCGTGACGCCGGAGCACGTCATCGATCGACTGATGCCCGATCTGCTCGACAACATCGAAGCCGCCGCGCTCGCCGTCGACGACGGGCCGCGTCCGAATCCCGGATCGTGGTGTGACAGGTGCGCCTATCGCGATCTGTGTCCCGCGAGTCGCGAAGTGCGCTACGAACCTGTCGAGTACTACGAGGATGACGAAGACTGAGCGAACGGCTGCACGGCTCGTGCTCGTCGAGAGGCAACGCCGCTTCGCGTGGGACCTCGCTCGGGAGGAGTACACGCGGAGCGCCGCGCGCATGGTCAGCGGCAAGACGCACGACCTGCTCGGCCTCGTGCAGATCGTGCAGCTCGCGACGCCGCACCTCGTGCCCGTTCTCGACGGTGACGCCCGTATCTTCGTCGAGGACATCGCGCGCGCGGCAGAGGATGCCCACGCGCAGCTGAACGCGATGATGGCGATCGCGCGTCCGCCGCGGCGTGCGACCACGGGCAGCGACTCGGTCCCGCGCGGGGCGCCGGTGGGGCCGGTCGTCGGGCGCATCGTCGGCGAGCTCGACACGGCCGTGGACATCGGCGTCGACTACGCGATCGACGTGGACGCCGCGAGCGCGCTCGACGAGCAGGCCATGGCGCACCTCGCGATCGGCATGGTGCTCGACGTCGCGGACGCGCCGTGGATCGAGCTGACGGTGCGGGGGCGTGACATCGACGGCGCGCCGTGGATCGAGCTCGTGCGCGGTACGGCGACCGACGATGCGGGCGATCGCTTCGACTTGAAGCTCGTCGAGATCCTCAGCGCACGCGTCGGTGGGGAGATGACGCGCAGCGTACGTAGCGACGGAGGTATCGAGCTCGTGGTCGCGTTGCCAGCGATCGCCTAGGAGCTCGTGCTTACTTCCGCCAGCGCAGAATGCGCGAAGGCCACACGGCGAGGCCATCGTCGCGGCGCTTGGGAGCGTCGCGCGCGACGAGCTTGGCGATGTTCGCAAGCCGCTCGTCGAGATCGCCGGGGGCGCCCGTCGGTGCCGCGAACGCGACCGTGCCGTCATCGGCGAGCGTCGCGGTCGTCGAGAACTCGGCGTCCGGCGTGAAGATGGACGCGAGGTAGGTCGCGTTGTTCGCGGCGTCGGTCTGACGCTCGAGCAAGAAGCGCGCGCCCTCGATGGGGCGCAGGTTACGCGCGTGCGCCAAGTTACTCGCCGAGATCCGCTGCGAAGCGACTCGACACGTTCGCCGCGTTGCCCCACTGCGACTTCTTCCACTCCACCGCCCACTGGCGGAGCGTCCACATCGGGTCGAGGACGAGGCGCGTGCCGATGTGCGCCGAGCCGTAGAGATCCTTGGTCTCGAGCTTGTCCTTCGCGAGATCGAACACCTTGGGCGTTCCTGCCGACGCGAGCATGCCTTTCCAGTGCGCGATGCGTCCGCCGTGTCCGTTCTCGTACTTCGATCCGAACGCGAGCTGCGGATACACAGTCTGACCGTTCGCGAGCGGGATGAGCGATTGGCCTTGCCACTCGGGATCCACGGCCACGCCGAGCGCGTCGGCGATCGTCGGGACGATGTCGATACCTTCGGTGCCGCTCGCGAACTTTCCAGCGGGGAACATCGCGGGGTAGTGCACGAGGAGCGGCACGTGCTGCAGCGTCTCCTGTAGCGATGCGCCGTGACCGAAACGGCCTTGCTCCCACAGCTCGTCGCCGTGATCCGCGGTGATGATGATCATCGTCTGCTCGAGGACCCCCCACGACTCGAGCGTCTTCATCAGCTGACCGAGGAGGTCGTCTTGATACGAGACGTTGGAGTCGTAGAGCGCGCGGACGTGGTCCATGTCGCGATCGGAGAGGTTCTTCGGTAGGCCTCCCGCACCGTCGTCGCCGAACGTCTTGTACTTGCCGCTGTAGTTGGGCGAGTACTTCGAGATCCACGGCTCTTTGGGGCGCAGCGTGACGTGCGTGTCGATCGTGCCCATGTAGAGGAACCACGGCTGATCTTTCTTGGGCGTGATGAACGACATCCCCTTCTCGAGGATGTCGGCGCCACGGAGGCCCATCGACGACTCGATGTGGTTCACGTACTTGTCCCACGCAGTGCCGTAGCCGCGCTTCGGGCGGATGTAGCCGTTGGCCGATACACCGGCGACGAACTTGCCGGCCTTCTTCGCGACTTCGTCGATGGTGACGAACTTGTCGGGAAGGATGTCCTTCATGTTGGGCGACTTGTGCTTGGCGAGCCACATCGACGTCCACATCGACGCGTGCGAGACCTGCGACTCGTTGCCCTGCACGTAGTTCTGCAGGAACACCGACGACGTCTCGGCGAGCTTGTCCCAGTTCGGCGTCTCGGCGCGCGCCTTGGAGTTGAACGGGCGCACGTGATCCGCGCGCAGCGAATCCATGATGATGAAGACGATGTTCTTCGGCGGCTCGCCGCGCTTGATGGCGGGCGCCGTGCCCGGCACG
The DNA here is from genome assembly GCA_023428295.1 of Pseudomonadota bacterium. GTDB lineage: Bacteria > Myxococcota_A > Polyangia > Haliangiales > Haliangiaceae > JABFXX01. The sequence continues at coordinate 10,327 of JAEYYV010000123.1, forward strand.
ACGAGCGCAGCGTTGGCGAGCTCCGCCTTCGCGCAGCCGGTGGCTTCGAGATCGAGGCGCACGGCCTTGCCCGACAGCGACGCGAGGTCGACCGCCGAGCCGGTGCCCGTGAGCTTGCCATCCGCCGTCGCGCCGTCCTCGGCGGTGGCGAGCACGTTCACGGTGCAGCTACCGTCGGACAGATCCGCGGTGACCCTGCCCTTGTCGGGCACCATCACGTACCAGGACATCGCGGCGTCCTTCGGCACGACGAGGGCCTTCTTGCCCGCGTCGTAGAAGCCGATCTGGCCATCGTCACCGATGGGCGTCGTGCCACCGACCTGCATCCACGCGAGCGCGACCTCCGACGGCTTGGTGAAGAACGAGAGTTGGTTCTCGCCTTCCTTGAGCTGGCCGGCCGGAACCGTCAGCTCGAGGGTGTTCCAACCTTCCGTGAAGTTCGCGTTGATATCTTTGTTCTCGTTGACCCGGAGGCTGAGCGCGCCCTCGCCCGGCGAGAAGATGCGCGCGCGCACCGTTCCGCGACCCGCCTGCGCCGCGGTGAGCGGAACGAACACGCTGCCGGTCTTGCCGGTCAGACGCGCGACCTTCACGTCGCCTTCGGTCTGGCGCAGGTTCCACGCCTTCTTCGCGTCCTTCGACATCATGTTGCCGAAGCGCATGTACTTGGCCATGCCCGCAGAGCCGCCGTTGACGAGCAAGCCGCCACCGCGCGAGAGGTGCGCCGCGAGCCGGTTGTCGACGAGCGAATACACCACCCGCTCCGGCCCACGATCGGGCGCCTTCGCAGGTGGCGTCGCCGGCTTGTCGGGCGCGCCCGCTGCCGGCTTCTTGTCGCCCGGCGCTGTGCCGCTTTCGGTGACCTTCTCGCCCGAGACGGTCGAAGGCTGTTCTTTGCTGCTCTTGCCGCAAGCGAGCAGCGACAACGAGAGGACGGCGGAGGTGACGACCAGACGGTTCATCGACGATGACCCTATTTGAATGGGTGGCGCGAGGGCAAGAAACGACCCGACGACATGTAGCGGCGGGACGCGAACAACCGAAGGCCCGTCGGTATTCCACTCCGACGACAACGTCAAGGATCCCGACGAGAGCACTTACCCTTTTGCGTGCGCGTGCTCGCACGGGATCTTCGCACCGGCCGAGTCACGTGATCCGCCAGCCATGCGCGTACACGTTCGCGCGCTGCGCGCGGACAAAGCCGACGAGCGCGACGTTAAACCGCTCTGCCAGCTCGATCGCCAACGAGCTCGGCGCGCTCACGCTCGCGACGATCGGCACGCCGGCCATGATCGCCTTCTGCACGAGCTCGTACCCCGCGCGGCCACTCAGCACGAGCACGTGCCGTCCCCCATCCACGCGCGCGTCGAGCATCCACCCGACGAGCTTGTCGACGGCGTTGTGCCGGCCGACATCCTCGCGTGCGGCGACGAGCGAACCATCCGTCGCGAACAGCGCCGCGCCGTGAAGCCCGCCGGTCACGGCAAACACGGACTGCGCGTCGCGAAGCGCCCCGGGCAACCTGGCCAGCACCGCGGCATCCACGCGCGTATCCGCGCCGACCTCGCGCGCGCGCAGCTCGAGATCCGCGATCGCGACCCGCCCGCACACACCGCACGCTGCCGACGACAGAAGCCCGCGCCCCGCGAACGCAGACGCGTCGACATCCACGTCGACCGCATCCTCGTCGACCGGCGCGAGCGCACCACTCGCCACGCCCTCCGCGTGCAGGAGCCCGCGCACGAGCTCGAGGTCCGCGCCCGGCGTGCGCATGATCGTCGCGACCGGCACGCCACGCGCTCGCACTTGCAGCGGCGCCTCGACGACCACCGTGTCCCGCGCACTCGCTCGTGTTGCGCCATCGATTCGCTCGATCGCGACGTCATGCGTGGACTTCACGCGCGCATCGTAGCGCGCTACCTGCCAGCCGTGACCGTGCGCAACGCTTCGTCGAACGCTGCACCGTCGGTGTAGATGCGCATCGTGTCGCCGAGCTCCGCGAAGCGACGCACGAAATCCGCGGTCAGCTGCACGAACTTCGAGCCCGTCAGCATGTGCACCCGATCGAGCCGATCGCGCCGCGAGCGCAGCCACTGCGCCCAGATGTTGGACACGTCCACCGATGCACCCGACGTCGCGCGCGCATCGATGAACAGCACGAACGGTCCCGCGAGCATCTCCTCGTCGAGAGCGCGCAGCGGTCCGTCCCCGTGCTCGCCCGCATCGCGACCTTTGATCGTGACGACCACGACGTGTGCCACGGGCCGATCGATCGAGAACGTCGAGTGCCTGCCTTCAAAGGTGCGCATGCCTGCACCATAGCTCGCCCGCTCGCGCGCGGTTACTCGAGGACCAGCTTCGTATCCGGCGGCAGCTTCTCCATCGCTTCGATGCGCGTCCCCGGATCGGAGTCCCAATGCACGGTGAACGTGACGCGCACGATGTCGCCCGCCGCTACCGCCGGGAGGTTCTTCCCCGTCGGTGCGAACGACATCACCATCGAGGCCATGCCCTTCACCTTCCCGTCGCGATGCTTGTACGTGGGAATCGCTTCGTGGTGAATGTCGATCTTGTCGCTCGCCGTGGCGCCGATCGCGACGACCTTGCCGTTCACCGTGTAGCGCTCGGCGGGCTTGCTGCTACACGCGACAACGCCGACCAGGAACACGAGCGCGAGCACGAGCTTCATGCTGCAACGCTAGCGCGAGAATCGGCGACTAGCGACGGCGGCGGCGCAGACCTGCGAGCAACGCGAGGCCAAACAGCGCCGTCGTCGACGAGCCAGCGGTCGAGCAGCCACCCGTGACTTCACCCGTTCCGCCCGTGCCCGCATCGCCACCGCCACCGCCACCGCCACCCGTGCCCGCATCGTCTTGCAGCGGAGGCTCGGGCATCGACGCGCCAGCTTGCAGCGTGATGTCGGCGCAGTTGAAGTAGAGATCGTTGTTCGTCGCCTGGTTGATAGACGGCGTGTAGGGCGGCGATCCTGTCATCACCTGAATGAACTGGAGCGTGCAGTTCGTGCACTCCATGTCGGGAAGCGTGACCTCTTTCGAGAGCGTTCCGTCGGGAATCAAGTCGGCGAGGATCATCGCGCCGGCACCATCCACGGTTCCCGACTTATCAACAGTCGGGAACTGATTGGGCGCTTCACCCTCGGGCAGTCCGAACGTGTCGCCGTTCGGTTGAAATGCGATGCGAAAGTGGCCCGGATGGTTGATGGTCTCTGCCCAGGTGACAGTGATCGTCGCGCCGGGCGGGTACACCGTCGTGCGCGTCGGGTTCGCCGCGCGTGAATACGCCGGGTCCCCGCAGTGACCGTTCTTCTGCGGATCGCCCTGCACGTTGTCGGTTCGCGACAACGGGTTTGTCAGGTGGATATGCGCGAACGCAGAAGATGACAAACCGACGATCGCCAGGAAGCTAAGGGCCCCTACACGCTTCATGGGGGCATCAAATCACGCTTTGCACGAATTGCGTATTGGGAGCGCGTGCCCCGCCCGGGGTGGACTGCCCCACCCGATCGCCGCCGACGGGCCGCTCGGGGTATGGTCCGGCCGATGGCAACTCCCATCAAAGACCGGGTGTTCCGCGATCCGGTGCATGGACTCATCGAGTTCAAAGGTAAGGACCGCCCGATCGCCGATCTGCTCGACACGCACGCGATGCAGCGGCTGCGGCGGATCAAGCAGATGGGATTTGCGTGGCTCGTGTATCCGGGCGCGGAGCACTCGCGCTTCGGTCATGCGCTCGGCGCGTTTCACATCGCGCAGCGCGTGTCGCGGCGGTTGGATCTAGAAGAAGGGTTGGCGCGCAAGGTGCGCGTCGCGGCGCTGTTGCATGACGTGGGGCATGGCCCGTTCTCGCACGCGTGGGAGCACGTGTTTCCGGGCAACGATCACGAGCGATGGGGCGCGCGGATCGTGGCGGAGAACGCCGAGCTGAGGGATGCGCTCGAGCAGCTCGAGTTAGGGATGGTCGAGGGGCTGTCGGGGTTCTTTAACAAGAAGAGCGGGTTTCGGCCGCGATTCGCGCGGAAGCTGGTGAGCTCGCAGCTCGACGTGGATCGGCTGGACTACCTGCTGCGCGATGGTCATTACTCGGGCGCCGGATACGCGACGTATGACCTCGATTGGATCATTCACGCGATCCAGGTCGGCAACGTTCACGCGGACAACGACGATCCGTCGGATCTGGTCATCGACTATCGACGCGGCATGTACGCCGTCGAGCAGTACCTGTTCGCGCGCTCGTATATGTACGCGCAGGTCTATCACCACAAGACGGTGCGCGCGGCGGAGTGGATGTTCATCAAGACGCTCGAGCGGTTCGCGCAGCTCGCGCGGCAGGGAGCGGAGCCGCGTGGGTTGCCGATCGCGGCGGAGATGGCGCGCGGGGCGACGGTGAGCGTCGACGACTATCTGCGGCTGCACGACATCTCGCTGTCGACGGCGATGGACGCGTGGGCCGGGCGCGACGGCGAGCGCGCGGCCGATGGCGTGTTGTTCGATCTGGCGAGTCGGCTCGTCGATCGGCGCTTGTTCAAGACGTTCGACCTGGGCGACGACAAGGCAGCGGCGGATCGGTTGTGGCCGCAGGCGCTCGAGGTCGCGCAGCAACGGTTCGGTGCGCACGCTACGAGCTACGTGCACCTGGATACCGCGCGGCAGGTCGGCTACCTCGCGGCGGATGACGACGAGCTGCACGTGATCGATCATCCGCGCTATGGCGCCGTGACGTTGTCGCGATTGCTCGAGGACATGCCACTCGGTCAACCGATGTCGGCGATCCGTCTTATTTATGCACCCGAGCTGGGAGAAGCACTGAGACCACTCGTCGAGCACGCACTCGGCCGCGGGCGCGGTCGTAAGTAACGCTCAACCTCGATATGCTCCGCCGTTGAATGGGAAAGCAACGGATCGCGATCCTGGGCGGTGGCGTGGGCGCGCTGATGGCAGCGTTCGAGATCACCGACGCGGACGGCTGGCAGGACGACTTCGACATCACCGTCTACCAGCTCGGATGGAGGCTCGGCGGCAAGGGCGCGTCGGGCCGCAACGCGGAGCACGAGCAGCGCATCGAGGAGCACGGGCTCCACATTCTCCTCGGGTTCTACGAGAACGCGTTCAAGGTCCTGAAGAAGGCGTACGGTCTCCTCGGCCGCGATCCGTCGAAGCCGCTCGCGACGTGGCAGGACGCGTTCAAGCCGCACGACTACGTCGTCCTCATGGAGCAGCTGAAGGACGCGAGCTACGTACCGTGGGTGATGAACTTCCCGCCGAACTCGGGTGTGCCGGGTGACGGCGGCGTGCTGCCGACGCCGGCGCAGCTCGTGGAGATGACGATCGGTTGGCTCAAGCAGATCTTCGACCGCTCGAAGAAGCTGCCCGACCGTCATCAGAACCTCGAGGCCGCGCACCTGCACGCCAAGCTCGGCAATCACGACCGCGTGCTCGACGAGCTCGAGAAGGTGCACGCCTGGTTGCACGACAAGGTCCGCGGCTTCGAGGACGATCTCGAAGCGGCCATCGATTGGCGCCGCGACTTCATCACGTGCGACCTCGGGTTCGCCGCGATGCGCGGTGTGATCGAGAGCGGCGTCGTTCGATCGGGCGATTGGTTCACGCAGGACCATCTCGACTTCCGCGCGTGGCTCCTGAAGTACGGCGCGCACACGATCTCCGTGAACAGCGCGTACATCACCGGCATGTACGACCTCGGCTTCTCGCTCGAGGGACAAGTCGGCGCGGGCACCGCGATCAACGGCATCCTCCGCATGTGCTGGACCTACAAGGGCGCGGTCATGTGGAAGATGCAGGCGGGCATGGGCGACACGATCTTCGTGCCGCTCTACGAGGTGCTGAAGAACCGCGGCGTGAAGTTCGAGTTCTTCCATCGCGTCGACGAGATCACGCTGTCCAAGGAAGGCACGTACGTCGAGACGATCACCATCGGCCGGCAAGCGACGCCCAAGAGCGGCTCGTACGATCCTCTCGTCTCGGTGCTCGATCTCGAGTGCTGGCCGAGCGAGCCGAAGTACGAGCTGCTCGAGCAAGGCGACGCGCTGAAGCGCGGCGAGGTGAACCTCGAGGACTGGTGGACCTCGTGGAAGGATCCCGCGGAGCCGCTCGTGCTGACCTTCGGGGCCGAGACGAACGGCTTCGATCGCGTCATCCTCGGCTGCTCGATCGGCATCTTCGAGTACATCGCGAAGGACATCATCGCGAAGAACAAGCCGTTCCGCGACATGGTCGCGAACGTGAAGACCACGCAGACCCAAGCAGCGCAGCTGTGGCTGACGCCGGATCTCGCGGGCCTCGGCTGGACGCTCGAGAGCCCCGTGCTCGACGGCTACGCCGAGCCGATGGACACGTGGGCCGACATGACGCACCTCCTCGGGCGCGAGGACTGGTCGAAGAGCCCGGTGGTGCCGAAGAACCTCGCGTATCTGTGCTCGCCGCTTCCGGATACGGTGTGGCCATTGCCGCCGCGCTCGGATCACACGTACGCCGAGAAGCAGAACGAGGCGATCAAGGCCAACGCGATCTCGTGGCTGCAGAAGAGCAGCGCCGGGCTGTGGCCTGCCACGCAGAAGAACGGAGATTTCAACTGGGACCTCTTGGTCGGCTCTGACGCGACGGGCCCGGCGCGCTTCGACTCGCAGTATTGGATCGCCACGTGGAATCCGTCAGACCGCTACGTGCTCGCGATGCCGAACAGCGTCCAATACCGCCTGACGACGCAGGGCCACGGCATCGGCAACCTGTACCTCGCGGGCGACTACATCAAGACGGGCATGAATGTCGGCTGCGTCGAAGCAGCGACGATGGGCGGCATGCACGCGTCGCGCGCGATCTGCGGGCGCCCGGAGCACATCGTCGGCGATCTCACCGACGAGCAGGAAGAAGCGTCGAAGACGTGGAAGCCCGGCGCGGGTTCGTCGTCGGGAAGCCCCTCGGGCTCGTCGACACCAGGCTCGTCGGGTTCCGGCTCGTGGTCCGGTGGTTCGTCGCGATCGCCCGCATCGATCTTCGACGCGCTCGCCGAAGGCGCGACCGAGCTCGTGACGTCGATCATGACCGCGGCGTCGGACCTCGCGAAGCAGATCTCGTCGATGGTCGGCGGCGGCCATCGGCCCCAGAACAGCTCGTCGGGGTCGTCGGGGTCGTCGTCGGGGTCGTCGTCGGGCTCGTCGTCGGGCTCGTCGGGCGGGGCGGCGTCAGCGGTCGCGAGTCGACCTGCCTATATC
>JAEYYV010000167.1 GCA_023428295.1 Pseudomonadota bacterium
GAGCCAAGCGACGGTCGCCTCCGGGCGGCCGTTTTTGTTTTCGGATACGATTCGCGTAATGGAGGTCCAGCAGCGCCACATCACGGCGCGCGACGGTACTCGCATCGGCTATCAGGTGCGGGGCAGCGGGCCCTGTGTCGTGCTCGCGAACGGCCTCGGCGGGACCTACGTCGCGTTCCGTCACTTGTACGGAGGGCTCGAGGGGTACAAGACGATCTGCTGGGACTATCGCGGCCTCTACACCTCGGGCCCGGCGACCGATCCCGCAGCGAACACCATCGCGCATCAGGTGGAGGATCTCGTGGAGATCCTCGCGGCCGAGAACGTCGACGACTTCGTGATCGCGGGTTGGTCGATGGGCGTCCAGGTCGCGTTCGAGACGGTGAAGCGGCACCCCGAGCGCGTGAAGGGCCTCTTCGCCATCAACGGCACCTTCGGCCGCGCATTTCGCACCGTGATGGGCAGCCGGCTCGTCGGGCGAACCATTCCGACGTTGCTTCGCCTCGTGCGCGCACAAGCCGCGCTCGCCGGGCGCGCGAGCAAGATCGTCGCGGGATCGACCACGCTCATCACGGCGATGAAGCGCCTCGGGCTCGTCGGTCAGACGGTCGACATGGACATCTTCCGCACGGTCGCGGCCGGGTTCCAGACGATCGATTGGGTCATCTATAGCGACCTGCTCTCCCGGCTCGACGAGCACGACGCCGAGGACGTCCTGGTGAAGATCCAGATCCCGACGACGATCGTGACGGGCGATCGCGATCTCATGACGCCACCGTCGACGGCGGAGCACATCCACCGGCGCATCGCGGGCTCGCGGCTCGTCGTCGTCCAAGGGGGCACGCACTACACGCCCGTCGAGTTTCCAGCGATTCTGGTCGACGAGTTGGGGCGCTGGCTCGACAAGGTGCATGGCTGGGAGAGACGCGCAGAGCTCGCGAGCGAGGCGAGGTGACCGTGCAGTGCCCGAGCTGCAAAGAACAACTGCTCGACATCGAGGTGCGCTGCCCGCATTGCGGAGCGGCCGTCGGCGCGACGGGGGCGCATCGCATGCTCGGACAGGTGGTGCTCGGGCAGTACGAGCTCGTCGACGTGCTGGGGCAGGGTGGCATGAGCGTCGTGTTCAAAGGCCGCCACAAGATGACGGACCAAGAGGTCGCGTTGAAGATCTTGCCGCCCGAGCTCGCGGCGCACAGTCAGGTGAAGTCGCGGTTCCTCGAGGAGGCCAAGGCGCTCGCCGCGCTCGATCACCCGAACATCGTGCACCTCTACAACTTCGGGCAGGAGAACGGCTCGTTCGTCCTCGCGATGCAGTACGTGCAGGGCCGCACGTGGGAGCGGATGATCCTCGAGACCAAGCGCATGGAATGGACCGCGAGTGTTCGCGTGTGCATCGACGTCTTGCGCGCGCTCGAGTACGCGCACGGACGCGGCGTGATCCATCGCGACATGAAGCCGAGCAACGTGCTCGTCCGCGCGCACGACGCCACCGCGACGGTGATGGACTTCGGCATCGCGAAGATGACGACGTCGACGAAGCTGACGGCGACGGGCCAGACGATGGGCACGGTCCGCTACATGTCGCCGGAGCAGGTGCGCGGCCACGAGGTGGATCTGCGCACGGACATCTACTCGCTCGGCGCGACGCTGTACGAGTCACTCACCGGCGAGACGCCGTTCGATGGCTCGACCCACTTCGAGATCATGACGAAGCACCTGTCGGAGATTCCGAAGCCTCCGTCGTCGCTCGGCATCGAGGTGCCAGCGCTCGTCGAGGATGCGCTTCTGAAGAGCCTGCAGAAGAAGATCGAGAATCGGTTCGAGAACGCGCGCGAGTTCCGCAAGGTGCTCGAGGCGTCGCTTCGCGAAGGTGATGTCGCGCTCGTCGAGACGCAGAAGCTCGATCGCGAGGTGCTCGGCGAGCTGCGCTCCACGCCGCCCGAGACCCAGGCACCGAAATCGCGCACGCCGCCCGCGCGCGTCGCGACGGCGACTCCGACCAACCTCGCCGACGAGCTCGAGCCGCACGGAACGGGTCCCGCGGCCGCGAAGCGACGGAGCCGCGCGCCGATGTGGATCGCACTCGCAGGGCTCGTGGTCGCGGGCGGCGCGGTCGCGACGCTGGTCGTGATGAAGAACCAGACGGCGCCCTCCGGGTGGACGCCGAAGCACAAGGCGATCCGCGGCGCGATGCCCACGGCGGGCGGAACGTTCGATGGTGTGCTCGTGGAGACCACAGGTGATCTGAAGCCGGCGGAGGTCGCGGCGGCGTACAAGGCATCGCTCGCCAAGGTCCGTGCAAAGGCGAAGGACGCGAACCTGACGTTTGCCGATCCGATCCAGGAGATCGTCACGATCGGCCAGAACGTGTTCTGCGATCCCTCGGCCTATCCAGACAACGTGGCCATCCGCGGCTGCTCCAGTACGTCGGCGACCACGAGCATCATGACGGACAACAAGCGTCGCATGCTCGTCCTCGACGACCGCGCACGGCTCGAGCGCACCATGGATCTCGGCGTCGCGGAGGCGATCTGCCTCCTCGGCAACGACGCGATCTGCGCGTTCAGCGAGGACTTCCGCACGAGCTACGACGCCGTGCCACCGTCGAAGATCGCCCCGGCGGAAACGCAACCGCTACCCGAGCCGAAGAAGCCGAAGAAGAAGTAGATCGATCTACGCCGCGGGTTGCGTTGACAACTCCGCGTCGTCCCACGATTATTCAGCGCGGAGGGAGCATGTCCCGCACCGTTATTGCAGCGGTCGTTGCCGCCGTGATCGTCGTATTGAGCGCGATCGCGTATTTCGTCACGTCGAAGAGCTTCGACGAGCGAGCGAAGAAGGATGCCGATGCGCAGTTGAACCGCGCGCACGGTGTGATCGGTCAGGTCAACCAGCTCGAGGGAATCGACGTCGCGAACAAGGCCGAATGGCTCGCGTCGTTCCCCGAGTTTCTCCAGGCGATCAAGTCGGAGAACGTGCGGGCCTCGCAAGCGCGCCTCGGCTTCCAGAAGTTCACCGCCGACGAGAAGAAGAGTCCGGTCAAGCCGGACATCATCGCGCTCCTCGACAAGACCGGAAACGTCCTCGCGATGAGTGACGTACCGAGCGTCGTTCCCAAGCAGTGGAAGAACGACAAAGGCGAGTCGATCCTTCCGGCGATCAACGTCGTCCTGAAGAAGAAGATCATCATCAGCGACATCTGGATCAAAGACGAGAAGTCGATGATGAAGGTCGGCGTCGCGCCGATCCTCGATCCGGAAGCGGTCGTTCCCGCCGAGGACACCGAGGGAGCGGCGGCCATCGTAGGCGCGATCGTCGTGGCGTACACGCAGACGGCCAAGGAGACGCAGAAGGACAAGTCGCTCCTGGGCACGGACCTCGCGTACTACAACCACAACGCGAGCCGGCTCGACGTGATCGCGTCGAGCTTCACGCGCGCGAACGCCGAGGAGGACACCGCGAAGGCCGTCCAGCTCGCCGCGGCGCTGCAAAAGCTCGTCACGCCGGATGGCAAGCCGGCGAAGGGCGTCATCGAGGTCGGTGGCACCACGTACATCGCGGCCACGGATCCGCTACCGCGCTCGGCGACCAAGGCGTTCCCCGCCGACTATCCGCCGGTGACGGCCGGCGTGGTCGTGCTGTCGCCGATCGGCGAGGGCGACACGGCCGCGATCGCGGGCACCGTGAAGCTGTTCATCCTGCTCCTCGGTGGTGGCGCGCTCGCGATCGCGATGCTCGGCCTCTACCTCTCGCACCGCCGCTTGGTCACGCAGGTCGATCAGGTGGAGCTCGGCATCACCGAGATCATTAACGGCAACCTCGATCGTACGTTCCGCCCTGTGGGCCCCGAGCTCGACGGTCTGTCCAATGGCCTCAACGTGATGCTCGCCCGCCTCCTCGGTCGCCCCGAGCCCGGCGAGGAAGAGTACGACGAGGAAGGCAATCCGATCGTCCCCGGTCGCGTCGACTTCGAGGAAGGCGAAGAGGGCAAGCCCGCGGTCGATCCGGATATCGCCGCGCTCGCGCAGGAAGCGGAGCCCGACTACTACAAGCGCGTCTACACCGAGTACACCGCGGCGCGGAAGGCGAGCGGAAACCCGGACGACGTGTCGTTCGAGAACTTCATCGCGAAGCTCAAGGTCAACGAGGGCAAGCTGAAGGCGCAGTACCAGTGCCGCGCCGTGCGGTTCCGTGTCGTCACCAAGGACGGCAAGGTCTCGCTCAAGCCGGTCCCGATCTTCGCGTAATGGCCGTTCAAACGGGACTAGCGCGCCTCGCCGGCGAGGGAAGCCCGCTGCTCGATGGCAAGCGCATCGGGCTCATCGTGAACCCGACCGCCGTCGACACGCAGCTGCGTCACGCGATCGATCTGCTGCACGCGAAGTTCAACGTGACCGCGCTGTTCGGTCCCGAGCACGGCGTGCGCGGCGATGCGCAAGACATGATCGAGGTCGACGACGCGCGCGATGCACGGACGGGCTTGCCCGTTCACTCGCTGTACGGCGCCACCGAGGACACGCTCACGCCGACGGCCGCGATGCTCGACGAGATCGACGTCGTGGTCTACGACGTCCAGGACATCGGCAGCCGGTACTACACGTTCGTGTGGACGATGGTGCTCGCGATGCGCGCGTGTGCCAAGGCGGGCAAGGCGTTCGTGGTGCTCGATCGTCCGAACCCGATCGGCGGTCAGCTGATCGAAGGCGACAACATCGAGCCGGGCTTCGAGTCATTCGTTGGTCTCGTGTCGTGTCCCAATCGGCACGGCCTCACCGCAGGCGAGATCGCGCGATGGCGACACGCCGTCGAGAAGATGGATCTCGAGCTCGCCGTGATCGGCATGCGCGGCTGGACGCGCGACATGCACTTCGATCACACGGGGCTGCCGTGGGTGATGCCGTCGCCGAACATGCCCACCGTCGACACCGCGCTCGTGTACCCGGGCATGTGTCTTGTCGAGGGCACCGAGATGTCCGAGGGGCGCGGCACGACGCGGCCGTTCGAGCTGTCGGGGGCTCCGCACATCGACGGTCACAAGCTCGCGCAGACGCTCGCGGCGATGGACCTGCCGGGCGCGCTGTTTCGTCCCGTCGTGTTCACGCCGCAGTTCCAGAAGCACGCGAAGCAAGCGTGCGGTGGCGTGCAGATCCACGTCACGGATCCGCGCTCGTTCCGTCCGTATCGCACGGGTGTCGCGTTCCTCAAGGCGTGTTACGACCAGAGCCCCGCGTCGTTCAAGTGGCGCGCGAAGGCGTACGAGTTCGTCGACAAGATTCCCGCGATCGATCTGCTCGCTGGATCCGCGGCGCTGCGCGAAGGCATCGAGGCGGGCAAGTCGCTCGACGAGCTGGCCGAGCGCTGGCCGCGCGATGAAGGTGCGTGGGCCGAAGAGCGCGCGGAATATCTGCTGTATCAGGAGGAGTGAGTGACGCGCGTCGCTCTCTTCGGCGGCAGCTTCAATCCGCCGCACGTCGCGCATCAGATGGTGGCGCTGTGGGCGCTGGAGACGCAGCCGATCGACGAGGTGTGGTTCGTGCCGGTCTACAAGCACGCCTTCAATAAGGACCTCGTGCCGTTCGAGCATCGCGTCGCGATGACGAGGCTCGCGGCGGCACGGTTTGGAAGCGCGGCGCGCGTCGTCGACGCAGAGAAGGACAACGCGTCGGGCCGTACGTACGACCTCCTCACGACGCTGACACAGAGCGACGCGCAGGCGTCGTTTCGCCTGCTCGTCGGGACCGACATCCTCGCCGAGTCGCACAAGTGGCACCGGTGGGACGACGTCATCGCGATGGCGCCGCTCATGGTGATCGGGCGGGCAGGGCACCTCCCGGCGGGCAGCGAGACCGCGTTCGCGGCGCCGAGCATCTCGTCGACGCAGATCCGCGAGCTCCTCGCACGCGAGGCGACAGAGCCCGCTCGTGCCGAGGTCGCCTCCCTGTTGCCAGCCTCGGTGTTGGGGTATATCGACGCCCACGGATTGTATCGATGACTGCTCGCAACCCCACTACGTTCGTCGTCGGCGCTGGCCCGGTTGCCACGGCGCTTGCTGGCGCGCTGCGCCTCGGCGGTGTCCCCGTGCTCGGACTGTGGGCACGCAAGCCCTCCGCGGCGCGCGCCGCTGGCTCGAGCGCCGGTGTCGCTGCGTTCTCGTCGGCGCCGCCGGACATCCTGCTCGAGGCCGAGGTGCTGATCCTCGCGGTGCGCGATGCCGTGATCGGCGAGGTCGCGCAGATGCTGCTCGGCACGGGGCTCGTCGGAAAGCGCCACGTGCTGCTTCATTGCGCGGGCGCGGTGTCGGCGCAGGACGCGCTCGGTTCGTTCGCGTCGCAGGTCGCGGGCATCGGCACGATGCACCCGCTATCGGCGATCGCCGATGGGAAATCCGCGATGCGCCACATGAAGGGCACCGTGTTCGGCGTCGAAGGCGACGAGGTCGGTCGCGCGACCGCAGCGAAGATGGTGTCGCTCATGGGCGGCGTCGTGATGAACCTCGACGGTCGGCAGATGGCGGGCTACCACGCAGCGGCAGCGATCGCATCGAACTACATCGTCGCCGCGATCGATGCAGCAGCAGCAGTGCTCGCGAGCACGGGCGTCGCGCCGCAACAGGCCGCGGCCGCACTCGTGCCGCTCGCGCGCGGCGCACTCGACAACGTCGAGGCGCGCGGCACGACTGACGGACTGACGGGCCCGATTCGACGTGGCGACGCGCAAACCATTCAACGCCATCTCGAGGCGCTCGGCGGCAAGCCAGAGCTTGTCGAGATGTATCGAGCGCTTGCGCGGCGCGCTGTCGAGATCGCAGCTCGCCTCGACGGACGCGATGCACCCGATCGCGCAGGACTCGACGCGATCCGCGCACTCCTGGCGTGAGACGCAGTTCTTCGGCAGCGACGTGATTCGCGCTATCTCGGGCGCGCGTGCTCGGGTAGCATCGACGGCGATGCGTGCACCTCTCCTCGTTCTCGCTGTTCTGATCGCATTCGCCTCCGTTGCACACGCGGACCCCAACAAGGTGTTCGCGGGCCGCATCATGATGAGCGACAAGCGGTTCCCGCTGCAGGCCAAGAGCGCGTCCGCGTACACCGCCAAGATTCGCAGCCAGAGCAAGACCAACTTCTACGAGAACAAGGAGTCCAAGAGCTGGAGGATCCACTTCATCGGCTTCCTCAAGTCGCCGCTCAACGACGTCGAGTACCTCGTGAAGATCTACGACGTGAGCACGCGCCCGCAGATGCTGCTCTCGACGTTCGAGCAGTTCACGGACTCGCGCGGTCAGAAGACGCTGACGTCGAGCGTGGTGCTCGAGCGCAGGCAGTTCGGCGTGAACAAGGAGCTCCTCGTCACGATGGAGTCCAAGGGCAAGGTGCTCGCATCGGGTCGCCTCAAGATCCTCGGCGAGGGCGAGAAGTTCACGGGCAAGGTCGACTTCTCGGAAGATGAAGCGGGCGGCAAGAAGACCGACGACGACTGATCGCGGTCAGCGAGGCACGACCTCGAGATCCACGGTGAACACCGAGTGAGCCTCCGGCGGAAACACGCGGAGGACGTAGTTGCCCGGCGTCGGGAAGATGTGTTGGAAGGCGAACTTCCCCTGCGAACGCTTCGAGGGCCTGGCCGAGACGCCGGTGGCCTTTCCATCGGGGCCTTCGATCGTGACGATCAGGTTCTCCGCCGCGATCGGCGCGCCGATCGCGTTCCATAGCTCGAACGTCGTGCGTGCGCGTGTTCCGGCGACGATAGGGTCGTAGAGCGTGGTGCGCTGGGTCATCTCGCCGTCGTCGGAGATGATGGTGCGCAGCCCGGTGAACGGGCTCGGATCCGTGTCGCCCGTCTCGTCGAAGTCGCGCGCGTCGTCCGGGCCCGCGATCGCTGGTTGCGACGTCGTCGCGCGATAGACAGCGATCCCGGCGGCGCCGACGAGTAGCATCGCGAGCGCACCCATGGCCACGAAGCGCGCACGCGTGGGCTTCGTTGGCAGATCGCCGAGCTCGACGGCGCCGCTGGGATCCACGGGGTCGATATCCTCGAGCGTGGGCTGCTGTGTCTTGCGCTTCGCGCGGAGCGTCTTCGCGAGCGAGAAGCCACCGCTGCGCTTGGCCAGATCCGCGAGCGCTTCGTCGATCAGCGTGACGACCTCGTCGGCGCTCTGCGGGCGGTTGTCCGGGCGCTTCTGCATCATGCGCCGCACGAGCTGATCGACCTCGCTCGGGACCTCGGCGCGGCGATCGCTCGGCGTCGGGATCGGCCGGCCCATATGCGCGAGCAACACCTCGAAGCCCGAGCCATCGAACGGCGTCTCGCCCGTGACGAGCTCGAACAAGATACAGCCGAGCGCGTACACGTCGCTGCGTTGATCCGCGTGCTCGCCCTGCGCTTGCTCGGGCGACATGTAGTGCGGCGTGCCGATGAGCCCGTTGGTGGTGAGGCGCGTGGCGTCGGCGTTGCCCGGTTTGGCGACGGCGATGCCGAAGTCGACGATGGTGATGCGGTCGTCGCCGTGACGATCTTTGCGCCACATGATGTTGGACGGCTTGAGATCGCGGTGCACCACGCCTGCGGCGTGCGTCTCGGACAGCGCGGCCGCGATGTCACGCGCGATCTTCAGCGCGCGCAGCGAAGGGACGGGGCCGCTCTCGAGGATCTTGTCGAGGGGCTGCCCCTCGATGAGCTGCATCGCGAGGTACGGCCGCCCGTCGGGGAGCTCGCCGACCGCGTAGATCCCGACGACGCCGGGATGCGTGATCTTCGCCGCCGAGCGAGCCTCGCGCGCGAAGCGCTTGGCCATGGTCTCGTCGGCGAGGATCTCGTAGCTCGGGATCTTGATCGCGACCGGGCGATCGAGCCCCATCTGTCGTCCGCGAAACACGGTGCCGAACGCGCCGCCGCCGATGATCGCGTCGATCGTGAACCCGTCGATCGTCGATCCGATGAGCGAGCTCGCCGGCTTCGAGAGCTCGGCGGTCGCTGCAGAGCCGGTCACCGCAGGCGACCGCGGCGCCGTCGCATCGGTGCCACTGACAGCGAGCTCGGCCGACTTCACGTACGACATGCCGCACGCAGGGCAGAACTGCCCCGCGTCAGCGGTCGTGGTCGAGCACTCTCTGCAGGTCGGCACCTCGGGCGAGCGTAGCAGCCTGGTGCGCGGTAACGAATCTCTAGAACGCGTAGCCAAGCGACAGCTCGCCTTCTGCGCCGATCGGCAGGAGCGACAGGATGTCGTTCATGAACTCCTCCGACTCCTTTGCCTCCGGCGTGTTGTCCTTGGCGGTCGCCACGTGATGGCCCCATCCGAGGCCGATGCGCGCGGTGATGTTGACGGCGTCCGTCAGCATCCAGCGCTTGCCGATGTTCGCGGTGATCATCGTCGAGCGCACGCTCATGTCGTGCGTCATCGAGGCGCCGTTCGCGGTGCGCGTGACGGAGCCCGAGCCCATGGTCTGCGAGAACGTTGCGCCGAGGAAGCCGCTGTTCTGCTGCCCGCGCCAGTGCCAGCGATAGCCGATGCTGCCGCCGAACTGCAGGGAGTCACCGTCGTCGCTCGACGAGCGATTCATGACGCCCTCGACGATCACGCCGTGCGTCCCGCTAAACAACCGCTCGTACGTCAGCGCGATGTTTCCGGCGACGAGACCGAGGGGCGAGATGTTGATCGAGTTCTCCTTCTCGACCTTCTGCTCGACGACGAGCGGCGCGAAACCAGGCATCGGTGCAGAGGGCGCTTGCGCGAGCGCGATGGAAGGAACGAGAGCGACGAGCGTGGCGGCGATGAGTTTCATGGGCGCCGCGCAGTGCAGCGCGCGGGCCACGCAACATCCGCATGACATCGCAGCAAACGTTTCCGCTTGTCCGCGTGTCTTATCGTGCTCGGTCGTGATTCGCCGCGCGTTTCCGTGCGAGGCGCGCGCGTCGCGTGAACGTCGCGCTACACGCGTGGCGTGCCGCCATGGGCCATATGACCCGGCGGCGAACGCCGTTCGCGTCGCTCAGCTCAGGCGACCGCGTTGAGGCGGCTCGCCGAGTCGCGCGTGGCGATGGTCGGAGCGAGGGCGCTCTCGATGAGGGCGAGCGCGCGATCCGTGCGGGTCGCGAGCGGCTCGGACGCGAGGCCGAGGTTCGACGTCATCTCGGCGGCGTCGAGGCTGCCGAGGAGGACCGACCACGCGAGGTCCGCGATCTCGCGCGCGTTGACCTGGCGGTACACGCCGGCGTGGATGCCATCTGCGATGCACGCACCGATGTGGTCCTGGATGCGGCCGATGCCGGCCGACACCGTGGCGACCACCTCGTCGGAGAGCTGCGGACGAACGGCCGGCTGCGCGAGGAGGCGGAGGATGCGCGGGCCTTCCGCGTCCTTCTCGGCCCAGCGAACGAGGATGTTCCACGTCTCGCGGAGGCGGCGGCTGACCTCGGCCTGGTCGCGCACCTGGACCATCTCCACATCGAACACCGTCAGGGTGTCCTCGATGAGCGAGACATAGAGGTCTTCCTTGGAGCGGAAGTAGAGGTAGATGGCTCCGACCGAGAGCTGCGCCGCTCGAGCGATGAGCTCGATCGATGCGCCGGCGTAGCCGCGCTCTGCGAAGACCGTCCGGGCCGCTTCCTGGATGCGACGACGACGGGCCTGCCGCTCCTGGGCTTTGCGTTCTTGAGCGTTCGTCATGCCGGCGGTTTAGTCCTTATGACGCAAGCGGTCAAGGGGCGTTTTGTAGCTCGCGATTGCCGAGGAGAGTCGTGGAGTTAACGTCCGTCTACCTAGTGGAGATCCTTAGGAGATCAAAGCTGAGTCAATTTTCAGCTTTAACGGAATTCACTTTTTCACGGATCTGGAGCGGAGCTCGGACGTCTCATTTTCAATGCTGCCAGCCACGGGTGCGTCCCGCGTTCGAACCTCTTTTGTGCTGGGCGCTGCGAGCGCCACCGTGATCGCAGCGTTGCTCTTGACCCAGGGCAACCCGTCGGCCCTTCATGAAGGATTCGAGAGCTCCGCCGACGACGGACTGGCGCTCGTCGCGGAGCTGACGACGCAGAAGATCCTTGCAGGTGCGCACGACGAGAACGTGGCGATCACGATCCGGGCGCCCGAGGGACGCGCCGCCTATCGACCACCGCTCTCGCTCGCCGTCGTCATCGATCGCTCGGGCTCGATGTCCGGTGCACCGATCGAGAACGCGAAGGCCGCCGCGTCGCGCCTCATCGGACAGCTCGATCCCGGCGACGCGTTCACGGTGATCGCGTACTCGAGCGGCGAGCAGGTCATCATGCCGTTGTCGCGCGCGTCCGACGTCAACAAGAGCGCCGCGCGCGCCGCGATCGAGCGCATCTACGAGGATGGGGGAACGTGCATCTCGTGCGGTCTTGGCCGCGGCGCGTCCGAGCTCGAGCGCAGCCCGATCGCGGACGGCGTGCGCCGCATCGTCCTCATCTCCGACGGGCAGGCCAACGAGGGCATCTGGGATCGCGACGAGCTCGCGCAGCTCGCGTCGCGCACGGCCGCCAATGGAACGTCGATCTCGGCCGTCGGTGTCGGTCTCGACTTCGACGAGGTCACGATGCAGCGCATCGCGAGCGTGGGTCGCGGCAACTACTACTTCGTCGAGGACACGGCGAACCTCTCCGCGATGTTCGCGAAGGAGCTCGGTGGTCTCGCGGAGACGGTCGCGTCGGATGCTCGCCTCGTCGTGCGCGGCGGCGAGGGCGTGTCGATCGAGGAGGTGTACGGCTATCAATTCTCGCGCGCGGGCGACTCCGTGACGATTCCGATCGCGGATCTGCGGGCCGGTGAGACGCGCAAGGTCGTGCTCCGTGTCCGCGTCGCGACGTCGGCCCTCGCGACGTCGAAGGTCATCACCGAGGTGCACATGGACTGGCGCCGCGTCGCGAACGGCGCGCACAGAAGCGCGAAGACCGCTGCGTTCGCCGAGGTCGTCGACGACGCGCGCGTGGTCGCTGCGAGCGTGAACGCGCGCGCCGCGCAAGCCGTCGAGGAAGCGCTGTCCGCACGCGCGCTCGAGGAGGCGGCGGTGATCTACGAGACGGGCGGCTACCAGGCCGCGAAGCAGGTGCTCGACGTGCGCATGGAGCAGGTCAACAAGAACGTCAACCTGTCGCCGGCGACACGCGCGCGCATCGAGGGCAGCTCGACGCGCGCGATGGAGAACTTCCGCTCCGCGCCGAAGGGCAAAGCGATGAAGATGTCGCGCGAGGACGCGTACAACCTCTCGCGCTAACGCTTCAGCGCTCGCGCACGTGGCGGGCGAGACAGCTCCTTCATCGTCGGAGGCAGGCGACGCGAGATCGCGAGGATGATCGCCACCGACGGCAGCGCGCAGACGATCCACGTGACGAGCCATCCGAGGCGCAGATCGGGCGTCCACAACGTCGCCTGCGTCTCCATGACCCAGCGGTACGGGCCGCTCTGCGTCGCGATGAAGTAGATCGCGACGAGCGTGCTCGCCGATACCAGCGCGACGCGGAGCCACAGCGGCGTACGCTGCGCGGCGAGCTGTTGGTCACGGAGCGGTGCGGGAAGACGCTCGTCCATCTGCTCCCCGCGCTTGTGCCTGTTCGACCACGCCATGATGACCCGGGTCCGGACGTCAGGGCAGCGCGAGAGGTCGCACTACGCCGCCGAAAGATCCGCGAAGCCGAGCTGCAAGTCGCGGCTGATCAGCACGACGCGCTGTGGCGGCACATCCTCGAAGCCATCCTTGGGATCACCGTCGCCGCCCGAGACGAGAAGGAGGCCGCGGAACGAGTCGTCCTTCTCGCCGCGGTCGTTGTTCACGGTCAACCGGCGAACGCGCAGGGGCTCCGAGAGGTGCGCGAGGATCATCGAGCGGCCGTTGGTCAGCGCGACGTTGCCGAGCGCCATCGCCGTATCGACCGCGGTGTCGCTGGCCTTTGCGGCCTTCTCGAGCTCGCTCGTCACGAGCTTGATCGTGGCGGCGAGCGCACGGCGCTGCGCGGCGGTGGACAGGTTGGGATCGTCGATGTTGCCCTCGTCGTGCAGCATCGCGAGGAAGACGTGGAACACGAGCTCGGCGGACGTGCGACCGCGGATGTTGCGGCGCAGATACTCGGGCACGTGCTGCAGCAGGGCGGGGGCGATCGTGTCGAGCTTGGTCGGCGTCTGCGCGAACAGCCAGCGACGGAAACGAAACGGTGGCGTGTTGTCGGTCCCAGACGGGGCCTCGCCGGTATCGCGGATCGCCTGGGCGATCGCGCAGTCCGTCTTGATCTCCGCGAGCGGAGAGGCGAGATCGATCGGGGCTGCCGATGCCTTCGGCGTCCGCACGAGAAGTACGTCGCCACCTTGGATGTAGCCGAGTCCCCATCGGCTGACGGGCGGTTGCGCCACGAGCACCGACCGAACGGGCTCGAGCGCGGCCGCCAGCCGCTGAGGTTGATTACACATGCACGCGAAGAACTTCATAGGAGGAACTTCCGGGAGGGTCGCGGGCTCGAAGAGCCTGCGCCGGATGCCACGGTCATCGTTCGTCAAGGAACCCAACTCCACCGACCCGCCACGAACGTTCCTAGTATAGAGCGCTCGCTCGATCGCGCCAATGTATGAATCGGCTAGGTCGGAAGCGCGCGCACTAGCTCGTCAAATACCTTGCCGCGGTCGAGCTCGTTGAACACCTCGTGCTTGAGCCCGACGAGGTCGTGATAGGTCGCACCCTTGACCTTGTTCGCGACGTTGCGCGACGTGGCGGGATCGGTCAGCGTGTCAGCAGCGCCGACGAGCCACGTCGTCGGAACTGCGATGCGGTCGGCGTGCTCGGCGACGTGTCGTTGAGCAGCGCTCGACTCGACAAACCAACGCGACGTCGCCGTCGAGAAGTTGAGCTTGTCGGCGTCGTGCGCGGCCTGCATCGCGGGATCCGACGTGAGCTGCGCGGCGGAGATGTTGTTCGCCTCTTTGAACGTCGGCGCGATGCGCGACGCGACGCGCGCGAGCAGCTTCTTCCAGCCGGGCACCGGGTGCTGCGGGCTGATCGCGAGGAACGGCGACGACACGATCACCTTCGCGATGTTGGTCGGGGGACGATCGCTCGTGAGCGCGCGCAACACGATCAGTGATCCGTGCGAGTGAGCGAGCAGCACGAACGGCGCGGTCGGTGCGAGGGCGCGCGCTGCCGTGATCATCTGCGCGAGATCGTCGAGATACACCTCGAACCGCTCGATGAAGCCGCGCTCGCCCGGTGATTGTCCGTGGCCGCGAACGTCATAGGTCATCACCGCCCAGCCCGCGCCGACGAGGACGTTGGCGACCTCCCGATAGCGACCGCAGTGCTCGGCGTACCCGTGGGTGACGAGGATGGCGCCTTTGGGCGTGCCACTCGGTAAGAACGTCTCGGCGTAGAGGCCGTTGATCGTCTGGGTCTTGGTCGGTGTGAGAGGTCCCGGTGGCTGCACGCTCTCATCTATACACCGCCGCGGGATCTCCCCTCGACGCTGCCGGACACGTGCGAAGCGTTGACGGTTTGCGAAGTCGCGAGGTAGGGTCCGCGTCGTGCGAGATAACGCGTTTGGATCGCTCGCGTTTCTTTCACTCGTCGTCGCGCTCTCTGGTTGTGCGAGCTGCACCAAGACCGAGGCGGACATCGAGAAGAGCCAGAAGTGGCTCGACATCGCGAAGGACTCGCTCGCCAAGCGCCAGCTCGAGGCGGCGGAGAACGAAGCGAACAAAGCGCTCGCGTTCAACAGCGGCAACGACGAGGCCTACAACATCCGCGGCCTCATCTGGATGATCCGCGCGTACGAGACCACGCGGACCCTCGAGGTCGATCAGTGCCTCACGGGCGTCGACGCCGAGGCCACGCGCGCGGATCTCGACAAGCAGCTCCAGAAGGCGGACGAGGACTTCGCCGCCGCCATCAAGACCACTCCGGACTACGGCGAAGCGTGGTCGAACCGCGGCGTCGTCCACATCCTCCTCGAGGACTACGCCGAGGCTTCGAAGTACCTCGCCAAGGCGCTCGAGCATCCGATCCGCCTCATCGATCCGGCGGTCACGCGCGCCGGGCTCGGGTGGGCCCTATTCCATCAGCAGAAGTATGTGGAAGCGGCCAAAGAGCTGCGCGCGGTGATGCAGTTCAAGCCCAAGTGGTGCATCGCCACTTATCGGCTTGGACGGGTTTACTTCGCCCGTGAAGAGTGGGAAAAAGCTGCGGAAAGTTTCGAGGCGGCGTCGGATGACCCGTCTTGCGGATCACAGGAAGCCAGCCTCTACCTGATGAAGACGAGAATGCAGCAAGGGCTTGTGGGTGACGCGAGGAACGCACGTGATGCGTGTCTCAAGATCTCGCCGCAGAGCTGTATTGCTGCTCGATGCCGCGCCGACGGTGGCGCGTTGGGGAGCTCCAGTGGATCGCCGTAGTGCTTCTTCTCCTCGATCGGGCACGGTCGTCGACGCGAAGATGAGCCTCGCGCTCTGGTTGCGCGCGGGTCGTGCGCAAAAGGGCCTGTCCCTCGAAGCGGTCGCCAAGATCACGAAGATTCAACCGCGCATTCTCGAGCGCCTCGAGACGGGCAAGCTCGATGGACTTCCGGCGGAAGTCTTCGTTCGCGGCTTCATTCGCTCGGTCGCCAAGTGCGTCGGTCTCGACGAGTCCGAGGCGCTCACGCGCTACGCAGCCGCGCAAGGTGCGCCGACGACGATCCCCACGGCGACGCCGTCGGCGGTCGCGTTCGTCGAGTCGATGTCGGATCTCGCGCCGTCGACGTCGAGCCTGCTCGCTCCCGTGGTGCTCGTCTCGAATCCGCCGGCGTTCCCCGCCTTTGGCCCCGCGGCCAGCAATCAGGGAATGCCCGCGCTCGACGAGATCGATGATGTCGAGATCGATGTAGAGCCCGCGATCCTCGCAGACGCGCCGGTCGCGAATGCGCCAGTCGCGAACGCGCCTGTCATCGTCGAAGCACCTGCGACGCCTGTCGTGGAAGCCGTCCAAGCAACGCCAGTCGTCGACGCGACTCCTGTCGTCAGCGCGACGCCTGTCGTGGAAGCTGCACCAGCGACGCCTGTCGTGGAAGCGACGCCTGTCGTGGAAGCCGCGACGCCGATCGTCGAAGCGACGCCTGTCGTGGAGACGACCGGCAAGAAGAAGCGCTCGCGCAAGCCGCGTGGAACCGCTGCACCGAAGGGCAAGCGCAAGTCGATGGCGACGGGAACTCCGTCGAGCGCGATGCCTGTCGTCGCGGCGCCTGTCGCCGACGCGACGCCTGTCGCCGACGCGACGCTTGTCGCCGACGCGACGCCTGTCGCCGACGCGACGCCTGCTGCCGATGCAGCGCCGGTCGCTAGCTCGACGGCATCGATGGGCGGTGCGCCCGTCGAGAGCGCAGCGGACGAACGGTTCGGCTCGTCGACGGCGACGATGATCGACACGAGCGAGCTCGTCGACGCGACGATTGCCGCGAAGGACGCGACGGCCGAGGCAGCGACGACCGACGCGAAGGACGCGAAGGACGCGACCATCGTCGAGGCGACGACCGACGCGACCGTCGCGGTGGCCGAGGCCAGCGCGCCCACCAGCACCGAGACCAGCGCGACGATCGATTCGAGCGAGACGAACATCGCGACGAGCGGCACGTGGAAGCCGTCGATGCCGGCGATCACGACGAGCAGCGTCCCGTGGCGTCGCCCGGCGCTCGGCATCTACGCGACGAGCACGGCGCCCGTCGTGCCGACGCTCGTCATCGACGACGCGGATCCCGAAACGGCTGCGAGCCAGCAAGATGATCGCGCGCAGTCGAACCTGGCGCGCCGGTCGTTCTTGCCGCCGATCCTCGCGGAGCGCGCGAAGAGCGCGGCGAGCGGGCAGGGCACGCTGACGCTCGCGGTGATCATCTTGCTGATCGCGGCGACGCTGACGCTGTCGTACTTGATGCGCCGTCCGAGCTCGAGCGGTGACGGCGTGACCCGTGCTGATGGCACGACGCTCCTCGTCGGCTAAGCTGGGTTGATGGCAGACGGCACGCTCGGTGTTGTCCTGAAGACAACGCCGCTTCGCGAGTCCGATCTGCTCGTCTCGCTGTACACGGACACGCTCGGGCGCGTCAGTGCGGTCGCGCGTGGTGCGCGTCGATCGAAGGTGCGGTTCGCGGGCACGCTCAGCTTGCTGGTGCTCGGTCGCTATCAGCTCGGCCGGCCACCGCGCGGCGATCTGTGGAACCTCGAAGGCGGCGAGATCGTGCGCGAGTGGGTACAGCTCGCGAGCGACGTCGTGGCGGTGGCGCATGCGAGCTATGTCGCCGAGCTCGTCGGCGCGATCATTCCGCCGGAGACGCCCGAGCCGGAGGCGCTCGCGGTGATCGTCGCGCTGTGGGATTGCTTGGCCGAGAGCGGCCCGTCACCGGCGGCGCTGCGTGCAGCAGAGATGACGCTGCTCGAGCTCGCGGGACATGCGGTCGCGATCGACCGATGTGCGGCATGTGGGTCGAGCGAGCTCGAGGGTGGTGCGGTGTTCGATCCGAGCCGTGGTGGCGCGATCTGTCGCAGGTGCGCGGGTGGGTCGCGAAGCGCAGGTGTTCGTCCGTTCGAGCCCGAGACGCGGGCATACCTGACGACGATCGGGACGCTCGTGACCCCCGCGGCGGCGCGGGTTGTCGATGGGGACCCGCGGTTCACACCCCCGCATCGCGCGGCGGGGCGCGACGCGATGCTCGCGATGGTCAGCTCGCTCGTCGATCGGCCGCTGCGCTCGCTCGAGTTCATCGCCAAGCTCGGTGCAGCGGCGGCGCGGCGACCGTCGTAGGTGTATCATCGACGGTCATGAGGGGCCGTTTGCTTGTCTGCGCGCTCGCGTCCGTGCTCGCGTTTCCGATCGCTGCGTTCGCGCAGGATGCAGAGGACATCGAGATGGACGGTGATCCGCCTGCGGATCCGCCGGCTGATCCGCCCGCCGAAACGCCGGAGAAGCCAGCGGTCGTGAAGGATCCGAAAGCCGCGAAGAAGTGGCACGACGCGGGGAAGCAGCTCGTTCAAAAGGGCGACTACAACACGCGCAAGAACAAGCTCGACGACGCGAAGGCGCAGTACGAGAACGCGGCCACCGCGTTCGAGAAGGCGATCGAGCTCGGCGAGGACATCGGCGTCCATTACGACCTCGCCCTCGTGAACGAGAAGCTCGGAAAGATCGAAGTCGCCGCGAAGCACTTCCGCACCGTCGTGAACGCCACGGCCGGCGTGAAGGCGGACGTGATGAAGAAGGCGACGGCGAAGTGGGACGACATCTCGACGAAGATCGGCCTGCTCACGCTGACGATCACCACCGAGGACACCACGGTGTCGCTCGCGGGTGTCGAGATCGGAAAGTCGCCGCTGCCCGAGGCGCTCATACTCATGCCCGGCTCGTACACGTTCTCGTTCGCGTCGGACGGCTATCAGCCCAAGGACGTCGAGGTGAAGATCGAAGCGGGCTCCGAGAGCGAGCGCACGATCGAGCTCGAGCCGATCAAGATCGTCGTCGAGCCACCGAAGGTCGATGTGACCGAGCCCGTGGAGGTCATCAAGCCGACACCGCCGAGCATGCTGCCCGTCTATGTCGGCGGTGGCATCACCGCGGCTGCGCTGCTCGGTACGGTGATCACCGGTATCATCGCGACGTCGAAGCACGGGACATTCACGGCCAAGGACTCCACGTACGACGAGCGCGAGGACGCGCGTGTCGCGGGTGAGAACATGGCGATCGTGTCCGACGTGTTCTTGGTGAGCACCGTCGTCGCGGCGGGCTTCACCGGTTACTGGTACTGGTTCAAGTACCGGCCCGCGCTCAAGAAGTTCAAGGGAGAGGATCAGCCGACGCCCACTCGTGGCGCCATGGATCCCGACGAGCTTTCGTTCCGTTCCCGAGCGTCCGGCATCTCGGCCAAGGTCCAGCTGGTGCCTTGGGTCAAAACCGATGCTGGCGGGCTCTCGTTCGCTGGATCATTCTAGGAGACTCATGGCGAATCCCGGTTATCCACCTGGCATGCAACCACCGATGGGCGGCCCACCGATGGGCGCTCCACCGATGGGCGCTCCACCGATGCAACCTCCTCCTCCGCAAGCCGTGCGCAAGGGAACGTCGAAGGCAGTGCCGATCGTCGTGAGCGCGGGGCTCGCGATCGGAACGTTCTGCGGTCTTCTCTTCGGTGTCGGTACTGGAGAAGAGGCGGTCGCCGAGGTGTCCAAAGGCGACAACGTGAAGCGGGACGGCAAGGACAAGGACATGATCATGGAAGGGTCCAAGGTCACCGACCCTGGAACTCCCAAGATCGATCCGCCCAAGACCGCGCAGACGGCGAGCGCCGGATCCGCAACGCCGGCAGGCTCGGCCGCGGGATCTGGAGAGACGCCCGCGGAAGGATCGGGAAGTGCGACGACGACGGCCGCAGGCTCTGGCGCCGCACCCGCGACCGGTTCGGGCGCAGCGCCGGCCACCGGATCCGCTGCGGAGCCCGCCGTGAAGATGGCGAAGCTCACCATCGAGGTCACGCCCGAAGGAGCAGCGAAGGACGCGAAGATCTCGATCGACAAGAAGGAGATCGAGGGCCTCATGAAGGAGGTCGAGCTCGGCAAGGACGGCAAGAAGACCGTCACCCTGACCGTGAAGGCGAACGGCTATCACAGCGTCAACGATCAGAAGGTCGAGGTCGATGGCGACATGACCGTGAAGATCGAGATGAAGAAGAAGGCCGCGGCACCCACCAACAACCTCCCGCGTCCGGGCGGCAAGAAGGACGGCAAGAGCGGCAAGACCGGCGGCGGCGGATTGATCGATATTTGATCGATATCTGAACGATGTCTGATCGAGCTCTGATCGAGCTCTGATCGAGCCGTGATCGAGCCGTGATCGAGCCGTGAGCGAGCCGTGATCGAGCTCAGCCCTTCACGGCGCCAGCGGTGAGCCCGCCGACCAAGTACTTCTGCAGCACGTAGAACGCGATCATCACGGGCACGCTCGTGACGACCGCGCCAGCTGCAAAGAGTCCCCAGTCCGCGCTGAACTCGGTGACGGACTGCTGGATGAGGACCGGCAGCGTGTACTTGCGCTCGTCGGTCATGAACGTCGAGGCCATGATGAACTCGTTCCACGCCGTCATGAACGAGAACAACGCGGTGACGGCGATGGCGGGCCGCGAGAGCGGCAAGATGATCTTGCGGAAGATCATCCACGGCGATGCGCCGTCGATGCGCGCGGCTTCTTCGAGCTCACGCGGAAGCGAATCGAAGTAGCCCTTGAGCGTCCACACGCAGAACGGGATCGCGGTCGTCGAGTAGACGAGGACGAGGCCGAGGATCGAGTTGAGCAGCCCGAGCTTGTCGAGGATGACGTAGAGCGGCAGGAGCAAGAGCGTCGCGGGAAACATCTGCACGACGAGGAACATCGTCAGCCCCGTCTTGCGCCCGGGAAAGCGAAAGCGAGACAGCGCGTACGCGGCGGTGCACGAGATCACGACGCCGACCACCGTGGTCGCGACCGCGGTGATGATCGAGTTCAGCGCGTGCCGCAGGAACAACAGCTCGCCGTTCGCGCCGCGCTTGGTGAACAGCTCGCTGAAGTGATCGCTCGTGACCTCGCTCGGAATCGGCGAGATGGACAGCGAGAACTGGCGGCCCGGCTCGATCGCCTTCTTCAGGATCAGCAAGACCGGATAGAGGATCACCGTGCACAGCGCGACCAGCGCGACGTACGTCAGGATCGTGACGAGCAGGGAGGGGCGGCGGTTCGTCACGACTCCTCCTCCTTTCGCTTCACGATGCGCGCGCCGAACACGGTCCACAGCAGAAGAATGAGGAAGATGACGGTCGCGTACGCGGCGGCCATCCCATACCGCTCACCGCGCTCGAAGGCCCAGCGATACGCGTCGGTGACGAGGATGTTCGTGGCACCGCCGGGCTGACCACCCGACACGAGGTGGATGACGTTGAACATGTTGAACGTCCAGATCGAACCGAGCGCGATCGCTGGACCCATCGCGGGGCGCAGGTGCGGGAGCGTGATGTGGCGGAAGCGCTGCCACGGCGACGCACCGTCGACGGAAGCGGCCTCGTACAGCTCCTTCGGGATGTTCTCGAGCGCGCCGATCGCGACGACCATCATGAACGGAAAGCCGAGCCACGTATTCGTGATCACGTTCGCCGAGAACGACGTGAAGAACGATCCGATCCACGAGACACCGTCGAGACCGGCGGCGTTCAGCAGCTGGTTGATGCCGCCGTACTCGGCGTTGAACATGCCCTTCCAGATCAGCGCGGTGATGTAGTTGGGGATGGCCCACGGCAGGATCAGCAGCATCCGGAACACGCCCTTGCCGCGGAGCCAGCCGCGCGAGAGCACGAGTGCGAGCGCGACGCCGATGGTGACGTGGAAGAACACGTTGACCACGGTCCACAGAACGGTGACGCCGAAGATGAACCAGAAGTTCAGCGGATCGTCGAGGGGGCGCCCGCCGCCAGAGAGAATCTCGCCGAAGTTCTCGAGGCCGACGAACGTCCACGTGCCGTGGTGGTGATCGTAGAAGCCGATGATGAGGCCGATGAGAAACGGCACGAGCACGAGCACGAGCATCGAGACCGCGGCGGGAGCGAGGAAGCCGAGCGCGATGCGATGCGCGCGCAGGCCAGATGCAAAGCGGTCCGTGAGCCGCGCGTGTTGCGCGAGCGCGACGCCCACGCCGACGAGCGCGATCAGCGTCGCCGCGATCCACGCCTGCCACACCATGCACGGAATCGCGAGCGCGCTGACCCCGACGGCCATGCCCACACGCGCGCCGCGTCCACCGACGAGCGCGCCTGCCGCGGCGAGCGCGGCGCCGAGCCCGAGCACGCCGAGGATCGCGAGCCAGGGATACGG
>JAEYYV010000178.1 GCA_023428295.1 Pseudomonadota bacterium
TCGCTGCTGCGACGGCGATCCTTCGAGCCAGCGCTCGATCGGGCGAAACACGTGCTCGAGGTACACGGTCTGCGGACAGCCCCAGCCGCACCACACACGCCCGAACAGCGCGGTGACGAGAAACACGGCCAGCACGATCGTGAGGCCGAGCAGCATCAGCACGAAGCCATCGCTCGGACGGAACACGGCGCCGAACACCGACAGCTCGCGCGAGACGAGATCGAGCAGCAGCGCGGGTCGCCCTCCGATACGAATGAACGGCAGCGCGACGAACAGCGCGATCAGCGCGTAGCCGACGATCTGCCGGCGCCGCAGGAAGCGGCCCTTCGCGAGCTTCGGGTGAATCCAGTGACGGGTCCCATCCTGGTTCAGCGTCGAGAGGACGCGGTCCGTTGCGACGGGCGGCGTCATTGCGCGAACTTCTCGACCGGCGCGCCTTGCGGCTCTTTGCCCGGCAGGTTTTGTCCGCGGAGCGTCACAGCGAACGCGGCGAGCGCGAGAACGTCGGTCTGCGGAAGTTGATCGCCCCACGCGAGCATCGCCGTCCCCGGCACGCCCTTGGAGATCGTGGAGTAGAGGTCCATGCGGGTCGAGCCGTGGATCTGCCGCAGGTCAGTCAGGTTGGGACCGATGAGCCCCTGCCCTTTGTCGGCGTGGCAGCTCGCGCACCGCTGCGCGTACATCGCGCTTCCGCGCTCGAGGATCTTCGGATCGAGTGTCGCGTTCGCGATGGTCTGCTCCGAGACGTTGGCCGCCTCCGCGCGATCGCGAAGCTCCTTCTTGTCGTCGTACTCGGCGAGCGCTGTCTCGTACGTCTGGTCCGGCGTCTTGCCCCAGTTCGCGACGTGATAGTAGAAGCCGTACGCCGCCGCGAACGCGATGGTGACAGCGAAGATCAGCGACCACCAACCGGGCATCGGATTGTCGTACTCGCGGATGCCGTCGTACTCGTGACCGAGCAGGCGATCCTCGTCGGTCTGGGTTGTCATCGAACTTCTCCTCGACGATCTGCATCGTCCGTCAGCGGAAGACGTGCACATGCATCGTGCTCTTCGCGGCGACGCTTACCGCCGTGCCGGAGCGCGACCGCGACGAACACGAGAAAGAACAAGATCAGTGCGAGCTGTGCGTAGTCCGAAGGAGTGAGCTTCGAGACCAGCTCGGACATGCCAATCACTTGTCACCTCCCTGCGAGAGACGGATGTCGACGCCGAGCCGCTGGAGGTACGCGATCATCGCGATGACCTCCTTGTCGGCCATGCCGTCGGGTCCACCAGCGGCGCGCAGCTTCTGCGCGAGCTCGTTGGCCTGGGTGCGCGCCATACCGGGCGCGTCGGCGAGTGCGTCTTTGCCGTACGGCACGCCGAGCATTGCCATCGCGTCGATGCGGTTCTGGATCACGTCGAAGTCGATGTCGTTGCGAAGCATGTGCCCGTACGGCGGCATCACGGATCCGGGTGACGTCGAGCGCGGATCCTCGAGGTGGCGCAGGTGCCACAGCTCGTCGCGCCGGCCACCTTCACGCGCGAGGTCGGGCCCCGTGCGCTTGCTGCCCCACTGGAATGGGTGGTCGTAGACGAACTCGCCCGCCTTCGAGTACTCGGCCGGCTTTCCATTCGCGCCGTACCGCACCGTCTCGTCGATGAACGGACGGATCATCTGCGAGTGGCAGTTGTAACAACCCTCCGCGATGTACATGTCGCGGCCGTAGAGCTCGAGCGGCGTGTATGGCTTCACCGTCTTGATGCGCGGCACGTTGTCCGCGATGAGGAACGTCGGCACGATCTCGAACGCCGATGCGACGACCACGGCGAGGATCGTCAGCGTCGTGAACAGCGCGGGGAGTCCCTCCCACTTGCGGTGCCAGTGCTGCGGCGCGTGCGCTTCGCGCTCGAGCGCGCGCGCTTGCTTCGCTTCCACCTTCGCGGCGCGGATCATCGGCGGCACGTCGACCTCGATGTCCGCGTACTGCGCCGGGCGCGACTTCCACGTGCGGTAGATGTTGTACGCGCCGACGAGGAGGCCGGCGATGTAGAGCGAGCCGCCGAGCGCGCGCACCCAGTACATCGGCACGAGACGCGTCACGGTTTCGAGGAAGTCCGGGTACTGCAGGCGACCGGTCTCGTCGAACGCGCGCCACATGAGGCCCTGCGAGATGCCCGCCGCCCACATCGACACGACGTAGAGCACGATGCCGATCGTCGCGATCCAGAAGTGCGTCGTGGCGAGCTTCTTCGAGTAGAGCTGCGTCTGGAACAGGCGCGGCACGAGCCAGTACACCATGCCGAACACCATGAAGCCGACCCAGCCGAGTGCACCGCCGTGGACGTGCGCGATGTTCCAATCGGTGTAGTGCGAGAGCGCGTTGACGCTCTTCACGGAGAGCATCGGGCCCTCGAACGTCGACATTCCGTAGAACGTGATCGCGACGACGAAGAACTTGAGGACCGGATCCTCCGCGACCTTGTTCCACGCCCCGCGTAGCGTGAGGAGACCGTTGATCATGCCGCCCCACGACGGCATCCACAGCATGACGCTGAAGATCATGCCGAGCGTCGATGCCCACTGCGGCAGCGCCGTGTAGTGCAGGTGGTGCGGGCCCGCCCAGATGTAGATGAAGACGAGCGACCAGAAGTGGAGGATCGACAGCCGGTAGCTGAACACCGGGCGATCCGCCGCCTTCGGCAAGAAGTAGTACATGAGCCCGAGGAACGGCGTGGTCAGGAAGAAGGCGACGGCGTTGTGGCCGTACCACCACTGCATGAACGCATCCTCGACGCCCGCGTAGATCGAGTAGCTCTTGAACAGCCCCGACGGGATCACGAGGTTGTTGAAGATGTGAAGGATCGCGACGGTGACGATCGTCGCGATGTAGAACCACAGGGCGACGTAGAGGTGCTTCTCGCGACGGTTGCGCACCATCGCGAAGAAGTTCACGGCGAACGTGACCCACACGACCGCGATCGCGAGATCGATCGGCCACTCGAGCTCGGCGTACTCCTTCCCTTGCGTGAACCCGAGCGGCAGCGTGATCGCGGCGGCGGCGATGATCGCTTGCCAGCCCCAGAAGTGAATCTTCGACAGCGTCGCGAGCGGTCGCGCTTTGAGCAGACGCTGCGACGAGTAGTACACCGCTGCGAAGATCGCGTTGCCCGCGAACGCGAAGATGACCGCGTTCGTGTGCAGCGGCCGCAGCCGTCCAAACGTGAAGTACTCGCCGAGGTTCAGCGCGGGTACGGCGAGTTGAAGGGCGCACCAGAGGCCCACCAACATGCCGACCGCGCCCCAGACGATGGTCGCCGTGACGAACTTGCGAACGATCGCGTCGTCGTACTTGAGTGTCTCTTTCGACATCGCTGCGGGTGCATCGCAACCTCCGTGCCTGCCCCGCGTCGTCGCTGCGCGACTCCTTCGCGCAACGATTGCGCGGCGTGCAACTAGGCCCGCAGATGCTGCGTCCGCAGAACCTTCGAGGTGAGCAGGTAGCGCTCCTCAGCGTCGAGGTGCGCGCGCAGCGTCTCGATCACGTCGCGAAGCGCAGCTGCCGTCGGCGAGGTGAGCTGCGCTCGGACGGCGCGGTGCTCGTGCACGTGATCGTCGACCATTCTCTCGACACGGACGGTTCCGTGCGTGTCGTGCGCGAGGAGCACCGGACGCAAGAGCTGCTCCTCGAACTTGTTGTGCGTGTCGAAGGCGATTCGAAGCTTCGCGACCTCACGCAGGAGCGGCTCGGGATCGGTGCCCGGAATCGCGTCGAGCGCGGCTGCGAGACTCTCGCAGTGATCCATGATCTCGCGCAGCTGATCGTGTTGCTCGACGAGCTCGGCGAGCGCGGTCGTGTGGATAGCCGACATCGATCTCCTCAAATGGTGGAGGAGAAGCGCTGCGTCTTCTCCGGGACGTAGTAGCGGTCGAACAGCATGCACACGTTGCGCACGAGCAGCTTGCCCATCGCCGTTGTCGTGATCCGGTGATCGCTCGCGCGGAAGCTCGCGAGGTCGGACTGCTCCGACAGCGCCGCGAGCTCCGTCGAGAAGTAGCTCTCCGCGTCGATGCCGTACTCGATCCCGAGCGCCTCCAGGTCGACCTCGCCGTTGCACATGAGCGTGCTGATCAGCGAGCGTCGCGCCCGGTCGTCGACATCGAGGACGCACCCGCGCGCGACGGGGAGCTTCTGGTCCGTGATGTCCTTCTCCCACGCTGCGAGGTTCGTGTGGTTCTGCCAGTACATGTGCGGCGTGCACGAGATCGCCGACGTACCGAAGCCGAGGACCGTCTCCGCGCGCTTCTCGACGTAGCCCTGGAACGTCCGCGTCAATCGCTTCTCGCGAGCTGCGAGCGCGAGCTTTCCGTCCGCGCGGGCGAAGTGATCGAGCCCGATCTGGACGTAGCCCGCGTTCTCGAAGTGCTCGACGGCCAACAGGAACAGCGTCGCGCGCTCGTACGAGTCGAGGATCCGCCCCGCACGCTCGACGATCCGCTGGTGCGGCAGCTTGTCCGGAAGGTGCGCATAGCCGAACAGCGCGACGCGATCCGGCGCGAGCGCGATCACCGACTCGAGGGTAGTAGCGAACGACTGCGCGGTCTGGCGCGGCAGCCCGTTCACCATGTCGATGTTCACGTCGTCGAAGCCGGCGTGGCGCGCGCGCTCCACGATCCACTTCGTCTGCACGATCGATTGATGACGGCGAATCGCATCTTGAACGCGCTCGTCGAAGTCCTGCACGCCGACGCTCAGCGAGTTGAAGCCGAGGCCCGCGAGCGTGTCGAGCTGCGCGGTGGTGGTGGTCCGCGGATCGAGCTCGATGGATCGACGCGCACCGGGAAGCATCGGGAAGTACCGCTCGGTCGCCTCGACGAGTCTCGTGAGAAGACGCGGCGGCAGAAAGTTCGGCGAGCCGCCGCCGAGCGCGATCTCTGCGACCGGCGAGACCACGTGCCGGCGCGCGACGAGCGCCATCTCGGTCACTAGCTGATCGACGTACGCGTCGCCCCGGCTCTCGTCGCGCGTGGGAATGACGTTGCACCCGCAGTACGCGCACAGGCTCCGGCAGAACGGCACGTGCATGTACAGCGAGATCGGGTTGGGCGAGCTCGTGACCGCGGCGAGCTCGCGGGCGACGACGCCGCTATCGATCGGGCCGAACTCGGTGGCGGGTGGGTAGCTCGTGTAACGAGGGCCGCGACTCGCGTGCTCGGCGAGGCATGCAGCGAGTGCTTCCTGAGGGCCGTCCATTCTCCACCTCGGCGCAAGTGCCGTGCCCGCGCGGGTTTCGGGGTTCGCGCAAACCTTGCGTCCCCGAAGCGCCCTCGCCGTCCGACATGCAGCGATTGCGCGGCGGAGCCCGCGAAATCTCGGCACATGCCGTGCTGACGGAGGAGTCCATGGCAACGCCGACTCCAACTCTCAACGTCGCCCTGATGGTGATCGTGTGGACCGTCATCTCGGTCGGTCTCATCATGGCCCTCGCCGTGGTGATGATGTGAGGGCCACTGGCTTGGTCACCCTCGGTGCACGGCAGACCGACGAGACGCCCGTGGGCATGTTGAGCGCGTGCCACACGCGGATCCGCGAGCACATCGCACTCGCGCGCCGGCTCTCACTCGCGCGCGGGTACTCGGCGGACGACATCCACGAAGCAGCGCTGCGAGTCGCGCGCTACTTCAGCATCGGGTTACCGCTGCACATGGAAGACGAGGATCTCTCGATCGCGCCGCGGCTCGTCGAGGTCAACCCGATCCTCGAGATCACGATCGACGTGCTCGAGAGCCAACACCGCTCGCACGAGCCGATCATCGAGTGGCTCGTCTCGCTCTGCAAACGGATCGAGCGAGCCCCCGCAGAGCTCGAGAACGTTCGCGACATTCTCTCGCAAACCACGGAGCTGCTCGCTCCTCTGTTCGATACGCACCTCGAGATCGAGGAGCAAGTCGTGTTTCCCGCGATCACTCGCCTGCCGGCGAGCGAGCAACAAGCCATCGCTCGCGAGATTCGCGCGCGGCGCGCGCTGCACTAACCCCAACATCCCTGCGAGCTGGGTTGGTCGGATCGACACAACCGAGCTCTGGGGTTAGACGGGTTCGTCTTCCCAGCGCTTCATCATGTTGTAGAGCCCGACGAACATGCCGGACGCCAGCAGGACGAAGCACAGGAGTGCGAAGTACGAGGCTGCACCCGTGTCACCGGTCGCGGTGAGAGCCATGAGGCCAACGGCTGCGAATGCGGGGAGGAAGATGAGAGCAAATACGGTCGCCATGCCTCCCGATGTTGCTTTGGCCATGCCAGCGCAACATCGTGTCTTCCCGCGTCTCCCCGACGGTGTCGCGCAACGCTTGCGTAGACGCGTCGGCGCTGCGCAAAGCGCGCGCGCTCAGGCCAACGGCCAGTCCGTGGGCCGCTTGATCACCTGCTGATCGACGTACACGTAACGATGCGGCGGGTGATACGCGTGCCGGTCGTGCTCGTATGGAACGACGTGTTGCAACGTCACCGTGGGGTACGTCTTCGCGCGCGCGACGATCACCGCGCAGTGCGCCTCGCGGACGACGCGCTCGGACACGGAGCCGAGCACGAGGCGTTCGACGCCGGTCTTGCCGTGAGAGCCGACGAGGATCATGTCCGCACCGATCTCTTGCGCGAGGTGAAGGATCTGGTCGGCGGCCTTGCCGATGCGCGCGTGAACGTAGAACTGCACCTCGCTCGCCGCCGTTCGTCCGGCGAATCCCTCGACGAGCCGGGACGTCACGAGCTGCTGGATGTACTCCGCGTACGCGTAGTCCACGTGCTCGGTCGGCGCGATCGCGAAGCCGTTTCTGCCGTCGATCGCGACGACGACATGGAGGACGTGCTGCGGCGCGCGACACGCGATCTCGATGCCGCGGGCGACCGCCTCCTCGGCGCTCGGTGAGAAGTCGTACGCGACGACCACGTGGACGGGTTCGGGTCTCGGTTCGATGTCGCTCATGGTGACTCCTCCCCTAGAGGGTTGCGCGTTGAAGAACGTCCCCGAGCGCGCGCAGTGCATCGCTGGACGTGAAGATTCCCTGGACGCCTTGGCCGCCGAGGACCACGACGCAGTCGAGCTTGCTGTTGGCCATGGTCTCGGCGACTTCATCGAGGCTCGTCTCGCCCCACACGCAGGTCGGTGCGGTCAGGACGCGAGCGACCGGTACGTTCTCGAGCTCGACGCCAGGAACGGCCTCGACGAGACGTACATCGTTCTGGCTGATGATCCCGAGGAGCTTTCCGTGCTCCATCACGGGCAGGTGGCGGATGTCGTGCTGCGACATCAGCGACCGCGCCTCCTCGAGCGAGGAGGTGGACGCGATCCGATACGGCTCGCGCGTCATGAATCGCGAAACAGCTGGCATCAACATGTCGCAGGGTTCTGCATTCGATGTGCCGCTGGCATCACGACGACATCGCGCACGTCTTGCGCTGATCAGCGACGAACGACGAGCACCGGCACCGTCGCGTGACGCACCACCTTCTCCGCAACAGAACCCAGGAGCGCGTGCTTGATGCCCGTGCGACCATGGGTTCCGATCACCACGAGATCGAAGTCATCGCGCTTGGCGAGCTCGACGATCTCGTGCGCAGCGTCGCCGTGCAAAAGCTGCGTGGAAACGCGCGTCGCTCCGAGCCGTACCGCCAGCTCCTTACTGCGCGCGAGGCCCTCCTCGGCCGCCTGCGCGAGGTCGGAGATGAACGCCGCCGGGAACGCGATGGGCTCGATCACGTAGTAGACAGGTGACGCGAGAACATTCGCGATGACGAGCTCTGCGTTCGCCTCGTTGGCCACTCTCACCGCAGTCTCGATCGAGAGCTGCGCACCATCCGAGAAGTCGACCGGGCAGAGAATCTTTTTCCAGGGCATGTCGTCCAGCTCAGCAACCCTCGTACCAGCGAACCGGGCTAGGCTGACCACGTGAG
Source organism: Pseudomonadota bacterium (assembly GCA_023428295.1). Lineage (GTDB taxonomy): Bacteria > Myxococcota_A > Polyangia > Haliangiales > Haliangiaceae > JABFXX01. Next base: position 7,934 of record JAEYYV010000178.1, read on the forward strand.
TGGCCTCTCGCCTGTCGACGGAGGACTGCCGACTGCGCGCTGCGTGATCTGTCAGCGCCGCGACGCGGCTGGCCCCTGCGCGCGGTGTCGCAAGTCCGTCTGTGGAGATTGCTGCGAGCTCAGCACTGGCGGCGCCACCACGTTCGCCGTGTGCCTCGTCTGCGTGAAGCGAGGCGGAGCGTCGCTCACGAACGCATGGGTCGGACTCGCCGCGTGGTTGGGATTGATCGTTCTCGCTCTGGTCGGCGTAGGCGTCGCGATCATGCTGCTACGTTGATCCGGATCGTGACCGAGAGAACACAACTCGTTGTCTCGTGTGGGATTCCCCTTGCAGAGGCGCGGCTCACGCCACGCATCGATCACGCATCGATCACGCATCGATCACGCATCGATCAGGTGTCGATCAGGTGTCGAACAGGTGTCGAATCAGAGCCATTCAGTGTGATTGCACTATACTCGGCGAATGAGCGAGGTCGTTGCGAGCAGCCCGGTCGTCGGGGACGCGCGACTGCGAATCCTCGCGGAGGTGTCGCATGCACTCGCCGCGATCACGGACTACGAAGCGGTCCTGAACACGGTCGTCGAGAGCTGTGCGCGACTCGTCGGAGATGGCTGTGTCGTCGCGTTGTTCGATGACGAACGGCAGAACATCAAGGGTGCAGCGGCCGCACATCGCGACCTCGATCTCGCCAAGGTGTTTCGCGAGAACGCCACGTGGTCCACCGGTGTGAGCGCGGCCGGCGACACCGTATCGGCTCGCGTGATCCGCAGCGGACAGCCACTCTTCGTTCCTGCGATCGATCCGATGGCGCTCGCCAGAGATGCCGAGCCCGGACTGCAAGGAATGTTGGCCAAGCTGGCCATTCGCAGCTTCATCGTGGTCCCCATTCGCGCACGCACTCAGACCCTCGGGACCCTCTCGATGTTCCGTACGGGACCCAACGCGCCCTACGAGCAGGACGACGTGCTGCTGCTGCAAGACCTCGCCGATCGCGCGGGGCTCGCCATCGACAACGCGCGTCTGTACAAGGATCTCGAGCGTCGAGTCCGCGAGCGCACGACGGAGCTCGAGGCGTTCAGCTTCGCGGTCGCGCACAGCATTCGCGCTCCGCTGCGCAGCATCGCGGCGTTCAGCGACGCACTCTATGAAGACGCGAACGATCGGCTCGAGCAGCACAGCCGCGACGATCTCGCGCGCATTCGCTCGGCCGTCGGTCGCGTTCGCGAGACCGTCGACAACCTCTTGCACCTCGCCAAGCTGACGAGCACGGAGCTGCGGCGTGGGGCGGTGAACCTGTCAGCGATGGCCACCGAGACCATCGCGCGTTTGCGCGCGACGGAGCCTCACCGCGAGGTCATCGTGGAGATCGATCCGGACATCTCCGTCCACGCCGATCCGCGCCTCGTCGAGCTCGCCCTGTCATCGCTGTTGTCGAACGCGTGGAACACGACGCGCGCGCGTCGCGACGGCAAGATCATGGTCTCGACCCGCGACCACAACAAGAAGATCGTCGTCGGCGACAACGGCAACCTCGCGTTGCCGCAAGCGCGCGCACTCCTCGCGCGGGATCACACGTCGCGCCCTCCGCCGAGCGGCGACTTCGGTGTCGGGATCGTGATCGCGCGGCAGGTGATCGAGCGGCACGGCGGGCAGATCGAGATCGAGCCCCACGAGTCTGACGGTACATGCGTGTGGTTCACGCTGTCCGGCTCGTGAGACGATGAGGAATGGCCGAGAGCGTCGGACGCGTCATCGGCGATCGCTATCAGATCGTAGGCGAGCTCGGCCGAGGTGGCATGGGCGTCGTCTACCTCGGCCACGACCTGTGGCGGGAGATGTCCGTCGCGATCAAGCTGTGCGGCCGCGAGGACGCGCACGCGATGCTGTGGTTCAAGCGCGAGTTCCGCGTGGTGGCGTCCTTGCGCCATCCGAACCTCGTCGAGCTGTTCGAGCTGGTCGCGCACGAGCGCAGCTACTACTTCACGATGGAGCACGTCGCCGGCGTGGACCCGAGGCGGTGGACGCGAACGGACTCCGCGCCGCCGAGCGCTGACCACGAGACGAGCACGCTCGCGGCGCTCCGTCCACCGCCCACACCGGTCGGGACGCCCGCTCCTCCGCTCGCTATCGATCTCGCGCGCGTCCGCGTCGTGCTCGCGCAGCTGGCGGAAGGGCTCGCGTTCCTGCATGGCCGCGGCGTGATCCATCGCGACATCAAGCCGTCCAACGTGCTCGTCGCGAACGGGAACGTGAAGCTCCTCGACTTTGGCCTCGCGCTCGACCGCCAGCGCATCGACGGCGAGCGTGCGCGCGAGAGCAATCGCCTCGTCGGAACGCCCGCGTACATGGCGCCCGAGTACCTCGCGCACAAGACGCTGACCCCGGCGATGGACATCTTCTCGCTCGGGGTTCTCGCGTGCGAGCTGGTGACCGGAGTCTCGCCGCTCCGAGGCATCGATCTGTCCGTGCGCACGGACGTTCCGCCGGATCTGGAGGAGCTGATCCTCCGCATGATCGATTCCAACCCGGCGCGCCGTCCCACCGCGAGAGAGGTCGCAACGCACCTGCACGGCAGCATGGCGCTCCCCCGCGCCGCGCGTCGTCTCGAGCGCTTTGTCGGGCGCGCGCCGGAGATCGCGAGGATCACGAGCGCGGTCGCGGATCCCACCCCACGCGCTCGTGTCGTCATCGTGTCGGGTCCGTCGGGTGTCGGGAAGACCGCGCTCGTCGACGAAGCGATCGGCCGAGCGCGCATCGCCGGCGTGCTGCCCGAGCTGGGATGGCGCGGGCGCTGTCACGAGCGTGAGCTGGTGCCCTATCGCGCGTTCGACTTCATCATCGACGACCTCGCCGCCGAGCTGATCCGTGCGCCCGAGCTCGCGGCGACGATCGAGCACGCGGGCGCACTCGGCCGCGGCTTTCCCTCGCTCGCTCCTGCCTTGCCGCAAGCCGCGCTCGCCGACGCTGCGGGCGACCTCCGCGTGGAGCGCGAGCGCGCGTTGATCGCGATGACCCGCCTCTTCGATCTCGCGATCGACGAGCAGCGCGCGGTCGTCACCATCGACGACCTGCAGTGGGCCGACGACGACAGCATCGAGCTCCTCGCCGTGATCGTCGCACGCGTGGCGCGAGCCCTCACCATCGTCGCCACGTGGAGCGACAGCAGCACGTCCGGCCAGCGGCTCGCTGCGATCGTGGAGCGGCTGGGCAGCGCCATCGACGTCATCTCGCTCGCGCCGCTCGGCAACGTCGAGCTCGCGGAGATCGTCGCGGCGTCCGCGCCCGCAGCACTGATCGAGGATGTTCGCGCGGCGATCGCGATCGCCGAGGGCAACCCGTACCTCGCCGAGCTGATCGCGCGCGAGCTCGCGGAGACTGGCGCCGTGGTGCGCAGCGGTGCCGAAGCACGCTTGCTCGGTCGTCTCGCACGCGACGAGAGATCGATCGTCGAGCTCTCCGCGATCGCGCTCAGCGGCACCACGTTCGAGCAGCTGCGCGCGCTCACGGAGCTGCCGTCCGCGCAGCTCACGAGCGTGCTGCGTGGGCTCGAGGACGCGCGCATCCTCAAGATCTCGCCGTCCGCGAAGGGCGACCCGATCTACACCTGCTACCACCAGCGGCTGCGCGATGCGGCGAGCCGCGCGCTCGCGACCGATACGCTACGCGCGTTGCACCTCCGCAT
>JAEYYV010000213.1 GCA_023428295.1 Pseudomonadota bacterium
ACGCGCTACCGCACGATGCGGTCGCGGTGTCGCGCGAAACCGACAAGACGGTGCTCGATATCATCGGACCGCTGTCGCTCTTTCACCACACGCAGGTGTACGGGCGCGCGCTCGGCTCGATCGTCCCGTATCTCCCGGGGCTCGATCGCTTCATCGTCGAGATCGACGGCGACTTCGGCTACGGCATGGCCGCGCTGAGAGTCGCGTCGCCCGCGATGTTGCCACCACCTCCATCGGAGGAGCGCGGCACGCCGAGCATCGGCTCCAGGATCGCGAGCGCTCTCGATCGCACGGGAGACGTGCTCGTCGAGCGCGACCCGCCGCCGATCTGCCACGGCACGGACCGCCTGTTCCCCGATCTCGCCTTCGAGATCGATCGACGCGCATCCATGCGTCCGCTGGGCGTCACTCTCGATGTCGAACGTAGCGCGCTCGGCGGCGATGACGGCGATGGCGAGCGCGAGGAGGATCACGAGCTGTTCCCGGATCTCGTCTCGCTCCTCGCCACGCAGATGAACGACGAATCCGACCGCCTCGCGCTTCGGCCACCACGCCCGCGCGTGCCGTCGAGCCCTGCGAGTGGGCGCGAGATCGTCGCGGCGCTCTCACCACAACGCGGTGTGAATCGCGCGACGTGTTGGTTCATCGAGGTCGTCGGCTTTGCGACGAGGGAGTACCTGGCAGCAAAGCTCGCGCGCTACGAGAATGCGGGTATCGAGCGCGTGGTGCTCGTCGTCGACGATACACGTGACGCCGAGCTCGCAACCATGCGGCGAGTCATCGCCTACAAGCCGCGCTCGATCGTGGCGGACCTCCTCGCGATCACCGAGGAGGCAGCCTGACCAGGTCATCCTTCGTCTCGCACGTGGCGAAGGCAGTAACGGCTAACCGCCGCCGCTCGTCCCGATGGCGAGACGCGTGAGGCCGATGGTCTTCGCGCGCTCCATCAGGTTCACGACCTTGCCGTGCTGCACGCCCTTGTCAGCCTTGAGCACGACCTGCGTGTTCTTGTCGCGAGCGAACGCCGCGCGGAACAGGTTGTCGAGCTCCGCCTCCGTCATGGCTTTGCCACCGACGACGACCGGGCCGTTGATCGGGATCACGAGCACGAGCGACGCCTTGGACGGATCGATCTCTTGGGCCGCGCCCGACGGCAGGTTGACCTTGATGCCCGAGCGCTTTTCGACGTCGGCCTGCGTCTCATCCTGCTTCTGCTGCTTCTTCTCGACGTTGCGTTCGACCTGCACGGCGAGCGCGCTCACCATGAAGATGATCACCATCACGAGGAAGACGTCGGTCAGCGGCGTGATGTTGATCTCGGCGAAGATCGCGTCTCCGCCGTCATCACCCTCGTCGGAGCCCGCCTCAGGCAGCTTCCCGAGAGCCATCGTCGTCGCCTTTGGTGCGCTTGGATTCGGACTTGCTGTCGGTGTCGCGCTCCGAGTCGGTCGGCTTGGTCTTGCGCGGCTGCGAGTCCGACGGTGCTTCCATGAGCAGCTCGAGGAACTCGTCGGTGAGGAGCTTCATCTCCGTCGCGATGCGGTTCGCGCGCTGGCTGAAGTAGTTGAACAGGATGACGGCTTCGACGGCGACGAGAATACCGGCGGCGGTGACGATGAGCGCCGCCGAGATCGGGCCGGAGATCTCGCCGAGCTTCACGGTCGCCTCGGGGTCGAGGTCATCCATGGCGGTCATGATGCCGACGACGGTTCCGAAGAGTCCGACGAACGGTGCGGTGGCGCCGACGGTACCGAGCATCCACAAGCGCGACTTCAGGTCTTGATTGACCCGCATGCGCTCGCGATGAACGGCGGTGACGACGTGCTCGGGCTTTGCGCGGCCGTGCTTGTCAAAGCCGACCAGGAAGACATCAGCGATGGGCGATGGGGAGTTCTCGCACGCCGCGCGGCCGGCCTCGACGGCGCCACGCGACAGAGCTTTCGTGACGGTCTCGCCGAGGGCGCGAGCACGCGTTACGAAGTTCCATTGCGCGATCGCGCGCTCGATGCCCACCGCGAGGGCGATGATGGAGAACGCGACGACGACGTACATCGCGCCGCCGCCATGGCTCATCAGCTCCCAGATGGATTGGTTCATGCGAGGGTGCCTTGGGATCAGTGATAGCACGCCCACTTGGCCGTGGGACCGTGAGCCTAACGCGAGGCGACATTACAACTACGGAGCGAACGGCGCTCGGTAGCCTCCTCCGTCGAAGTCTACGAACACGGGTGCAGTAAACGCTTCCGCGGGAACGCCCTTGCCAGTGAGCGCCGAGCGAAGCTGTGTGGGGTTGCCGCTCATGATCGCCGGTCGCGTGGTGTCGTCGATCGCGTCCGCACCTGTCAGCAGCGGGAAGATCGCGCGATTGCCGCGCACCCGGAACACGAGGAACGCATCGCGACCCGTGTGACCGGTGCGCGTGACAATGTCATCCGCGTCGAACGTGACGGTCACGCTCGCCTCGTAGCGCTGGAAGCCGCCGCCGCCGGCGACGTTCTGCAGCTGCACGTTCATGGACTCGGGTGCGATCGTCGCGCGCGAGCACGGGTCGGTCGCCATCAGCGATCCGAGCGTCCGGCTCGTCCAGCACTTGAGCGGGACGAGCGTCGTCTCCTCGTTGTTGTTGCGAAGCGCGTCGGGCGTGGTGTTCGCGAAGACCTCGAGCGTGTCGAACTCGGCCCAGTCGGGCGACGTGATGGTGACGTCGATCGAGATCGAGCCGTTGCCGCCCGGCGTGAACACCCGACCGAGCGCCGCCATGTTGTTCACCTTCACGTCGATGAACGGGCCGTTCGTCACCACGATGTCGCGCGGCCGCGAGTTGGCGCCGGTCTGCGTCGCGAGGATGTCGTCGACGATCGTGCCGCTCGACATCGCGCTCGGTGTGTCGTCCAGCACGCGGGTGTACGTGCGCGGCATGCCCACCGGATCGGCGATCGAGTAGTGCGTGTCGCTGTTGCCCGTCGGCGTGACGTACATGCCGAGGGAGAGCATCGCCAGCCAATCGCGCATCACGCGATCGAGCTTCTGGTTCTCGCGCACACCGTCGCCGTTGGAGTCGACGATCTGAAAGCCGTTCCACACCTCGAGGCCCGAGAACTGATCGCTCCACAGCGACTCCTCGGGGAGCCGCAGCCAATCGTTCGGCGTGCTCGCACCTTGGTAGTCACCGAAGATCGTCCGGTTCGTGTAGTCGAACTTCACGTTCGCGCGCGACCACGCACCTTGGAACTCGGTGAATCCCACCTCGCGCGGATGGTTGACCTGCACCATCTGCGCGCCCCGCGCGCGCATCGCCGCGAAGATCTCGCCCGGCACCATCGCGTAGCCCTCGCGACCGCGCGCCCAATCGATCGCGCCCTTGTTGGACGAGCTGTCGTCGGGCGTGATCGGCCACGCGTTGAAGTGGCCGTGTGCGAACGGCGTGACCTCGAGGCCCGGAAACGCGCGCAAGATGCTCGCGAGACCCATCTGCTCGACGAGCGGCTGGAGGTCGGCGACGTAGTCGTGATCCGTGATCGCGATGATCTCGGTGCCAGACGACACCGCGCTGCGAATGCGCTCGTCGGAGAGAACGTTCGCGTCGGGCGAGCCGACCTGGTGCACGTGCCAATCGCCCGAGACGTAGCCCGGCGCCGGGTTGACCTGGCGCAGCGTGAACTGCAGCGACGCATCGGTCGTGCTGTTGAGCGACTGCGAATCGATCGACCACTCCGTGCCACGCGACGCGTACACGCGATACGAGCCACTCGCCGGAAGCAGCAGCGCCGGATCCGCGCCGTCGCCGATGTCCGTCGTCGTGCCGCGGATCGAGTGCGCGAACTGAATGACGTCGCCGAGTCGGTCGGACGTCTCGAACACGCGTGCATCGGGGAATGCCGGATGCTCGCCGAGAACGAGCAAGCGACCCGGGATGGGCGCGTTCGTCGCGTGGTCGAGGATCTGGTAGTCCACCTTGATCGGAGCCGGAATCGCGAGGTTGACGGACGGCCCCGCAGGGGCGACTTGGGAGATTCCAACGTTCTTGACCCACGCACGAACGATGAGGTTGCCCGCCGTCGTCGCGATCTTTCCGCTGAACTGGCCCTGCGCGTCGACGTCGAGATACGAGATCACCTTGTCGTCGGGCGAGCCGTCGCCGTTGTCATCGATCTCGCTCGGCTCCAGCGTGCCGTTGTTGTTGCCATCGACGAACACGCCGACGCGCGCACCGACCGCCGGCTGGCCATTGTCGTACTTGACGGTACCGCTGATGTCCGCGAGCGCCTCGTCCTTGCGGAAGTACGCGTCGATGTCCGACGCGTCCCTGCCGACGACCAGGTCGTAGCTCTGCAGCTTGCCCTGCCCCTTCTTCATGTGCAGGAAGTACGTATCCTTGTCGAGGATATCGAGCAGCTTGTCGTTGCCGTCGAGCATGATCGAGACGCCTGCGATGAGCGCCTGCGTGTGCGTCGTCGGCTTGTCGTGGCGCGGGATCACGCCGTACGCGACGTCCGGTCCTTGATAGATGACGAAGTCGATCGGCGACGGGTTGGACAGCGTGGTGATCGCCGAGATGTCCGCGCGCTCGAACCCGCGCGAGTTGGTCCACGCGTCGGTGTAGCCGCCGATGTCGGCCATCGTTCCCATCGGTCCGTCGACGGAGTCGGGCCCCTTGTTGAACATCGAGTGATGGACTTCGAGCGAGCGCGAGCCGGGCGCGAGCACGTAGGTCGTGGCGCACTCGACACCGTCGGCGATGTCCGGATCGACGCTAGCGTCGACGCGGAACACGCCGATCGCCTTGATGTTGATGAAGTCGTTGTTGCCGCTCTTGCCGATCGCGCGCAACACGGCGGGACCGCCCTTGCTGCCATCGCGCACGATCTCGACGCGATCGTGCTCGCAGGTGCGGCCGAGCTTGTAGATCAGCGCGAGCTCGCCGAAGTGATCGTCGACGGTCTGGTTCGTGCCGTCGATCAGCGCCGCATCGACGACGTTGCCGCCTTGCGGGATGACGCCGATCGCGCGTGTCGGCGCCTGCACGATGAAGCTCACGACGTCGTTCTTGATGAAGTAGTCACCGATGATTCCGCTCTGCGCAGGTCCGGTGATCAGTTGGCCCAGCTCGGTCACCTCGCCGGCACTCGCCCCGCGCGCGCCGCTCTCGGGCGGCAGGTCCGGGTAGTAGTCCGAGAGTCCACCACCATCGTCCCCACACGCAGCTATGAGGATCAGGGCGGTGACGGCCAGACGGCGAATCGGTCGCATGGGAGCCATGGTAATCGAACCGATGCGGTCTCGGCGCCTACTCGACGCATGCATGTGCTCGGAACCACGCGGGGCTTGCCGACGGTAGGGAAACTTGGTCCACTGCGCCGCGATGAGTCGAATGGTCGAGTGCGCGAAGCTGAAGGAGACCCTGCCCGGCCTCCCCTACAAGCCGTTCAACGATGCTTTGGGCCAACGCATCTACGACTCGATCTCCGCGCAGGCGTGGACGCAGTGGATCGAGCACAGCAAGAAGATCGTCAACGAGTACCGCCTCGACCTGACCCAGAAGAAAGCGCACGACGTGCTCAAAGAGCAGTGCGAAGCGTTTCTGTTCGGGGATGGCCCCGCGCTGAACCCGCCGGACTACGTGCCCGAGAGCCACTAGCGTGTGAGCTCGACGGCCGCGACCACCACGGGCTGGGCGCTCGAGCGCCACCTGCCGCGACTCGCCGCGCGCGTACCGCACGTCGTCCTCGGGCACTGGCCCACGCCGCTCGCGCCGCTCTCGATCGCGGGACGCACGCTGTGGGTCAAGCACGAAGGCGACTCGCACCCGATCTACGGCGGCAACAAGCTGCGCACGCTCGAGGTGTGGTTCGGTCACGCGCGTGATCGCGGCGCGAAGCGCATCTGGGCGATCGGCGCGTACGGCTCGAACCACGCGATCGCGACGGTCCTGCATGCACGCACCGCCGAGCTCGACGCCGGCGCGATCCTGTTCCCGCAGCCGGCGTCGCCGTGGGCGATCGAGAACTGCGGCGCGATGATCGCGAGCGGCTGTCCGATCGTTCGCCTCGGCTCTGTCGTCGAGGTTCCGGTTCGCGGCTACACGATCGCGCGTCGCGAACGCTCGTCTCTCGTCATGCCGCCGGGCGGCGCCACGACCGTCGGCACGTTCGGCGCGCTGTCCGGCGCCTACGAGCTCGCCGAGCAGATCGCCGCCGGTCTCGCTCCGCCGCCCAAGCGCATCGTCGTCGCGATCGGAAGCACGTGCACCACCGCCGGCCTCCTCGCGGGACTCGCGCTCGCGCACGCGACCAGCGCGTGGCGCTGGCCCGTGCCGATCCTTCACGGGGTCCGCGTCACGCCGTGGCCCGTCACGTCACGCCTCCGCATCGCGAACCTCGCGCGCGCCACGCTCGATCGCGTCGCCGAGCTGGGCGGCCCGCGCGTATCGATCAGCATCGGCGAGCTGATCTCGCGCCTCGTCGTCGACGCGCGCGAGCTCGGCCCGGGCTACGGCCACCCCACGCCGCAGAGCACGCGCGCCATCGCCGCGATCAGCGGCCCGCGCCTCGTCGGTGACACGCCCGAAACGCGTCCGCGCCTCGACGGCGTCTACTCCGCCAAGGCCGCGGCGGCGCTGTTGCGCTTGCACCGCGACAACATCGCTCCGCTGCTGTTCTGGGCCACGAAAGCAACGACGCTGCTTCCATCGCCATCGCTCGACGCGCTTCGCGATGCCGACCGCGAGCTCGCGCGTTGGATGCGCGACTAACCCCAGACCTCGGTTGTGTCGATCCGACCAACCGAGCTCGCAGGGATGTTGGGGTGGCGAGTCTTCGAGCCGGGGACCCAAACGAAACAGACGGCGCGACGCTGCGATGCTGACCACGAGCTCGCGCGTTGGATGCGCGACTCAGCGCGACGAACTATCGGGCTGATCCGCGGCGCGCTTGGGTGCGGACGGCTCGGCAGCCTTGAGCTGTGACTTCTTCGCGCGAGACGCGCGGAGCTCCGCGTCCTTCTCGCGCACGTCGTTGATGTACGCGATGCACTGCTTCACGGAGCGATCGGTCTCGACGTTCTGCGCGTAGTACGCGGGCGTGCGATTCGCGATCGAGAGCGCGATGTTCGCCGCGCGACCGCAGTTGTTGGCGCGCACCGCGGTGACGAGCGCCGCGTGCTGATCCTTGGCCCACGCGAGGTTCGGATCGTTGGTCGCTTTCTCCGCAGACTTCTCGTTGGCCTTCGCATCGGCGGTCGTGGTGTCCGTCGCGACCTGTTGCGGCGCGACCGTCGCGGGCGGCGGCGGAGGCGGGGCCGGGGGCGTGGCAGTGCGCGGGGCAGTTGCCGTGGGCGACGCCGTTGTTCCGGTCTTGGGTGCTGCGCCACCCCCAGCCACACGACCGTCCGCGACGTACCCCGCTTGCTCGCGAGCACCACGCGACGATGGGCCCGCAGACTCGGCGGACTGCCGCGTCGTCGGAGCCTTGGTCGCGGACTCTTCGAGCGCGCGTGGCTTCGACTCGATGGGCGTGGGCTCGCGCCTCGCGACGACCTTCGCCTCGTCGAAGTCCTTCGGCATTGCATCGCGACGGCGGAGCTCGAGGCCGGTGTCGGTCTTGGGCTTTGGCTTCGCCGCGCCGAGCGCATCGCCCTTGCTGCCGCTCGTGTAGAACGCGACGCTGGGATCTGTCTCGGGAAGCGCTTGCTGCGACGCGCCTTCGGTCTTCTTGCTCTCCGCGTTGGCGTCCTCGAGCTCACCGTTGGCGAGGTCGACCTTGTACTGATCCGCGGGCGCGGCGGCCGGTGTTTCCATCGCGACGACGCGATTGTCCGTTGCTTTGGACGTCTCGACCGCGGGCGTTTCGGCGAACTTGTTTCCCGTCCGCGACACGAGCGCGCTCGCGCCGACGACCACGACGATCATCGCGGCCGCGGCCATCGCCGGGTGCTGAATGAACGAGCGAACGAACCGCGCGAACCAGCCTTCTCCTTCGGCCGGCCTCTTGGGCGCACGGCGCGAGGCCTCCTGGATCAGGAGCGCCGAGATCGACTGCGGCGGCTCGTACTGGAACGTGAGGATCCGGCTCTGCTGGAGCTTCTCGCGCGTCCCGCGCAGATCATCGAGCGCCGTCCGATCGGTCGGATGGGACTCGAGGTGCGCGGTCAGCCGCGCCTCTTCAGCGGGCGTCAGCTCGCCGTAGAGCGCGCCGATCATCAGCGCGTCGATGTCCTGACGTTCGACCATTGATCCTGCGTCCTTATACTACGTGTGTCTCGAGGGAACGACGAGCGAACAGATGCGTGCGAAGGGGAAGTATTCCCAGCGCTTGGGCCCACCACGATCGCGGTGGAGCTCAGCTCTTCGTCACCAGCAGCTCGATTTGTCGTGTGCTCGTTACAGACGCAGGACGCAGGTCTTGGATCTAACGTGGTGCTGTACGTGCACTGCGATCGGCGTCGCAGGCGCTAACGGACGAAAATTATTAGTCCTTGTTGGGCTCGCAGGCCCAGTTGATGGAGTCGAGGACCCACGGGTCATCGCCGCAGACAGCGGCCGATGCCTGCGTGGACTTCGTATCCACCGTCGGAAACGCCATCTTGGCGGACCCGCGGTGGGTCGCGCGACGCTTCTTGGAGTCGGGCGCGCAGACCACGCGCCACGACACGGAGCAGTCGATCGGGATCGAGCACGTGCTCTTGATGGTCAGGTCCATCGCCTCGTCGCTCGTCTCGACTTGCTCGAACGACGTGCAGTCATCGAGTGACTTCTTGCCACCCGCGGTGGAGTCCGCGGCAACGAAGGGAACAACGATCATCGCAGCGAGGGCGCAGCTCACCCATCGCGCACCTGTCATGGAGCGCATAGCAATCCTTTGGGAACAAAGGCGCGCTCGCGATCTGCAAGCAGCGCCGTCGGGTTCGGAGCACTAGACAACGCTGCTCGCGAGCGGTTCCGTTTTTTCGCGGCGCGCGAGGCCCTGCGGCATCATGCGCACATGCCTGCCCCCCAAGACCCGCTCGACATCTTTCGCTCCGACGCCATGGCCGGCCATGTCGTCCTCGTCACGGGCGGCGGCACGGGCATCTGTCGCGGAATCGCTGCCGCGTACGCGCGACTCGGTGCGGACGTTGCCATCGTCAGCCGCAAGCAAGAGGTGCTCGATGCCACCGCGCGCGAGCTGTCCGCGCAGGCGGGTCGCGAGGTGATCGGCGTCGCCGCCGACGTGCGCGATAGCGAGCAAGTGAAGCGCGCCATCGCCGCCACGGTCGGCAAGTTCGGCAAGCTCGACACGGTCGTCAACGGCGCCGCCGGCAACTTCCTCGCGCCCGCCGCCGCGCTGTCGCCGAATGGCTTTGCGACGGTCATCAACATCGATCTCCTCGGCACGTTCAACACGTCGCGCGCCGCGTTCGAGGAGCTGTCGAAGACGCGCGACGCGCTGATCCTCAACATCAGCGCCACGCTCCACTATCACGGCACGCCGCTCCAGGTTCACGCGTCCGCGGCCAAGGCGGGCGTCGATGCGGTGACGAAGAACCTCGCCGTCGAGTGGGGACAGTTCGGCATCCGCGTCTGCGGGATCGCACCGGGCCCGATCGCCGAGACCGAGGGCATGAAGCGCCTCGCGCCCGGCGAGGTCACGCAGAAGATGGCATCCGCGATCCCCGCCGGTCGCTTCGGCGCGATCGACGAGATCGCCGCCGCTGCCGTCTATCTGCGATCGTCGGCGGCCGCGTACATCACGGGGCACGTCCTCGTCGTCGACGGTGGCCACTGCGTCGCCACGCCACCGCTCGGCATGAGCTTCCCGACGTGACCACCACTGGTGGACTCGTCGCCGCGGAGTCCCTCGCGCGCGTCGCCACGAAGCTGCGCGCGCCGAAGCGCTCGGCGCGTGCGACAGCAGACGATGCAGCGACATCGCTCGCGCGCGTGGCTCGCCGGCTGAGAGCGCCGAAGCGCAGCGCACAGGAACGCGCGGACGACGCGTATGTCACCGAGCGCGAGCCGTTCGATCTGCATCTGCCCGCGCGCGCCGTGAACATCGAGCTCGTCGGTGGACGCGCGCACTACGACCGCGTGATCGCCGCGGTGATGACCGCGCACACGAGCGTGTGGATCGCGACCGCCAACGTGAAGGGCATGCTCGTCGAAGGCGCAGCGCGGCCCGGCGCGCGGCGCTCGCGGACGAACGCTCCGTATGTCTCGATGGTGTCGCGGCTCGACGAGCTCGCGGCGCGCGGCGTGGAGCTGCGCCTGTTGCACGCGGAGCTGCCGAGCGGGCCGTTTCGGGAGGAGCTCGTCGCGCACCCACGGCTCGCGAGTGGTGGCCTCGCGCTCGCGCGATGTCCGCGCGTGCACATGAAGGCGGTCATCGTCGATGGCGCCCTGCTCTACCTCGGCAGCGCGAACTGGACGGGCGCGGGGCTCGGCGCCAAAGGGAGCGGCAAGCGCAACTTCGAGCTCGGCGTGATCACCGACGACGCGCAGTTGCTCGATCAGGTGCAGTCGCTGTTCGACCGCGTGTGGAGCGGCGCCGAGTGCGCGCGGTGCAAGCTCCGCGACGTGTGCCCCGGGCCGCTCGACGAGGACGACGCGCGGTCCGCGGCCCCGGCACGAACGCCGGCCCGCGCGCGAACCTCCAAGCGATCTCGCAACGTTGCACGATCTTCGAAGCGCGTGTAACCGCGCGCGCGTTGTCGTTCACTATGAGGTCTACGTGACTGCCGTGGCTGCTTACGTCGAGGACGTGCTCCTGGTCGACCGCTGTCTGACCGGCGAGCCGGCGGCTACGCGCGAGCTGTTCCGCCGCCATCGCAACCGCGTACACGCGTGCCTGTATCGCGTGCTCGGCTCGAACCGAGACATGGACGATCTGCTGCAAGAGGCGTTTCTTCAGGTGTTCCAGTCGCTGCGCAACTGGCGCGCGGAGGCGAGCCTCGCGACGTGGATCGATCGCGTGAGCGTGCGCGTCGCGTATCGCTACCTGACCCAGAAGGGCCGGCGCGTGCAGACGGACGTGCTCGAGGACGACGACGGGCCGTCGCTCGCGATCCACGACAGCGGCACGCACGGTGCGCGGCGACAGTTGGCGCGCGATGGCGTGAAGCGCCTCTACGCGGTGCTCGCCGAGCTCTCGCCCGCCGCGCGCTTGGCGTTCACGCTGCACGAGATCGATGGCCGCTCTCTCGCAGAGACCGCGAAGCTCGTCGGCTCGTCGGTGACGGCGACCAAGCTGCGCGTGTGGCGCGCGCGAAAGCGCATCGAGACGGCCGCGGCCGAGGATCCGGTGCTCGCCGAGTTCTTGGTGCCCACGGGTGACGTCGTGGCGTTCGATTCTGTCGAGAAGGAGGCGCCATGAGCTTGCGCGATCGCATCCCCGTCGAGCCGCTGTCCGACGAGCGGATGACCAACATCGAGCGCAACATCGTGGTCGCTGCGACCGACGCGGCGCAGACGTCGCGAGCGCCCGCGCGCGGAAACACGTGGCTCGGGTTCGCCATCATCGCCGCGACGATGGTCGCCGTGGGTGTCACGAGCTGGAAGCTCGCGTCGTCGAAGGTGCCCGCGCCCGTCGTGGCGGTGGAGTCGCCGATCCATGTCGACACGACCGAGGGTACGAAGCTCGACATCGGCGACGCGCGCATCGCGAGCGATCCGGGCACGACGTTCGTCGTCACGCGTCCCGCGGGCGGCGTGCTCGTCGAGATGGCACGCGGCAAGGTGGAGCTCGAGGTCGGCAAGCGCGGAGCGCGTCCGCCGCTGATCGTTCGCGCTGGCGAGACCGATGTGGTCGTCGTGGGCACGCGCTTCTCCGTCGATTACGGCGATGGCACCGGTGATGTCATCGTCATCGTGACCGAGGGTGCCGTGAACGTGATGAAGCGATCGGCGCCCGAGTCGGCGGTGCGCGTGGCGATGGGCCAAGCGTGGACCACGAAGCGCGGACAGATCGCGCTCGCGGATCTGCCATCGGTGCGGGTCGCCGCGGCGGGCTCGTCGGTCGGATCGACGACGACGATGTCTGTCGAGCGCACGGACATCGAGATGCCCGTCGAGTCCGCGCATCCGAGCGCGGGAAGCACCGCGGCGGGAGGCACCGCGGGTGAAGGCAGCGGATCCCATCGCCCGGGCAAGAAGAAGACGCTCGTGTACGACGACGATCCTCGCAAAGCGCTGCTCGCGGCGCCGATCCAGCCCGCGCTCGATCTCGGCATCGCAGATCCACAGGCCGCGCTCGTCGAGCACCTGAAGCTCGCCGGCGCGGGTCGCGGCGATGACGCTGCGCGCGCGATGTACAGCGTCGCGTACCTGCAGAGCCGCGTGCTGAAGGATCCGGCCGCCGCGCTCAAGACGCTCGATATCTACATGGCGCGTTTCATCAAGAAGGATCGCTCGGAGCACGCCGACGCGCTGTGGCTGCGCGTGCGTATCCTGTGCGAGAAGAACTTCGACGATGCGTGCCGCCGCGCCGCGCGCGTGTACTCGGAAGCAGCACCGAGCACGAACAAGTCGGGCATCGCCGACAGCATCCTCACCGCGCCTCGCTGACGCGGGCATCGCCGACAGCATCCTCATCGCACCTCGCTGACGCGGGCATCGCCGACTCGTCAGGCATCGCCAGCAGCGTTCGCTCGCCGGCAGCGATTCGCTCAGCGCGAGTCGCCCAGCGGCCATTCGCTCAGCGGCCATTTCGCTCAGCGGCCATTCGCTCAGCGGCGATCGAAGTAGATGCCGCGCACCCAGCGAGCACCGCGGAACGCCGTACGTCCGTGCAGCACGCGATGGTTGTCGTAGAGCAGCACGTCTCCCGGCGCGAGTGCGAAGCGATAGTGATGCTTGGGATCGCGGACGAGGCGCACGAAGCGATCGTACGCGCGGTACCACGCCTCCATCCGCTCGAACGGCACCTGGTGCGGCGCCATCGTGAAGTACGACGAGCGCACGAAGAAACGCTCGCCGTCGTCGACGATCAGCGGTGACCGCACCTCGCGCTCGAACGCCTTCTGCTTGCGGTGAAAGCGAATCTCGACGGTGCGCAGCAGCTCCGCCGCGTCCGCGTCGAGGGATCGCAGGTAACGATAGGCCGCCCGCGCGTCGGCGATGAGGCTGTCACCGCCTTGGTCGGCCGCGCGGATCGATTGCAGCAGCTGATAGCGCGGCGGGTGATCGAGGAACGGCTGGTCCGTGTGCAGATCGACCGCCGCGTCGGTGTAGCCGAGCTGATCGGTGTTCGCGTTGGTCGTGTTGTCGGTGCGCAGATCCTCGATGCGTCCGAAGTGCGTCTCGATCACGCGGAGCTCGCGCCTGCCGAGCGCGTCGATCCACGCGTCGGTTTCTTGCTCGGGTTCTCGCGCGGGTTCCTGGCCAGGATCCCGCTGGCGCTCGGGCTCGCCCACGCGACGGCGCACGATGACCGCGCCGAGCTCGTCGATGCGCTCGATGATCGCGGGCACGAGCTCCGCGATCGAGCCGCGTCGCACGAGCTCGAGGCGCGACACGTCGGACGATGGCGGGTCCACGTGCTCGCGATTCACCGCGTACGCGTTCGCGTGCAGCCAGGGCAGTGCGTACGTGCTGACGCGGCGATCGTGGAGCCACTCCACGCGCAAGGCTCCGTTCTCGATCGTGGCGCTCACGACGACGAGCCTGTCCGGCAGGTCGGCCGAGTCCACGGTGCGCTCGTTCGTCAGCGGATGGCGATCGAGGTCGCAGTTGTGGCGCAGCCAGCGGAGATGGAAGTCGGCGCGCTGGCCGGCGTCGTCGACCCGAAGGAAGCCATCGTGAACCTCGACGATGCTCATTGCCTTCATCCGTTATAACGGATAGGCTGTTCACGTCAATGAGGTAACTCGTTTCCCACGGCGGTACCATTCTCGGGTTGGCCCGGCTGTCCTTCACGATCGAGCTCGCTGCCGACGAGAGGTTCGCGAGAGACCTCGCGGCGGGAGGCGTGTTCGTTCCCGCGCGTGGCTTCAACGTGCTCGACGAGATCGATCTCGTCGTGCGCGGCATCGCCGGCGAGCTGTGTCTCCACGCGCGCGTCGTCTATATCGATCCCGTCGCCGGGTGCGGTCTCGAGCTCGTCGGCTTTGGCCCCGCGCTCAAAGAGCAGCTCGCGAAGATCGCGTCGACGCCCACGGAGCTCGCAGCGGTCGCCGCCACGCACCAGCGGCGCAAGCGCGTGCTCACGAGTCGTTCGCGACGGACCAGCATCGCGGTCATCACGCTGGATGACGAAGGCGAGACAGCGAGCATCGTCGCGGGCTCCATGCCGAGCGACGACGACTTCTGCGACCTCGATGCGCGCGACGACGGCGATGGCCTCGATGCGCGCGACGACCGCGGTGACCTCGAAGATCGTGGCATCGATGACCGCGATCGCCGCGACAACGCGGAGAGCGCGAAGACGCCCGATTGCGATGACGCACCGGCTGACTGCGACGAGAACATCGCGGTCGCGCGCACGGCGAGTGGTCGCATCGCCCTCAACTCGACGGAGCGATTGCGCGGCATCTCGCTCGCCGAGCAGATCCGGGTCGCGCGCGGACCGAGCGCGTCGGAGCGCATGGCCGTCGAGCGCATGTACGGCAAGAACGTGTGGGAGGCGCTGTTGCACAACCCGGGGCTGTCCGCGCCCGAGGTCGCGCGACTCTCGCGCCTCGGCACGCTTCCACGCGTGCTGCTCGAAGTGATCGTGAACAACAACACGTGGCTGCAGGTCCCCGAGGTGCGGCGCGCGTTGCTCGCGAACCCGCGGCTCGGCACGGATCAGATCATGCGCGTGCTGCGTCTCTTGCCCAAGCACGAGCTCAAGGTCGCGTCGACCGTCCCCGCGTATCCGCAGGCCGTGCGCAGCATCGCGAAGAAGATGATCAAGGACAGCGAGTAGCGCCCAGAAGACGCCAGACGCCCAGACGACCCGCGATCGGCATACCGAGCTTCTTCGCCGCCGCGTGCGGGATCTCGTTGCTCCGTCCTGGCAGCACAGATGATTAGACCGCGACGCCGACCGCGAGCCACGCGTGCATCGGCAGCTCGACGGGTCCGGCTCCCACCGCCGTCCGGATCGCAGCGGCCGCCGCCTCGTCGACAGCAGCGAAGCGCACGCCGAGGTTCTTTCGCAAGAGGACCAGCGGCGCCATCGTGCGCGAGAGACGCGTCCACAGCTCGTCCGCCGAGCTCGCGCGCTCGACGTGCTCGATGCGATGCACCTCGACCCCGCCGAACGCCGCGGACATCTCCGCGTTGCACGCGTCCTCGGTCGCGAGCGGCGCGCTCCTCGGCGAAGGCTGCGATCCCAGCGCGGCGCTGATCGCTTCGAACATCGGCGTGAACACCGGATGCTCCTCGAGCTGCGGCCAGCTCGACACGACCGCACGCGCACCGGGAACGAGCACGCGACGCAGCTCGCGAAATCCGGCTGCGCGATCCGGAAAGAACATCAGTCCGAACATCGAGAACGCGGCGCCGAACGTGGCGTCGGCGTACGGCAACGCCTGTCCGTCGCCGAGCTGTGACGTGATGCGATCGTTGCCTTCGCGCAGCGCGCGCGCATCGAGGTACGAGAGCATCTCCGGCGAGAAATCGATCGCGTCCACTCGGTGCCCTGCGCTCGCGGCGAGAAACGCGAGCGTCCCCGGGCCACACGCCACGTCGACGACCCGCGAGCCCGGCGGCGCCGCAGCGAGCCGCAACGCTTCGCGCGCGAAGTGCGCGAGCTGCGGGACCACCTCCTCGTTGTACGCGGAGGACACGAGGTCCCATGGCAGCGGCGTAGCGAGCGGCGAGGCAGACATCGCTACGAGCCTATCGCAGAGGCTCGAACCGGATGTACACCTTCGCCATGCGCTTCGATGGCCGTCGTCCCGATCAGCTCCGTCCGCTCGAGATCATTCCGCACTACCAGAAGCACGCCGAAGGATCCGCGCTCATCAAGCTCGGCGATACGTGGGTGCTCTGCGCCGCGAGCGTCGAGGAGAGCGTGCCGTCGTGGATGAAGGGCAAAGGCTCGGGCTGGCTCACCGCGGAGTACGCGATGCTGCCGCGCTCGACGCATACGCGGAGCAAGCGCGATCCGGGCGGACGCGGCAAGGAGATCCAGCGGCTGATCGGTCGCTCGCTGCGCGCGGCGGTGGATCTGAAGAAGCTCGGCGAGCGCACGATCAACGTCGATTGCGACGTGCTGTGCGCCGATGGTGGCACGCGCGTGGCGTCGATCACCGGCGCGTGGGTCGCGCTCGCGCTCGCGATCGAGAAGCTCGTGAAGGCCGGCACGCTCGCCGATCGCAGCGCGCTGATGCCGCCGGTCGCTGCGGTCAGCGTGGGCATCGTCAACGGCGAGTGCGTGCTCGACCTGCCGTACGTCGAGGACAGCAAGGCCGAGGTCGATATGAACGTCGTCGGCGACGAGAGCGGGAAGCTCATCGAGGTGCAAGGAACCGCGGAGCACGGCACGTTCGATCGCGGTCAGCTGAACGCGATGCTCGATCTCGCCGCCATCGGCCTTCGCGAGCTCGCGGCCGCGCAGCGCGAGGTGCTCGCGCGATGACGCGTCCACTCGTGTTCGCGACGCGCAACAAGGGAAAGCTCGTCGAGCTGCGCCAGCTGCTCGACGGCATCGGCGGCATCGTCGTGCTCGGCGTCGACGAAGCGCAGGAGCGGATCGGTCGCGCGATCCCCGATGTCGTCGAAGATGCCGACACGTTCACCGGCAACGCGATCAAGAAGGCGCGCGAGGTCTCGGAGGTCACCGGCTTGCCCGCGCTCGCCGACGACAGCGGCCTCGAGGTCGACGCGCTCGGTGGCGCGCCGGGCGTGTGGAGCGCGCGTTACGCGGGCGAAGGCGCGGGTGATGCCGCGAACAACGCGAAGCTCCTCGCAGCGCTCGCAGGCGTGCCTCCCGAGGCGCGGACTGCTCGGTTCCGCTGCTGCCTCGCGCTCGCCGACGTGCGCGGCCCGCTCGGCGCGCGCACCATCACCGCCGACGGTGTGTGTGAAGGCGTGATGCTCGAGGAAGCGCGCGGCACCGGCGGGTTCGGCTACGACCCGCTGTTCTTGTTTCCCGCGCTCGGCAAGACCTTCGCGGAGCTCGGCGTGGGCCCCAAGGGTGACCTCTCGCATCGCGCGCGTGCGATGCAGGCGATCAAACCCGAGCTCGTCGCGTACTTCGCGTCGCTGACGTAGACGACGCGCGGTCCCCCGCGGTCGCGGCGAGCGCGTCGAGGTGAAGCTCGAGGCCTTGCTCGAACAGCTCGTCGAGATGCGGCGGCTCGAGGAACTCGTGGACCGCAGCGACGCGCGCGTACTTGCGACGCAGCGCCGCCGATGGCCTGGGCCCGTGCAGCGTGGCGAGCTCGTTCAGCGCGAAGCCATTCACGTACGACGCGACGGCGCGATAGAAGCGCGCGGCGACCTTGTCCTCGACGTTCTGCTGCTTGCCGAGCTCGAACAAGCGCTCCATGAACGCGTAGCTCGACTCGCTCGTCAACCGGCGTGTCGCGAGGAGTGGAAACGCGAGCGGGTGATCGAGCGCGACCTTGCGATACGCGTGCGCGACGGCGCGCAGGATCTCGATCCAGTCCGAGCTCGGCGGCGCGAGCACCACGTTCGCGACCGGCTTCAGCATCTCGTCGACCACGGCGTCGAGCAGCTCGTCCTTGCTCTTGTAGTACCAGTAGATGGCCATCGCCTCGCAGCCGAGCTCGCGTCCGAGCTTGCGCGTACTGAAGTCGTCGAGGCCGCCGCGATCGATCAGGAGCAGCGCAGCCGTCCGGATCGACTCGTGCGAGAGCCCCGGGTCGGCCTTGCGCTTCGTGCGAGTCACCGCAGCGAGTATGTCTGCGCGTGCGCCGCGTGAACATCCCCGGTGGCGGGATCGATCAGCCACGGCATGCACAGCTTGCGCGGCACCTTGATCTGCGACGGATGCTGGTACGTGCCGAACACGAAGTCCCACAGCGGCGTGGTGACGCCATGGTTCTTGCGGCCGTCCACGAAGTGATGGTGAAAGTGGTGCCGGCGGAGGAAGCGGCCGTACCAACCGAAGCCCGCGTGGGTGTGCTCGCGACGATGGAGCAGCTCGTACACCCCGTAGAACGCGATGAAGCCCGCGACGTAGAGGAGGCCACACGTCCACCCCGCCACGGCGACCGCGGGAACCGCGACGACCGGCGCAACGATCGCCGCGACGAGCACCTTCTTGTACGTGGCCGCGAAGTAGTTGCCCTCGATGTGATGCCGAATGTGCTCGACGCCGAACGGTGTCCGCTTGAAGCGACGGTCATGCCCCATCCAGCGATGGATCACGTACTCGAGGAACGTCCACGTCAGGACGCCGAGGCCGAGCGCCAGGAGGTGACTCTGCATGCCGACGCTCGTTTTACGATGTAAAGCTGACGCGATCAAGTGCTCGTTGCGAGGCGGCCAGCCTATAGTCCACGCATGTTCTCGCGGTACGTCGCGCTCGGTGACAGCAGCACCGAAGGCCTCGACGATCGAGACGACAGCGGCGGATATCGCGGCTGGGCGGACCGGCTCGCGGAGCACGTCGCTTCGCAGTCGCCCGACCTCGCGTACGCGAACCTCGCCGTGCGCGGCCGCAGCGCGGGCGAGATCCGCGAGACGCAGCTCGCGCCCGCTCTCGCGATGCAGCCCGACCTCGCCACGGTGGTCGCGGGCATGAACGATCTGCTCCGCGGCAACTGGAGTGCGACGCGCGTCGCGGGGCACGTCGGCACCATGCTGCGCGAGCTCCGCGCGATCGGCACCACGGTGATCACGTTCACCATCCCCGACGTCTCACGCCGCATGAAGCTCGGGCGCGCCCTCTCGACGCGCACGCACGACCTGAACACCGCGATCCGCGACGAGGCCGACCACGCGGGCGCCCTGCTCCTCGATCTCGCGTCGTTCGAGCTCGCGCACGATCCGCGCATGTGGGCCGTCGATCGCCTGCACGGCAATCCCGAAGGCCACGCGCGCATCGCCGCGCAGCTCGCGTTCATGCTCGGTGTCCCCGGCGTCGAACCCGGCCTCGCGCATCCACCCGCGCCGATGTCCCCGCGCCGCCGCCGCGACGAGCTCGCGGTCGACCTCGCCTGGATCGCGCGCTTCGTCGCACCGTGGGCCTGGCGACGACTGCGCGGCCGCACGACCGGCGATGGCAAAGCTGCGAAGCGTCCGGCACTCGCGCCGGTTCGTCGACGAGCCTAGCTCGGACGGTGCCCGTGGATGCCTGCTACAGTCGAGGTATGGGCAAGCCCGCGGAGCACGTGACCCTCGACGAGGACGTCGAGAACGATCTGCGCAAGCTCGCGGACCGGTCGGGGCGTCCGCTCGATGAGCTCGCGAATGCGGCGCTTCGCGACTACGTGAAGTACGAAAACCAGGTGGGCGAGTCGGTTCAGCGTGGCAGCGCCGATATCGATGCGGGACGGACGCGGACGACGCAAGAAGTCCTGAGCTATCTCCAGGAGCAACGACGCGCGCGTAGCCGAGGATGAAGATTGTCTGGTCGGACGAAGCGGTCTTCGCGCTGACCGCACTCGAGATGAAGCTCGCGGAGCGCTACTCGGCGGAGCGTGCCGCTGAGATCGTGGAGACGCTGGTCCGCCGCGTCGCCCGCCTCGAACAGCACGGTCAACTCGGGCGAGCCGTTCCCGAGTACGGCCATCCGCAGCTTCGCGAGCTCGTCGACAGCTGGAACCGTATCCTCTATCGGCTGCGCCCAGACGCGATCGAGATCGTGACGATCGTCCCCGCGCGTGCGCCGCTGGAAACCGGCGATCCCGAGAACGGTTGAGGCGGTTAGAGAAACTTGGGGTGATCAACGGGGTTCGAACCCGCGACATCCAGGACCACAACCTGGCGCTCTACCAACTGAGCTATGACCACCGAGTGAGCCGGTTTTCTACCCGAACCGACGCCTCGCCGCAACGGTGTAAGCACGTGGCCGCGCGAGACGTTTTAGAACCCGTGCGGTCGCTTGGCTTTGCCCTGGTCCTTGTCGTCGGTGTGGGTGTTCACGAGGCGCAGGCCAAGCCCCTACCCCCCGAGGATGTGCATGGGGACCAGCATCCCCCGAGCGGTATCGGCGCGAGCGCCGTGCTGGGGTGGGCCAGCGACGGCTGGATGGCTCGGCTCGAGTACGAGTTGCTGCCCGTGATGTGGCCCCACGGGACGGTCGGTCCGATCGTCGGCCTCGTCGGCGGGCTCGAGTACTGGCGCGACGAGGACGACCAGGGGTTCTCGCTGCCCCTCGTGCTGACCACCGGCATCCGTGCGTACGCGATGCGCGCGATGTTGGGCATCGGCGTTCATGCGCTCACGATCGACAACGTCGCGGGGGATACCGGCGTCGGCGTGTTTGGACCGATCGCGATGGCGACCGTGGGCCTGGACGTGTGGGGCGTGCGCGTCGGCGTGGACGTGCGCGCCACGCGGCGCTGGCAGTTCGGCGCCGACGACTTCACGCAGCTGCAGCTCGGCATCAGCGTTGGCTACACGTACGGCAGGTCGGCGCGCGCCGTACGTCCCGATCCGAAACGCGAGAAGCCGTATTACTGACCGCGGCGTGCGGCCATGATCTTCACGAACGACTTCGAGCGAATCTCGTCGAGCGTGAGGCCGGTCGCGAGCGCTTCGTCCTCGGTGACCGCGCCGCAGGCGATGCCGCGGAGGAAGTAGTTGAGGAGGCCCTGGCCGGTGGCCGCGTCGTCGAACACGTCGCCGACGAGCGTGGCTTGCGCGGCTTTGTTGACGAAGTTCGAGAGGCGCTCGCTCGCGGAGGCGAACCCGTCGAGGAAGAACGCGTAGACGGCGCCGTAGCGCGTGGGCAGCTGGCCCGGGTGGAGGTCCCAACCTTGGTAGAAGCCGTTGACGAGCGAGTGGCGAACGTCGTCGGCGTGGAGGCGCCACGCGGCGTAGACGGCGGCTTTGTTGTCGCGCTTCTGCTCGTCGGTGAGGTCTTTGCCCTTGTGCGGAGCGACCGGCATGATGTTGGTCGCCCCGTCGGAGAGCGTGACGCCCGTGCCGGCGAACGTGACCTTCATGACGTGCTTGGCGAAGTCGCACGCGGGGTGGCGCATACGCTGGTGCGCGGCGGTGATGTCGCAGTTCGCGGTGTAGTCGTACGTTCCGAAGTGCGCGCCCGTGAGGCGGCCTTTGGCGGCGTCGTGCAGGCGCGGGAGGATGGAGCGGCCCTTGGGATCGAAGATCGATTGCGTGGTCTCGACCATGAACTCGACCTTGAGCGAGCCGGGCGCGAGATCGAGGCGGTCTTCGAGGAGCTCGAACGTGTCGACGAGCGCCGTCACGTCGGTGCGCGAGAGGATCTTGGGCAGCGTGACGACGAAGTTCTCGGGGAGACGACCGCCGGACTTGTCGAGCAGCTCGGTGAGGAAGATGTCGAGCGTGCGGAGCGAGCGCGCCGCGAGGTCGCGCGTGAGCGGCTTGATGCGAATACCGATGAACGGTGGCAGCGTGCCAGCGGCCATTCCCGCGGCGACTTGCGCACCCGCGTTCGCGGCGTGACCGTCCTCCTCGGCGTCGGGGCGGTTGCCGTATCCGTCCTCGAAGTCGATGCGAAAGTCCTCGACGGCTTCACGGCGCAGCTTCTCGCGCACGCGCTCGTACACCTTGGGTGCGAGGTCGCCGCGAATGCCGATCGCTTCGGCGAACGAGGCAGCGTCCGGCGCGTAGGTGTCGAGCGAGCGGAGCGCGAGCTCGCCGAGCTTGTTCGCCGTCTCCGACGAGAACAGCTGCGCGCCGCCGTAGACGGTGTGCACCGGTTGGCGCGCCCCCGAGTCGCCGGGATAGCGCTCGAACACCTTCGCTTGAGCGCGCTGCACGCGCTCGAGCACTTTCGCCAGCTTCTTCTCGGAGAGGGAGGTACGCGCCGCGGTTGTCATCCGAGGCGTTGTATCGCGAGGCGGGTCGCCGGGCGAGCCACGTACGACGTTCAGTCGCCGGGAGCGCGGGGAGCGCCGGGAGGCTCAGCTCCCGCGATACGTCGAGTACCCGAACGGCGAGAGCAAGAGCGGCACGTGGTAGTGCGCGTCGCCGTCGACGACGGTGAACTGGATCTCGACGAGCGGGAAGAACGCCTTCGTCCCGTGGGACTCGAAGTACGGCGCGATCTGAAAGCGAATGCGGTATGTCGCTGGCTGCACCGGACCTTGCGGCGTCAATGTGCGCAGGCGCCCGTCGCTGTCGGTGATGCCCGCGCCGACGAGCTGCCACGTGGCGCCGTCTCGCCGCTCGAGCTCGATCGCGATGTTCTTGCCGGGAATGCCGAGGGACGTGTCGAGGACGTGTGTCGTGATCATGCGAGCTCCACGAGTAGCTTCGCGAGGCGAAGCCGGGTGATCTTCATTTGCTCTTCGGCGGCGCAGCGCAGCTCGCTGGCCGGATCGTTCGCGAGGCGCGCGGTGCAGTCCGCGAGCATCGCGTCGGCGGACTTGCCCGTCGCGCACACGATGTAGAGGAAGCCGTGCTTCGCGTCGTACACACGTTGCGCTTCTGCGAGGTCGCTCATGGTTTTCGCGTTCGCAGCGACGGTGCCGCCCTGCTCGCCCGCGGACCACTTCGTGTCACCGCTCGCGGGCGCCTTCTTCTCGCCGATGCGCGGGTGCGCGCTGAACGCCTCGCGATGTGCCGCCTCGTCGAGCGACCACCACACGCGCTCCGCTGCGCGTAGCATCGCCGCCGTGTCCTCGAACGGACGCAGCGCGGCCAATGCATCGGCGAACTTCGTCGAGCCGCAACAACGCTTGAACGCGGCGCTCGCGTCGAACGCGGTCATCGCGTTCAGCACCGCGAGCGACGGCGCGGCCTCGGGCACGAGGTTGCCCCACGCACGCAGTCGCGCCACACCGCCGCACGGATATGCCGAGAGGCGCAGGTGCGTGACCGGACCGATGCGGCGCAGATCCTCAGAGAAGAAGTGACGCGTATGCGCCTGCATCGGCGACGCGACGAGCGGCCGCCAGCCGGTGA
Source organism: Pseudomonadota bacterium (assembly GCA_023428295.1). GTDB lineage: Bacteria > Myxococcota_A > Polyangia > Haliangiales > Haliangiaceae > JABFXX01. The sequence continues at coordinate 22,982 of JAEYYV010000213.1, forward strand.
GCTGATCCGCTGCGACGCCCGGGGCATACACGCCCTCGACGGTGCACAGCGCTGGCGCGTTGCCCTTGAAGTGCGACGTATCGAGCAGCAAGCGCTCGATCGTTCCCGCAGCCGCGAGCCGGATGATCGCCCAATCGTTGCCCGGTCCACGGCGGCGCCGCGTCTCCCAGCCATCGGCCATCGACATCGGCTCGCCGCGCTTGATGAGGTTGTTGCGCGAGCCAAAGAACATGTCGCTGCACGTCTCGACGACAGCGCCGTTCTCGAGCGCCGCGAGATCCACGGGCCCGCCGAGCGCGCGCAGCGTGCTCCACGCCGGCACTGCCTCGCCGTGCACGCGCAAGCGCGCCACGCCGCCGTCCGGATAGATCTGCAAGCGCAGATGCGTGAACCGGTTGCCGTTCGCGATCTCGAAGTAGTTCTTGGTGTTGCCCTCGAGGTTCGAGCGCGGAAGGATCTCGGTCCACGCGGCGCTCTCGAGCGCGCGCAGATCGAGCGGGTCGTCGACGCTCGTCGCGTAGATCGCCGCGCTCGCCGGATAGTTCCCGCGGAACCACGCCGTATCGACGACGATCCCACGGATGACGCCGGGCATACCGAGGCGGATCAGACACCAATCGTGGACGTCACTCTCGGGACCGGGCGCCACGCCATCCGCGGGACGGAAGCGGCGCGTCTCCCAACCATCCATCCACTTGCCGCGATCGGTGTAGAGGTGCTCCCTCCACACGGCCTCCTCGGGCTTGAGGAGGTTCTCTTTCTCGGCGAAGAACTCGTCGTTGCACGCGAGCGTCGCACCACCGACGGTGGCGCTCGCGAGATCGGGAAGATCCGTCCAAACAGGTGCAGTCATAGAAGCGCTCCGGTCTCACTCACGAGGACACGACCGTCCTCGGCAATCTTGTGTCCACGCAGATACGTCGCCCGCACCGCACCACGGAGCTGCTCGCCCGCGTACGGCGTCACCTTGTGTTTGTGCTCGACACGCTCGGGCACCACGGTCGTCGTGCCGTTGTCGTCGAAGATCACGAGATCTGCGTGCGCGCCGGGCACGATCGCGCCCTTGGTCCCGACGAGCCTCGCGAGGCGCGCGGGCCCCTCACACATCCAGCGCACGAGATCGGTGAGCGTGTGTCCACGCCGCGCTGCCTCGGTCCACACGACCGACAGCGCGAGCTGGAGTCCCGCCACGCCGCCCCACGCCGCCATGTAATCGCCCTGCTCCATCGCCTTCAAGTTGGGCGAGCACGGCGAGTGATCGCTCGCGACGAGATCGAGCACACCCTCCGCGAGCGCGGCCCACAGCGCCTCGCGATTCTGTGCATCGCGGATCGGCGGCGCGCACTTGAACGGCGTCGCTCCGTCGGGGATCGACTCCGCCGCGAAGTGCAGATAGTGCGGACACGTCTCCGCCGTCAGCGGCAATCCCTCCGCGCGCGCGGATCGCAGCTGCGCGATCGCACTCGCCGCCGAGTGATGCACGATGTGCGTGCGCGCGTGCGTCTCGCGGCACAGGCCGGTCACGAGCGCGATCGCCTGCTCCTCGGCCGCACCGGGCCGCGACGCGAGGTACGTCGCGTACTTCTTCGGATCCGCGTGCTGCGCGGCGAGCTGCGCCATCGCTTCATCGATCGGCCCCGCCACCTCCGCGTGCACGAGCAGCGGCGCGCCGAGCCCCGCGAGGATCTGCATCGCCGGGCGCAGCTCTCTCTCGCCGACCCAGCCGAACTCCTCGACGCCCGAGTCGACGAGAAAGCACTTGAAGCCACGCACGCCGTCCGCGACGAGCCCAGCGAGCTCGCCTGCATTGCCCGGCACCACGCCGCCCCAGAACCCGACGTCCACGCTGCACTGCCCCTTCGCCGCGGCGCGCTTGGCGGCGAACGCCTCGCGCGTCGTCGTCGGTGGGATCGAGTTGAGCGGCATGTCGACGAGCGTGGTGATGCCGCCGACGGCAGCGGCGCGCGTGGCGGTGGCGAAGCCTTCCCACTCGGTGCGGCCAGGCTCGTTGAGATGCACGTGCGTGTCGACGATGCCGGGCAGCACCGCGAGATCGCCGACGTCATCGACGGCTGCCCCCGCTGGAACATCGTCGTGACCGCCGACGCGATCGATCACGCCGTCGCGAATGTGAATGGTCGCCGGCGTGATCGCACCGCCGGTGACGACACGCGTAGAGCGCACGATGCGAACAGACATCGCGCGCAGTATCAGCGCTTCATGCCGCTCGCGCTACAGGGGCGGTCGCCCGTCGCACTCGCAGATGTAGGGATGCGACTGATCGCACTCGACGTCGTCGATGCCCATCGGGTTCGCGTTGCGCCAGATCGCGCAGTTCTCGCGGTTGCTACCATCGGGGCGGTTGTTCGCCCAGTACATCGCGTAGTTCAGCGTCGCGGCCGCGTCCTCCGCGGTGGTCGCGTGCCACATGCCTTCGGTTGGCCGATCGGTCCACCCGATCCACGCACCCGTGAGCGACTTCTGGAACGTCACCTCCGCATCCGTCGACAGCGTGATCACGTGCGTCGCGCCGGCGACATCGTTGTTGCAGTCGGTCGTCGCGGTGGCCCACGTCGCGTTCGTGGTGACCTTGCGGTAATAGCCGCCGGTCGACGGCTCGAGCGTGTAGCCGGCGGCGATGCACGCGAGCTTCGTCGCTTCGAACGGGTCCGCGTCGATCGGCGTGCTATCGGGCACCGCATCGGGGAGCCCGGCGTCGACTTCCATCGCGGATCGAAGAACGCAGTACTTCGTGGACGAGCAGACACGCTCTGGATCGCAGTCCGTGTCGACCTCGCAGGCGTACTCCTTGGACGGCGCTGGAAACGTGCAGGCCTGGGCGAGCCCAGAGGCGGCAACCACCGCCACGAGCCCGAGCATCTGCGTTCCCGACGTCATCCGGTCCCTCTCGATGCAGGCAGCATACCTCGATCGCACCCGTGTGATCCCTACGGGTTACGCGCCGGTGATCCGGGGTCGATTGTCTGCAACGGGTGGGGTCTCCCCTACGGTTCGGACCTCACCTGGGAAACGGCAGGTAGCCAGTCAACGCAGCGGTCGCGACTCCTACCGCGAGGACAAGCACGAGGAGCAGGAACGGGAGCGACGACCGCGTCGGTGCGTTCGGCCGCACGAGGGCGGTGCCGGTCGGAGGCGCCCAGCCATCGAGCACGTTGTCGCGCGCGGTGTCCAAGCGATCGAGCAAGATCCGCGAGCGACGCGACCGCTTCGGGGTCTGCGTGCGCTTCGATGCGGTTGACTCGGACAGCGTCGGATCCGCTGCGCGTTCGATCGCGGGACGAGCGACGATGTTCTCGCGCTTCGAGGAGAACGAAACGCCGCGCGAGCCGGGATACGACGCTTCGGAGTCCGCGAGCAACGCGGCTTGCTGCACGCGACGCATCGGACGCGTCGACGACTCCTCGAGGACCTCGAAGTCATCCGGCGAGAGCGTCATCGTGTTCGACGACACCGACGTGTCGAGGCGATCGACGATCTCGCCGACAAACGAATCGCGCCACGGCTCGCGCGTGAACGCCCACTCGACCCACGTGCGCAGCTCCTTGCCGGTGACCGGCTTCCCGAGCTGACGCGAGACATTCGCGAGCGCGGTGCGCATCGCCGATGCGTTCTGCCACCGGTTGTCCGGATCACGCTGGAGCGCGAGCATCACGATGTCGTCGAGCTCGTGTGGGATCTTCGGGTCGTAGTAGGACGGCGGGTGGATCGCGAGGTCGCGCACCTTCACGACCACGCTGCCCTGCGTCTTGCCGTCGAACAGCCGGCGTCCCGTCAGCATCTCGTGTGCGATCACGCCGACCGCGAACAGATCCGCGCGGTGATCGAGGCGCCCGCGCGTGTACTCCGGTGCGATGTAGCTGACCTTGCCCTTGATGTAGCCCGCTTGCGTCTGCACGCGCGAGCGCGCCGCTTTGGCGATGCCGAAATCGATGAGCTTCACGACGCCGCTCGTCGAGAGGATCACGTTGGCCGGCGTCACGTCGCGATGCACGAGACCGAGCGATCGCCCACGCTCGTCGCACAGACCGTGCGCGTGCGCGAGTGCGTCGCAGAGCTGCGTGAGGATCTCGACGACGATGCGGATCGGAATCGCGCCGGCGGCCGTGCGCGATTGGATCATCACGGCGCGCAGCGTCGGTCCGGGCACGTACTCCATCGCGATGAAGTACTGGTCGTCGATCTTTCCATGCTCGTAGCTGCGCGCGATGTTCGGGTGATCGAGCAGCTTCGCGAGCCGCGCTTCCTGTAAGAAGCCCTCGACGAACTGCGAGTCGTTGCCGAGCTCGCGGAACAATCGCTTCAGTGCGATCGGTGCGCGTTGACCGTTGCGCTCCCAGCCTTCGCGCTCGGCGCGATGCACGGTGGCCATGCCGCCTTCACCGAGCGACTCGTGCACCGTGTACGGACCGAAGCGCTCGTCCTCTTCGAGGAGCGCCTGCAGCGTCGAGCTACCGCTGGCGATCCGCGGCGTGAATGGCGCGGGCAGATCCACCGATCGATCATGCGGATCGATCCGGTCCGCTCGCAGTCGACTCGTCGCGGGCATCGCCCTACGGTCCCACAGCTCGCGCGTCTTGGATCCTCGACGATTCTAACAATGTCGCTGTGCGCCGAACGAACAACGGCAGCGCGGTTAGCGAGGCGAATTACGAAGTCGCTTCGAGGCTATTCGAGGAGAGCGCCGTCGCGGATCCAACGTCCGAGCTCGCCGCGCTCCTGGTCGGTCATGTTGGTCTTGTTGTTAAACGGCATTCCGCGCTTCTCGACGGCACGGAACTGAATTCGGTCGACCATCATTTTGATCTGCGGAGCTGTATCGAGGACCACGCCATTTGGTGCGGTCGTGAACATGTCGTCCATCGGTCGCGCCGAATGGCAGGGGGCGCAGCGCAGCGCGATGATCTCGTGTGCTCGCTTGAACGACACGGGCATCGCCGCATCCTCGACGCCCGGCGGATCGATCCGCGTCACCACCATGAACGCCGCGATCGTGAACGCACCGGCGGCGACCGCCGGCCCGAGCCACGCGGACTTCGCGAGCTCCTTGCCGCCGCCGAGGTAGCGCACGTTCATGAAGTGCCGCACGCCGGAGCCACCGATCATCACGAGGATCAGCACCAACCAGTTCAGCGAGTGCGACGTGGCTGCTGGCACGTGGTTCGAGACCATGATGAACAGCAGCGGGAACGTCAGGTAGTTGTTGTGGATGCTGCGCTGCTTCGCGCGAATCGACAGCGTCGGATCCTGCTCGCGTCCTTCGTTCGTGGCGTTCACGAGCTCGCGCTGCGACGGCACGATCACCATCCACACGTTGCCCGTCATGATCGTTCCGATCATCACGCCGATCTGCATGTACGCGCCGCGCCCGCTGAAGAACTGAGAGAACACGAAGATCGACGCGAACAGCATCGCCACCGTGATCACCGTGGCGACCGTGGGCGCCTTCTCCCCGAGCGTTCGCCAGAGCAGGTCGTAGAGCAGCCACGCGACGAACACCGCGCTGATCGAGAGCGTCAGCGCCACGCCGCGCGAGATGTCGTGCAGCGACGGGTCCACCAGGTACGCCGTGCTGTTCAAGTAGTAGACGATGATGAACAGCGAGATGCCGGTCGCCCACGTCGTGAAGTTCTGCCACTTGAACCAGTGCAGCATCGCCGGCATCTCGCCGGGCGCCAGCAGCTTCTTCTCGGTCTCGTAGAACGCGCCCGAGTGCAGCATCCAGATCTTGCCCTGGCTGAGGCGCCCGAGCTCTTTGCTCTTCTCGAGGTTGCGGTCGAGCCAATTGAACAACATCGAGTTGCCCACCCACATGATCCCCGCGATCAGGTGCGCCCACCGGAAGATGACGTCGAACAGCTCCGTAACGTGCAAGGGACCCGACTATACGGCTACTGTCGTCACATGCGCAGCTTCGCGACCGTTTCGACGTTGGTGTTCCTCGTCGCGTGTGGCCCCGAAAAAGAGGACTACACCCAACAAAAGCCCGAACCGGAAGCCGAGCGCCCGAGCGAAGCGCCCGCGCCTCCGCCCAAGAAGAAGAAGGCCCCGCCGCCGGAGGACCTCGGCAAGTGCGACATCGAGGTCACCGGCCAGGTCACCGCCTCGCAATCCTCGCCGGGCGGCAAGGACGCCACCAACGTCGCGTACTGGTACACGCCCGAAGAGCGAAAGAACATGATGGGCGTCGATGGCTACGTCATCACGTGCAAGGGCGACAAGTTCCGCTTCCAGCTCATGCCCGGCGGCGGAAAGCTCGACGGAATGCCGTTCGCGCCCAAGACCTTCTCGTTCCTGAAAGGCAAGTCCGACGGCGCGAGCGTGCTCATGACCATGGGGACCGCGTCGCTCGGCGATCCGTCGGGCACCGTGGAGATCACCGCGATCGATGCGCGGCACATCGCGGGCACGATCGATCTATCGGGCAAGCTCGTCCCCGGCAACAAGGCCATCCGCGTGAAGGGCTCGTTCGACCTCGTGTGCCCGGGCCTGTCAGCGTGCGACTTCGGCGACGCGCCCTGAGCCTTGCAGCCTTGACATCGCGTAACCAACCGGTTACACGATAGACGTGGATTTGGTCGCGCAGGCCCTCGCAGACGAGACTCGGCGCCAGATCCTGCGCATGCTGCGCGAACGGCCGCTGAGCGCGGGTGCGATCGCTGGGGCGTTCGACATCACGCGGCCTGCGATCAGCCGGCATCTGCGCGTGCTCCGCGAGGCGAACTTGGTGGTGGACGAGGCGCAGGGACGCGAGCGCGTATATCGGCTCGAGTTGGACGCGCTCGCGCCGCTAGAGGCGTTCATCGCGGAGCTTCGCGAGGACCGCGCGGCAGTGTGGGAGCGCCGGCTCATGGCGCTCGACACGGAAGTGCATCGCACGAAGCGAGAACGAAGGAGGCAACATGAAGCAGCCGACAGGACGAGTGAGCGGGAACGATCTGATTCTGACCCGCACGTTCAACGCACCGATCGAGGACGTGTGGGATAGCGTCACCACGTCCGAGCGAACCGAGCGCTGGTTCGGCAGGTGGGAGGGCGATGCGAAGCCCGGCAACACGATCCGCGTGCTCATGGTGTTCGAGAAGACAGATGCGTGGTCGAACGCGCGGATCGATCGCTGTGAGGCCCCGCGACACCTGGCGATCACCACGCTCGGCGACCACGGGAACTGGAGTCTCGAGCTCACGCTGCGCGAGGAGAACGGCGCGACGCACCTCACGTTCGTGCATCACCTGACCGATCTGAAAGGCGCGGGCATCGGCGAGATCGGCCCGGGGTGGGAGTACTACCTGGACAACCTCGTCGCGTATCGCGCGGGCGAGAAGCTGCCGGCGTTCGACGAGTATTACCCGGCGCAGAAGGCGTACTACGCCGAGCAGAGCGGGACGTGATACAGCGGCTGCATGCGCGGCCTCCTGCTCGTTAGCCTTGCGTTCGCGTGTAGCTCACCGGCGCCGCGCCCTGTCGCGCCACACGACGTCGGGGTCGTCGCGCCGAACGAGCCCGGCGGTCCGCCGATCGCGAAGACGGTTCCGCACACGCTGACGTCGCCGCACGGGCCGCCGAGGATCGATCCGTACTACTGGCTGCGCGACGACACGCGAACGAACAAGGAGGTGCTCGCCTACCTCCACGCCGAGAACGCGTACGCGAAGAAGGTGCTCGCACCATCGGCGGCGCTCGGCGACACGCTGCTCGCCGAGATGCGCGCGCGGATGAAAGAGGACGACGCGAGCGTGCCCACGCTCGACGAGGGCTACTGGTACTACACGCGCTTCGAGACCGGGAAGCAGCATCCGATCTATTGCCGGCGCAAAGGAGTGATGACGGCGGCCGAAGAGGTGCTGCTCGACGCCAACGCGCTCGCTGGCGAACGCGCGTTCTACAAGATCGGAACGTACGCGGTGAGTCGCGACGGCCGGCTCCTCGCGTACGTCGAGGATGTCGTCGGGCGCAACCAGTTCGTGCTGCGCATCAAGGATCTGCAGACCGGCGCGATGTTACCCGAGACGGCCGAAGGCCTCGCGCCATCGCTCGCGTGGGCCAACGATGACAAGACGCTGTTCTTCGCGACCAAGGATCCGGTCACGCTGCGCGAGGACAAGCTGATGCGGATCGCGCTCGGCGAGAAGGCCCCCACGCTCGTCTACGAAGAGAAGGACGGCGAGTACTCGATCGACGTCGACACGACCAAGTCGCACGCGTACATCGTCGTCTCGCTCGACTCGCTCGACGGCGCCGAGGTGCGCTTGATCGACGCGAACAAGCCCGCGAGCGTGCCGCGCGTGGTGGTGCCGCGAGAGCGCGGGCACATCTACAGCGTCGATCATCATGGCGGGCGCTTCGTGATCCGCACCAACGATCACGCCAAGAACTATCGTGTCGTCGAAGCGAGCCTCGCGAACCTCGGCAATCGTGCGGCGTGGAAGGACGTCGTCGCGCACGACGCGAGCGTGTTCATCGAGGATGTCGCCGTGTACAAGGACTTCCTCGCCGTGGGCGTGCGTAGCGACGGACTCGCCAAGGTGCGCGTGGTGCCAACAAAGGGCGCACCATTCCTGATCGACGCGCAGGATCCCGCGTACGTGATGAGCGTGTGGGACACGCCCGACGCGTCGTCCAAGCGGGTCCGCTATAGCTACGCGTCGATGACCACGCCGAGCTCCGTGTTCGAGCTCGACGTCGCCACGAAGAAGCGCGAGCTCCTGAAGCAACAGCCGGTACCCGGCTACGATCCGGCGCTGTACACGAGCGAGTACATCCATGCGACGGCCGGCGATGGAGCGCAGGTCCCGGTGTCGATCGTCTATCGCAAGAGCACGAAGCTCGACGGAACGGCGCCGCTACTCGTGTACGGATATGGATCGTACGGCTACGCGCTCGAGCCGTCGTTCAGCTCGTCACGCGCGAGCCTGCTCGATCGCGGGTGGGTCTACGCGATCGCACACATTCGCGGCGGCCAGGAGAGGGGCCGCGCTTGGTACGACGCCGGCAAGCTGATGCACAAGAAGAACACGTTCACCGACTTCATCGCGGTGACCGAGCACCTCGTGCAGAACAAGTACGGCGCGAAGGGCCGCGTGTTCGCGAGTGGTGGCAGCGCGGGCGGGCTCTTGATGGGCGTGATCGTCAACCAGCGCCCGGACCTCTATCGCGCCGTGATCGCGGACGTGCCGTTCGTCGACGTGATCACGACGATGACCGATCTATCGATTCCACTCACGGCGAGCGAGCTCGTGGAGTGGGGCAATCCGATCGAGGACAACGCCGCGTACGAGTACATGCTGAGCTACTCGCCGTACGACAACGTGAGGGCGCAGGCGTACCCCGCGATGTTCGTGCGCACGGGCTTGTGGGACAGCCAGGTGCAGTACTTCGAGCCCGCGAAGTGGGTGGCCAAGCTGCGCGCGACGAAGACGGACACGAATCCGCTCGTGCTCGTCACGGACATGACCTCGGGCCACGCGGGTGCGGCGGGTCGCTTCGACAACTTGCGCGAGACCGCCGACGAGTATGCGTTCCTGTTGCAGATGGACAGCGAGCCGGATCGCCGCCCGGCTAGATAGCGCCAGCCGCACGAAGCTGCGCGAGCGCCGGAGCGAGCTGCGCGGTTCCCTCGAGGAGCGGCTCCGCGAGATCGCCGTACTCCTCGAGCCGAACGCGCAGCGAGCGAAGCGAGAACGACTTCGGCGTCAGCTCGCGCGATACCTCCTCCCACGCGAGCGGCGTGGACACCGGCGCCCCATCGACGGCGCGCAGCGAGTACGGGACGACGAGCGTCTTGGCCACGAACTGCTTGTGATCGATCAGCAGCCGGCCGCCGCGCTTCTCCTTCTCTTGCTCGAGCGTGACCTTGTCGGGGACGAGCGTCTGCACGAGCGTCGCGATGCCTCGCGCGAGCGTCTCGGCTTGCACGAAGTCGTGACCGGGCGCGAGCGGGATCAAGATATGGAGACCGCGCTGCCCGCTCGTCTTCACGACGCTCGGGAGCTCGAGCAGCTCGAGCACTTTGCGAATGCCGAGCGCGACATCGATCATGTCCTCCCACCACGAGGTGCGATCGCCAGGATCGAGATCGATCATCGCGTAGTCCGGCTCGGTGAGCGACGAGAGCCGCGACGCGAAGCCGTGATACGTGAGGCCCGCTTGGTTCACCATCCACAGCAGCGCGTCGGGATTCTCGACGACGATCCGCCGCACGCCATCGACCCACGCCGCGCGTATGTAGTCCGGTGATCGCGGTGGTACGCGATGCTGGTACCAATCGAACTCGTCGATGCCGTCGACCCAGCGCTGGATCACCACGGGGCGATCCACGAGCTGCGGCACGAGCAGCGGCGCGACGTCGCGGTAGTAGCTGATGATGTCGCGCTTGCAGATGCCGTCGCGCGGATAGAGCACCTTGTCCGCGTTCGAGATCGGCGGCGGCGGCGACAGCGAGCGCTGCCAATCGACGGGCTCGCCATGCACCGTCCATGCGTCGTCGTACGTGCTCTCCGCGTTTCGCGCCACGACGGAGCGGATCCCGTGCGCAGCGACGGCGGCGAGCACCTTGGACGGCGCGCCCTCGAGCGCCTGCGACGGCAAGATCGCCTTCGGCGCCTCGGAGAGCAGGGCGACGAGACGCTCGCGCCGCTCGCGCAGCGGCAACGCGCGCAGATCCACGTCGTCGAGCCACAGGAGGTCCCAGCAGATGAGCGCGGCGGACAGCACCGGGCTGCCGGATTGCACCTTCGCGCGTAGCGAATCGAACGACGGCCTCCCGTGCTCGTCGAACACGCAGATCATGCCGTCGATCGCCACCGACGACGAACCGAGCTTGCCGAGCGCCGCCGCCGCGGCGGGAAACGTCTGCGTCCAATCGCGATAGTCGATCGCAGCGAGGCGGACCTGCGTTCCCATGCGCGTCGCGAGCACGCGATGCCCGTCCCACGCGGGTTCGATGAGGAACGGACCTTCGAGGGGCGCGGCGTGCGTGATCGGCGTGAGCGTGAACTTGCGCGACAGCGCGAACACGCCGTCGTTCTTTCCGTACTTCCGCTTCTTCTTACGCTCGGCAGCCAACGGGGGTTAGCCCCATGCTCGCCTGATCGCCTCTGCGATGCCACCGCCACCGCCACTCGCTGCTTCGAGAACGTCGGTCGCCTTCGACGAGATGGCCTCCGGCGCACCACCCATCGCGAACGAGCGCCCTGCGACCTCGAACATCGGTACGTCGTTCATCCAATCGCCCACCGCGACGGCCTCGTCGACCGAACAACCGACACGCGCACACAGCTCGCGCAGCGCGGTGCCTTTGCTCGGTCCCGCGGCGCGCGCGAGGACCGCGTACTTGCCCTCGATCGTCCACACCTGGAAGTTCACGGAGAACAGCCGATCGGCGTGCGCGCGCAGCGTGGCCGCCGCCGCCGCGACCTGCGCCTCGTCACCGATCGCGACCGCCGCGAGCGGCGCGGTTTGCCACGCTTCGTCTTCCTCCACGACCCGCAGGTTCGGCGACCACGTGCTCACGTAGTGCGCGTACGGCGCGCCCGCATGATCGTGATGGATCCCCTGGGCGTCGAACACGAACTGCGCGAGGCCGTTGGCGCCGAGCGTTTGCCGGAGCAGCGCCGAGGTCTCGGGCGGGATCGGGTGGTGCAACAGCGTCGTGCTCGACGCGACCTCCACGAGGTGACTCCCCTCCACACACGCGATCGCACCCTCGATGCCACACGCGCGCGCCGCCGCGACCGAGCCCGAGTGCAGGCGTCCTGTCACGATCGTCACCGTCACGCCGGCGCGTTGCAGCTCGTTGATCGCCGCGACATCACGCTCGTCGACCGTGTGGTCGCGCCGCAGCAGCGTTCCGTCGAGATCGAGCGCGAGCAGGCGATACATCGCACCGGTTATAGCCCATCCGCGGCGATGTCCGAGAATGCTAGCGCCGCGCGTACCGTTCCACGCTCAGATCGCGAACGGTCGTCGCGCGCGCTGGCTACCGACGCCGATCTCGAACAGGTTGGGCTGCTGACTCTCGGGCATCTTCGCCAGGATCGCGGCGTGGAACGACTCGTACGTTCCGTCGAACTTCCCGTTGTCCCACACCTGCAAGAGCCGCGTGGTGAACGCACCGTTGAACGGTCCGTCGAGAGAGAACTCCTTGTCCTGACAGCCCGACAACAGGATGACGCTCGCTTTGACGAGGTCGCGTACCTGCTTCGGCATGTCGACCTGCAAGCGCGTCGTACATCGCCGCGTGCTTGCCGTAGACGCGCCGCACGACATCGAGCGGCATGATGCGCGCACCCTGCGGAATCGCGATCCCCATCGGATTTCGCGTGACCGTTCCGCTGTGACAGCTGTCGGAGCAGACAACGATGCGGACGCCTGGCGCGAACTTCGTGTAGTGAACGTTGAGCTCGTCGTCGAGGAGTTGCCCGTCCCACAAACACCACGTCTCGTCGAGCCCGTCGTCTTCATCACCGTTGCGATCACGAACGGAGCCGCCGTGGCCCGAGTACGAGATCACGAGCTTGTCACCCGCGACGAGTGTGGCGGCGAGCTCGTCGAGCCTGTCCTTCACCGCCTCGCGCGTGGCGTCGTCGTCGAGGAGCTTGGTGGCGTCAAAGCCTCGGCTCCTCGCGATCTCCTCCATCGACGTGGCGTCGGAGACGCAGGCGTTGAGCGCGCCATCCCATCCCTCGTAGTGATCCGGATCGACAGCGTTCAATCCGATGTGCAGCGAATACCCCTTGCTCATTTCTCCCCTCCTTCATGTCCCATGATGATGAACGCACCCCAATCGCGATACGCCGGGTAGCGCGTCCTCGTCGCTTGGCGCGCGAGATCGAACGCACCGTGGCAGCTCGCACCGCGGTGAAGCGCTTCGTACAGCGTGCGGAAGAACAGCCGCGCCGATGCGTCGCTGACCTCCCAGAGCGTGGCGATCACGTAGCGAACACCGCCCGAGAGCAGCGCTGCCGAGATCCCCATCAGATTGTCGGCGAGGTCGAAGCGGCCGAGTCCGCTCTCGCACGCGCTGAGGGACACGAGCTCGCACCCCGCGAACGAGCGCGCCATCAGCTCGTGCGCGAACACGCGTCCATCGCGATCTCCGTCGGGCGCGAAGAACAGCGTCTGGAACGCCGGTGCGATCACGTCGATCTCCCCGTGCCCCGAGAAGTGAACGTAGCGCGCGGCCGCGAGCCCTTCGTGAAGACGCGCCGGCACCGCCGCTGCGTCGAGGAACGGCTCGGTCCCGAACGCCTTCGCACACTCCGTGGCTTCCTCGGGTGATGCGGCGAGCATCGGGAGACCGTGCGGGTTCGACGCATCCGCGACGTAGTCGAGGCCGAGCGCACACAGCGATCGCTCGCGCAGCTCGGGTGAACGCCGTGACAGCGCGAGCAGCGACGGCACGTGCGTGATCTGCCAACGCTCGGCGAGCGGCGCCGCGCGGTCACCGAGGAGATGAAACGGGAAGAAGTGCAGCGCTCCGTGCGACGCGAGCAGGAGGCGCTTCTTGTGGGCGCGCTCGCACTCGGAGAGGAAGTGGAGCGCACCTTTCAACATGCCCGCGATCGGCGACATCGCCGCGACACCCTCGTCGTTCAGGGCGACGCGTGGCGGCGATTCACGGATCGCCTCGCGCGCCCCCGCGACGAGCGTGGCGAGGGTCGACTGGATCGCGCGCTGCCCGGTCTCGCGATCCTCGAGGATCGTCAGCGCGCCCTCGAAGTTGGTCTGCGTGACGCTCGGAACGACCGACTCCTTGGTGATGCCGAGCGAGAACAGCGACGCGTTGCCGAGATGATCGCGACCGATGTAGAGGCTCAGCACCGCGACATCGTCGGGAAGATCCCGCTGGAGCTCCGCCACCGACGGCGCCGCGGGGAGCGGAGCGTGTCGTCCCCACGTGCTGCGGATCTGCGTGTCGAGCTGGAGCCGCCGGTTGGCAGCGCGTACGGCGTCGCTGTCTCCCGCGAGTCGCGAATCCGCGCGCGCGAAGCCGGCCATGATCCACTCGTCGGACAGCCCGCGATCTGCGGACGCACGCAGCGTGGCTCCCGGATCGATCGCAGCGCTCGTGTCGAGGCGTGCCCCGGCGATCACCGCGGCGCCGAAGCGCACGCCCTTGACCAGCTGATGGGCCATGAGGTGAGCGTCGGGCGGCGCGGGCGACCTCGCGAGCTTCGCCATCGCGTGCTTGCCGAGCTCCCACGCGAGGAGCTGCGCTCGCTCGCCGAGGAGCTGCTCGAGATCCGGCAAGCGCGGGCTCGTCACACGGAGCGCGACGAGACCCGCGCGATAGGTCCCGTCCTCGATCACCGCGTCGCGAATCGCGTCGAGCAGCGACGTGGCTGCCTGCGGAAGTTGCAACGCGACCGCGACGGCGAGGCCGGTTGCAAACTCCGCGACGCTCTCGCCGAAGTCGCCCGCCTTGGTGGCATTCACTCCGGCGCCACGGCGGAGCAAGAGGGTCGCGTAGAGGAGCAGATCCTCGATCGCCGAGACGTCCCGTTCGCGGACGAGCTGGCTCAGCTCGGCGAGCACCGCGAGCTCCTGATTGTTGCTGCCCGTTTCGAGCGCGCGCGCGATCACGCCCGCCTCGACGTCGAAGCGGTGCGGCGCGCCGGCTCGGTGAACCGTTGCGAACGCGTCGAGGCCGAGCGTCCACCGCTGGACCGACAGCGTCTCATCGCCGACCTGCTCGAACAGCTCGCGACATCGCACGAAGATGTCGCTCGCACGCACGGGGTCCTTCGCCGTGGCCCACGTGATCGCCATGATCGCGAGATCCGCGCGACGATGTGCGCCGACGGCCTCGTTCTCCCACGCCGTGTCGTCGAACGACGCGCCCTGCCCCTCCGCTTCGAGGACAGCCCGCAAGAACTCGCGCGGCTCCGCGTCACCGCTGTCCTCGACGAGCGGCAACGCTTCACGAGCGAGGGCCACGAGCTCGGCGTGATCGATCGTCTCGGCCAGCACGCGCGCGCGGAAGCTCAGCAGCTGGACGAGCGCCTTGAGCGCTTTCCCGCGAAGCGCTTCGCGCACGAGCGTCAGCGATCGCCGCAGCGCGATCTCGCTCTTCCGGAACGCCTCGGCCGCTGTCGGGACGAGAGCCACCTCCTCGCCGAGCGCACGATTCACGGCGAGGCGGCGCCAGTCATCGATCGCGCGGTCGTAGTTGCGCGGATCTCGTCCGACGAGCCACGGATCGAGATACAGCGTGCCGAGCCGGAACATCAGATCGCCGAGCATGGACTCGCTCGGCGCGTCTGTTCCCCGCACGAGGCCGAGCGCGCCGGCCTCCGTCTCCTCGAGGAGCGCACCGTCGGCGGTTTGCATGACGATCATCTTCACGACGTCGATGCGCGAGAGCCACGCGATCCATCGAACGACGAGACCCTCGCGGTCCTCGGGATCGGACGCGTGGAGCGCGTCGGCGCTCGCGACGAGCAAGCCACCCACCGTCGACGCTAGCTCGTACTCACCGCGCTGCGCCCACAGCGAGCACGCGTCGGCGAGCGCGTTCGCGTACGGAAACGACAGCTGCCAGTACGTGTCCTCGTGCGCCGCGATCGCGCTCGCTGTCGCGATGGCGAGCTCGTTTCGCACGCGAAGCGAGAGCACCTCGAGCGGACCATCGCCGATCGGATAGGCGTGCGGCTGCTTGTCGAAGCGGTTGCGTAGCGTCGCCACGACCTGCGCGGCACGCGACGGTGGCTGCGTCTCGAAGGCGCGATCGAGCACGCGCCCGCACATGATCCCCGGGTTCTTCAGCGTCGCCGCGACGATCTCGTCGTCGATCGCGAGCGCCTCGACACGCTGGAGCTCGCTCCACGCGCGCTCGGCGGCCGTCATCGCGCACCTACCGTGAACGTCGCTTGCTTCGCCTCGGCTTCGTACGTCAGGAACTTCCACTTCTCGATCACCGCCGACACGTCGACCGTGCCGCTGGTCTGCGCGCCGATCGGTGCGCGCGTGATCAGCGCGAAGAAGTACGCGCCCTTCAGCGCGCGACCCTCGACGCGCACGAGCTCCCAGCTAGGCTCGGACGTGCGCGCGTTGTACGCGGTGATGCTCGCGACCTGCGCTGTACTCGAGCGCTCGCGCTCGGCGCTCACGCTGAACAGACCGAGATCCGCCGAGACACCGAGCGTCGTCGAGCGTCCCTCCTCGACGATCTCCTTCATCGGATCCATCGAGTACGCGATGGTCTGCTCGGCTGGCGTCGCGAGCGATACGGCAATCGATGCACGCCGAAACTCGCGTCCATCCGGCGGCTGCAGCGACAGCGCGAGCTCGACGAGCGAGTACGTGTACTGCGCTGCGTCCGCGCGCACCTGACGTGCAGCGGCTCCCTCGAGCTCGTCGGCGTCGATCGCACGCACGAGCGGCACGCCGAGCTTCACACACCCACTCAGACGATTCGGCGCGTCGGTGCGAGACCTTGTTGTCTCCACGACCAGATCGACGTCGACCCACGCCGGTTCCCCACGTTGCAACATCACCCCACCCTCCTCTCCGCGCCCCTTGCACAGGAGCCTCCACCTTACCGCGTCGACTGCGAGACGGCGGGCGTTTCACGCGTTGTTTGCGTGCTGCCATTTGCGGCACCGGGCGCCGGGAGCGGCGTTGGCGCGCAGTCGCGGAGCTTGGCTCCCGTGCCTTCCGTGACGAGCTTGCAGGTCGTCACGAGGATGGTCCCGTCGAGCTGCGGCACGACCGCCGCGACGGCGGTGCCCTGATCTTTCGCGCACGCACCAAAGCCGCACACCTTGCAGCCCGCCGACGAAAGCGCGAGCAGCGCGACGCCAATCATCGCGACGAGCTTCATGGTGCAGCCTCCAGCGGTGCCGTCGCGATGGGCGTCTCGACGCAGTCGAGCATCTTCCACGCGTCACCCTCCTTGCCGATCCGGCACGTCGTGACGATCGCACCGCCGTTCGGCCTCTCGACGAAGCCCGTCACCATGCGATTGTCGCGCGCGATGACGCTCGCATCGACGAGCGGCACCGGCACGATCGGCGAGCGACGCACGCTCGTGTTCTTGCACGCACCGATGGAGACCTCCTCGACGGATTGCTTTCCGTACTCGAGGTCGCACGAGCGCACGAGGAGCACGCGCGTGTCCGTCGGCGCGACCGTGACCTGCGTGACCACGGTGCCAAACTTCGTCGCGCCGCACGCCGCGAGGGCGAGCGCGAGGACCGAGAGTCGCCACATCACAGCCTCCCCACGAGCGCTTGTTGGATGCGCGTGAACGTCGCGGAGTCGAGCTTGTCCTTGCAGCCCTTGAGGCGCACGAGCGCGGCCTCGACTTGCGCCTCCGTGCCGCTCGCGATCACCGACGAGAACGACTCGGCGGTGCACGTCGCCTGGGGCGGCTTCGGCTGCTTCGGGGGCTCCTTCGGGGGTTGCTTCGGCGGCGGCACGATCGCCGCATCCACGGGAACTGCCGCATCGACCGGTGGCGCTTGCGCGACAGCGGCGTCGACGTCGATCACCGGAGCGGCATCGATCGCGACAGGTTCGGCGTCGGGAACCGCTGCATCGACGAGCACCGCGGCCTGCACCGCAGCATCCGCGACAGGCTTCTCGCTCGACGAGCCTTGGCGCGCCACGAAGATGATCGCGGCGGTTGCGATGCCCGCGACCGCGAGCCCGAGCGCGGCGAGCAGCGGTGCGCGCGACCGCTGGCCCGCAGGAAACGGCTCGGGCACCGTCGCCGGGATCTGCGTCGGACCGAGGTTGGTCGACGGCGCCATGATGGTCGCCGCGTGCGGCGTGGTCGTGACGCTCTCGTCGAGCCGCGCGCCTCCGAGCGCCCCGCGCAGCTCGCTCCACGCCTGCGCGATCGTCTGCGGGCGCTCCGTGGGTTGCTTCGCGAGGCAACGCGACACGAGCTGCCAGAGCTCCTCGGTGACACCCGCGCGCAACAACGTGAGCGACTCCGCGGTATCGATCTGCGCGCGCACGAGGATCGCCGCCGCTGTCGCACCGGAGAACGGCGGACGCCCGGCGATCGCCGCATACAGCGTGGCGCCGAACGCGTAGACATCCGCGCGCTCGTCGATGTGCTTCGCGTCGAGGGCTTGCTCGGGCGCCATGAACGACGGTGTTCCCATCGCGCCGCCCGTCATCGAGTACGACTCGCCATCCATGAGCTTCGCGATGCCGAAGTCGAGCAAGCGCACGTCCGCGACGTTCGGCCCCTCCATGCGCACCATGATGTTGTCGGGCTTGAGATCGCGATGGATGATCGAGCGCGCGTGCGCGGCGGTGAGCGCGTCCGCGATGGGATCGAAGATCGCGATCAGCTGCGCGCTCGTCAGCCGATGCTTGCTCGCGAGATCGTCGAGCGAGCTGCCGGCGAAGAACTCCATCAAGTAGAACGGCTCGCCGGCGGGGAGCGTGCCGTAGTTCTCGATCGCGACGATCGCTTTGTGGCCGATCGCCGTGACCGCTTTCGCCTCGCGAAAGAACCGCTCGACGATGCTCGGATCGCGCGAGTACTGCGGATGTAGGATCTTGCACGCGACCTGGCGTCCGAGGTCCGTGTGCTCGGCGAGATACACCGCACCGAAGCCGCCCTCGCCGAGCTTCTTGGTCAGCTTGTAGTTGAGGACAACGGTTCCCTCGTACGACATCGCTACTTCCTGCAGCCGAGGAGGATCGCGTCGTACCGCTCGAACTGCTCGGGCTCGAGGAGGCCGTCCTTGACGAGCTTCGCCAGCTTCGCTCGCTTCGCGTCGTACTCCGCGCGCGTGAGCTTCTGCTCGGGACACAGGCGCGGCGTCACGGGCAGCTTCGCCGTGAGGTTCGCGGGTGGCTTGTGTTGGTCCATCGAGAACTCGGCGACGACGGTGATCGCCGTGGCCGTCTCGTCCGCGGGCAGCTCGAAGTCGATCGAGCGCGTCTTGGATTCGCCCGCGGCGAGGTCGCCGAAGTCGAACACCTTGTCGTCGATCGCTTTGTGCGACGAGCGTGCGATCGCGACGAGCCTGCGCGCGACGCCGCCGGAGCGATTCTCGACGGAGATGCGCACCGTGTTGCGCTGACCTGCGACGAGCGCGCCGGTGTCGGCCGTCATCGCGATCACCGCGACCTCCGGTGGCGCGCCGACGATCGCTGCGGACGCGATCTGCAGCTTCTTCATCTGGAGATCGCGATCGGCGATCTGCGGAACCCAGTCGGTCGCGAGGCCCGTCCGCGTCGAGCGCACCTTCCACGGCGAGCCGAGACGAGCCGCGATGTCCGGCGCGCGCGGATCGAGCCCCGTCGTGGCCCAATCGATCGTGACCTGCACGCTACCGTCGGTGCCGAGCGGGCCGCGCTGACGAGCGCCCCACGGCGTCGTGACCTCGATCTCGCCGAGCGTTTGCGTCGGCGAGAAGCTCTCGCACGGAACGTCGACTTCGTTCGCCGGGATGTCTCGCTCGGCGACGACGTTCTCGCGCCGGTTCGGCGGCTGGAAGTAGCGGTAGTAGACAGGCACACCGACGAGCGGGAGACCGACGACGATCAGCGAGCCGCCCATCGCCGCGCTTCCACCACTGCCCGGCATCGAGTCACCCGAGCCGGTCACCGCGATGATCGTGCCGATGATGATCGACGCCGCGCCGACGACGAGCGAGCCCTGCCCCACAAACGAGAGCTCCTTGGTCTCGACCGCGATCGTGCGCTCTTTCGCGATCTCGTTGCGGCGACACACGCGCGAGAGATCCACGTGGAACCGAAACGATCCGTCCGCGAGCAGCTCGCCGCGCCCCGGCAGCTGATCCGTGCGTAGCGCGATCACCGGCTCGCCGATGGGCAGGCGGTTCGTCTGCGTCTGCGGCGCGGTCCATGCGACGCACGACGCGAGGAAGGGAAGGACAAGAGGTAAACGCATCATCGAAAACGTGCCGACACCCCGACGCCAGCCTCGAGCTGGGTTAGTAGCCAACGTCCGAAAGTGGCGGTCTCTCCGACGTATGCATAGAAGCCGTAGGCGCGATCGAGATCGAGCCACAGACCGTTCAGGTTGCGGACGCCGAAATCAGCGCCGCGGTCCTGTCCACCAGCATCCTTGTACCCTGCGAAATCGAAGACGAGCTGCGCCGTGGTGAACAGCTTCAACGTCTTCGAGTCGCTGAAGAAGAAGCGCAGCCCCGGCGAGAGGTGGAACATGCGCGGACCATCACCGGCGCCGGTGACCGTGGCCGTGAAGTCCTCCTCGATACCAACCCGGATCTCCGCGATCAGATCGATCTTGCGCGCGATGCCGTAGCCCAGCTCGAGATCGAACGAGAACGGGACACGTCCCGTGCACACCGCCGCGTTGCCGCCGTTCATCGAATCCGTCTCGCCGCAGTAGTCGGCGTCGTCGTACGCGATGATGGCACGCATGCCCACCCCCAGCCGCAGCGACACCTGGAGCTGACCCTTGTGCGAATAGGTGTCGGTGGACAGTGCCGCAGCCCGGCCGGAGGACGGCGGTGGAGCCGACGGTGGCGGCGCCGTGCCGTCGGGCTCCTTGGCAGGCGCAACCCCCTGCGCCGCGGCCGCACCGACCGACCCCAGGACGAGAGCCACCACGTGGAGCTTCACGGGACCACGCTAACACGAGGCGGCGCTGGCCTCCTCGCTCGGCCGGCGCTACCTTCCGCGAATGTCTCATCCCACGCGGCGAGGGTTGTTGGCGGGCGGGATCGCCGCGGCTGCCGCGCTCGCGCTGCCTCGTCGAGCGGATGCGATCGGGCCTGCGTCGAAGTTTCGGTTCGGCCAGCTCGCGATGGGACCCGGCACGAACCCGCGGCCGAACGCACTGCGCCGGCTCGCGTGGGAGGTCGAGAAGCGAACGTCGATCGAGCCGCAGCTCCAGCCCGCGATCGTGACCGCCACGGCGGAGACGCTGCACGAGACGCCGTTCCTCTACTTCGCGGGCGAGCGCGAGATCGAGCTGCCCAACGCCGCGGGCATCGAGTCGCTGCGCCGCTTCCTCACGTTCGGTGGCTTCCTCGTCATCGACTCGGCAGAGGGCTCCACCGACGGTGCGTTCGACGGCTCGGTTCGCAAGCTGATGGCGGCGGTGCTGCCACCATCGGGGACGCAGAAGGGTCTCGAGATCATCCCGGCCGATCACGTCGTCTATCGCTCGTTCTACTTGCTCGACAAACCGCTCGGTCGGCTATCGATCGCCCCCGCGATGGAAGGCGTGATCCGCGATGGACGGCTCGTCGCCGTGTACATCTCCAACGACATGGGCGGCGCGTGGTCGCGCGATGACTTCGGCAACTACGAGTTCCGCTGCGAGCCAGGAGGCGAGCGTCAACGCGAGCTGTCGTTCCGCATGGGCGTGAACCTCGTGATGTACTCGCTCTGCCTCGACTACAAAGCCGACCAAGTGCACGTGCCCTTCATCATGAAGCGCCGGCGCTGGAAGCCCGACGATGGCGCGACACCGGCGCCACCGGCGAAGAAGGGAACGTAGTGAACATCGTCGTGTTCCCGACGACGGTGCGCATCGCGCTGGGCGTGTGCGCGCTCGTGCTCGCGGTCACCACGGTCGTGGCCGTCAAGCGCGGCAAGGGTGGACTCGGTGGTGCGCTCGCGTCGCTCGCGTTTCTGTGCGCGGGTGCGCTGATCGCGGAGCTGCTCGTCGGACTCACGGTGCGCATCGCCTCGCGTGGCTCGGACGATTTCAACGAGTATCGCTGGGTGATGCTCGCGCCGTGGGGGCGTCCGGGCATCGCGCTCGGCGCCGTGGCAGTGCTCGTCATCGTCGCGCTGTCGTGGCGCGCGAGTCGCGGTGCCACGGCATGGCGACGCGCCACGATGATCGGCCTGCGCGCGGGCGCTGCCGTCGGTGCGCTCGTCGTGTTCCTCGAGCCAGCCGTCGAGCTGCGGCAGGTCGCGCGCGAGCCCAATCGTATCGCGGTGCTGATCGATGACTCGGCGTCGATGTCGCTCGCCGAGAAGCCCGACGGACCGACACGCCTCGCTCGGGCGCGGCAGATGCTCGCCGACTCCGCGAGCACGCTCGCGACGTGGGAGCAGGCCCACAAGATCGATTTCTACACGTTCAGCGAGACGCTCGATCCCACCACGCTCGGCGCGCTCGCCGAGAAGACGGCGAAGGGCAAAGCGACGCTGATGCGCAAGGCGCTCGAGTCGGTGCGCAATCGCTACGAGGGCCGCGACCTGGCGGGCATCGTCTTGATCTCCGACGGCGCAGCGACCGGCGGCTTCGACGAAGACTCTGGCGATGGCGCCGTGCGTGACTTCTTGCGCGGGCTCGAGACGCGCGTCCACACCGTGTGGGCAGCGCGCAAGGGGCTCAAGGATCTCGCCGTCGCGCGCGTGATGGCCGACGAGTTCGCGTTCGTTCGCACGGTCGTGCGCATCGACGCCGTGATCCGCTCGACGGGACTTCCCGCGCGTCAGGTGCCGGTGACGCTCTCGACCGACGGCCAACCGCTGCGCCAGAAGATGGTCGATATCCCGGCCGGCGATCACGATGTCACCGTCACGTTCGAGGTCACGCCTCCGCGCGTGGGTCGCTATGTCTACGAGGTGAGCGTGCCCGTCGCCGAGGGCGAAGCGGTCACCACCAACAACGCGCGCAGCTTCGTCGTGCGCGTCATTCGCGACAAGACGCGCGTGCTGCAGGTCGCCGGTCAGCCGGGTTGGGACGTGCGCGCGTTGCGCCAGATGCTGAAGGGCAACCCCAACGTCGATCTGATCTCGTTCTTCATCCTGCGTACGCAAGACGACATCTCGCTCGTGCCGAATGACGAGATGTCGCTGATCCCGTTCCCCACGCGCGAGCTGTTCGAGCAGCAGCTGCCCTCGTTCGATCTGATCATCCTGCAAGACTTCGAGTACCTGCCGTATGGCATCGGCGACTACCTCGAGAACATTCGCAGCTACGTCGAGGGAGGCGGCGGGCTCGCGATGCTCGGCGGGACCGCGTCGTTCTCGTCGGGCGGCTACTACGGAACGCCGGTCGCCGCCGCGCTTCCCGTCGAGCTGTACGGTCCGTTCGATTCGGGACCGATCCTCGACAACAGCCGCTTCCAACCGCAGCTCACCGAGGCCGGCCAGGTGCACCCCGTGACCTCGCTGCGCTACTCCTCCGAGGAGAACCTCGCGGCGTGGAAGTCGTTGCCGCCACTCGATGGTGTGAACATCGTCGCGGGGGCCAAGCCCGATGCGACCGTGCTCGCGTATCACCCGCGGCTGAAGATCAAGAAGACGGGCAAGCCGATGCCGGTGATCGTCGCGGGCGAGTACGGCAAGGGCCGCTCGTTGGCCGTCACCACCGACACGCTGTGGAAGTGGGGCTTTGTCGCGGCGGCGCGTGCCGGCGATCAGGGCCGCCAGTACACGAAGTTCTGGGATCAATCGATGCGCTGGCTGATCCAGGATCCCGATCTGCGCAACCTGCACGTCGACAGTGACGCCGTCGACTACACGCCGGGACAGCCGGTTCGCGTCTCGGTGCGCCTCATGGGTCGCGACTACCAGCCGATGCCGGGCGGCGTCGTCCACATCGTCGTCAAGCGCGGCGCGGATCCGGCGCGCGCGATTCAAGACATCACCACCACCGTCACCGTCGGAGAGGACGGCACCGCCGTGCTCGAGCTCACGAACCAGATCACGCTCGAGCCGGGCGTCTATCGCATTCAAGGCGAGGCGAGCGTGGGCGGACGCAAGGTGGATGCGAGCGACATCTTCCTCGTGCGCGAGGGTGGCACCGAGCTCGACCGCCCCGTCGGCGACCCGGTCACGCTCGAGTCGATCTCCAAAGCGACGGGTGCGGTGGCCCTCGGTGCCATCGATTCACTGCCGGCGAATCTCGCATTCGATCCTCCGCGCATCGTTCGTGTCGATCGACGCACGGATGTCGAGCTGTGGAGCCGGCCCGGTCTTCTCTTCCTGGTCATCGGCCTCCTCGGTCTGGAGTGGCTGTTGCGCCAGCGAAGCGGCTATTTGTAGTAAGGAAGCGTTGATATGTCCCTCTCTCTCGACAGCCTTGTCACCGACCTGATCTTCCAAGGCAACGCGGCCATCGATCAGAAGACTTTGATCGACGGTCTCGGCGGTCAGGAAGCGCTGGAGACGAAGCAACTGCTCGACGTGGATCGCCTCGATCCGCGCGCCGAGATGGAGCTCTCGCCGTCGATGCCGTTCCGCCGCCGAGGCGAGCGGCGCCTGATGATCATCGACGACACCACGATCACGCCCCGGCCTGACCCGCAGGCGGATCCGCTCGTCAAAGGCGATCTGCGCGCCGCCAAGGAAGCGCTGATCAACACGGTCGCCGCCCTTCCGGTGCGTCTCGGACGGTTGTTCGCGCTCGGCTCGTGGGGTGACGCGGTCCTGGTCGCGCGCAGCGCGCGCGATCTGCGTGGCATCGCGATGCTGCCGTACGTCCTCGACCCGCAGATCGATCTCGACGGCAAGCGCCGCGCGACTCCGCTCTCGCAGAAGGAGTTCGAGGCCAAGCTGATGTCGTTCGAGAAGCGCCTCGACGAGCTCACCGACGAGCAGATCATCGAGAACCTCTCGGGTGTCACCGTCGAGCGCCGCGGCGATCTCATCATCGTGGACGTCCTCGAGGAGGACGGCTCGTGGGATCAGCGCAAGTCGATCCTCCTCGAGACGCAGCTCGCCGCGATCGATCAGTTCTCGCTCCTCCCCGGCGCACCGTCGTCGGGCAAGAAGGGCGCGCCCGCTCCCAACGGGACGCCCGCGGCCAAAGCCGCGCCAGCACCCGCGCCGACGCCCCCGCCGAAGAAGGAAGAGCCCAAGGGCCCACCGATCGCCGCTCAGGAGATCGATGGCTCGGTCGTCCTCGTGTTCCCCGCCGAGCGCTTCGATCTCGATGTCGCCGCCGCGCTCGGCAAGCGCGACTGGGATCAAATCGTCCGCCGCTCGGACAATCTCTCCGGTCAGATCCGCGACAAGATCCAGCGCGACGGCGCCACCTGGATCGCGCCCATCGAGTTCCTCTCGGAGGTCTTTGTCGACGGCAAGCCGCTGACCAAGCAAGACTTCGACCGCGACGCGAAGAGCGCCGACGGCGTGAAGTCTCTCGACGTTCACTTCCCGCGCTTTGGCGACGTCACGCTCCTCGAGATCGCCGGAAAGGGTCGCTTCGTCACCAGCCACCGCGACGCCGATCGCGCCGCGTCGTTGGTGCGCTAGTGCGTTCGCTCGTCGCGCTCGCGCTGGTGGCATTGCTCGCCGCACCTGCGATCGCCGACGACGATTTCGGCGGCGCGTACGTCATCTTCGCGCGCGGCGACTCGCTCCTGCGCACGGATCCCAAGGGCAAGAGCGAGACGCAGGTCGCGAAGCTCCCCACCACCGCGCCGGTCCGCGCGCTGCGCACGGACCGAGCCGGCAAGATCCTCCTCGCCAACATCGGCGGCAAGTGGGCGTGGATGCCGCTCGACGGCAAAGCCACCACGTTCACCGAGTTGCCGTGTGCCGACGGTCCCGCGCACCTCGCCACCGACGGCTCGTGCGTCCTCTGCCGCGGCGCCACCTCCACCACGTCGCTCATCATCAACTTCGCGACGAACAAGTCGATCACGATCCCCATCCCCGCGACCGGCGCTCGCATCGTCGGCGACACCACCAACCGGCGACTCGTCTGGGCCGACTCGGCAGGCGTGTGGTCCTCGCCGCCCAACGATCCGCGAAAGAAGACGCTCGTGGCGCCCGAAGCGCCGCTTCGTGGCTTCTTGCCCAACCCCGCCGGCACACGCGCCGTGGGTGTCTATAGCGACGTGATTCACGACAGCCTGAAGACCACGAAGCCCGCCGAGCTGCTCATGACCTTCGCGCTCGATGGCCAAGGTGCGCGCCGCAAGACGATCAAAGCGGGCGTCGTGGCGGACTGGTCGTACGACAACGCGTGGCTGTTGCTGCAAGACCGCACCAACGCGTGCGTCGTCAGTGCGAGCGGCGGTCAGTACAAGTGCTGGAAGGGCTACACGACCGCCTCGATCTCCACCGACGGCAAGTACGCCCTGATCCTCGGCTCGCGGGACAAAGCCGCCGCGCCGACGAAGGACAAGAAGTCGAGCACGAAGGACAAGAAGTCGAGCCAGAAGGACAAGAAGCCGACCCAGAAGGACAAGAAGTCGAGCCAGAAGAAGGATCCGGACGCCGAGCCGTCGAACGAGTCCGAGAATCGCGGCGACAACGAGGACGAGCTGTCCGACGACGTCGAGGTGCCGCTACCGACGGGCAACCTCTCGCTCTATCGCGCCACGCTCGACGGCGCGTACACCACCGCGCCCGCGAAGATCATCAGCGTCCTCGACGGCGCTGCCGTGTGGATCCCCGGCCCCACGCCATAGCCGAACGCTTGTCCGGTTACGGCGGACAGCGAAAGTGGTGGATTCGACCAATTTTCGCGACGGTTGGGGTCCGACCCCAAAACGTCGGCGATTTGGTCAAATCCACCACTTTTGTCCAACGAGTTGGACGGTGTCCGATATGCGGACATCAGGGCACGTAGATCGAGTCTCCGGGCAGGACATAGATGTTCATGTCGGAGCGGCGGCCCGAGGCGAGCGCGTCGTAGTCGAGCGGGATGCGCCGCGTCTCGCGCGTCTTCGCGTCGGGACGCATGAGTACGATCTGGCTGCGCTTCGCGAAGCGCGTCGGGCCGCCGGCGAGGGCGAGTGCATCGGCCACGGTGATGTACGAGTCGTTCGTGTACACGCTCGGGCGCATGACCTCGCCTTGCACGGTGAAGCGATAGCTCTTCCACTGCTTGAGCGCGACGGTGACGGCGGTGCCTTCCATCTTCACGTAGTTCGCGAGCTGCTGCTTGATCTTCTCTTTGAGCGACGGCGTTGTCTCGCCGGCGGCCTTGATGTCACCGACGAGCGGCATCGTGATCGTGCCGTCGGGGCGGATCGCTGCCTCGGTGTTGAGCGCTTGGTTCGCTTCGCCCCACACGTTGATCGCGACGATGTCGCCGACGCCGAGTACCACGTCGGTCTTCCGCGGGTCCGGCTCCGTGTTGTACGGGTAGTCCGGGAGTGAGCTGATACAGCCAGCGAGGAGGCAAACGAGACCAAGGAAAAGGCGAACGCGCATCGGTGGTGCTGCGTTGCGATTTTCGCGCCGCGCGAACTAGGCGAGATTCTCGCGCCCGATCGGGGATTCGGCGGGGATTCGGCGGGGAGTCGGGGCGTGCGCTAATGACGCAGCGAGCGTTACTGCCCGCCGCCGGAGCAGCCGCCGAGCTGCCACGGATAGCACTCCACGCCACCTTCGAAGAGGATCAGCTCCTCGACCTGCTTGGGCGTGTCCGGATACTTGATGCACTTCGAGACCAGGAACACCTGGAGATCGGTGTCGACCGCGGGATCGTTGGTGGTGAACTCGTCGTAGTTGTCGCGCAGCCAGACGGTGAAGTCCGCTTGACCGTCGCCGTCGAGATCGTGCGCGTTGGGGAACGTCTTCGCATCGATGCCGTCGGACATCCACGCGGGCTCCGTGCAGACCTCGGTCGTGCACAACGCGGCTTTCCAATCCATGTAGTGCTCGGCGACGACTTGGCGTGCGGCGGCGAGTCCGGCCTCGGCGCAATACAGAGCGCTCATGCCGGTGCGCGTGAGATCCGCGGAGCGATTGGACGCCATCTGCACGGACAAGAGGACGCCAGCGCCTGCGAGGAGAGCGCCGATGATGATGAGCGTGACGAGCATCGCGCTACCGCGCCGAGCCTGCCGAGTCCCTCGTCGACGACGTCGTACCATCCTCATTTGGACCCCGACATGTTGCGGACTTCGATCACCGACGTGAGCACGCGGCGGCGATAGTTGTCCGTGGTTCCTCCATCGTGATCTTCGAGCGGCGGGCGAAAGAAGGAAGCGGTGCCCGTGACGCGGGTCAGTGCGCGCGCGACGAGCGAGAGACGCACCGCGCGTAGCTTCACCGGCACGGGGGCGGCCAGATCGCTCACCGGGTTGGTCAGCGTCGGAAGCGCCTCGTTGGGGAGGTTGCCCCACCACTCGTCGCCATCCGTCGTCGTGTTCTCGACGCCGAGGCCATCACTCGCACTATCGATGCCGAGGACAACCTGTAGATCCTCGATGCCTTCGGCGAGCGGCTCTTCGTCATTGGTCACGGCGGGGTTGGGATCCGGATCCATGAACAGCGTCGGGACGCCATCGAGGTCTTGGATGAAGAAGCGCGCACGCAACGCGCGAATAACGAGCGCGCCTTGGCCGATGACATTCGCGTCGATCGGGTTACAGCCACCTGCGGTCGCGTCGTACGTGAGCGTGTTGCCGACGACGTTGACCTTGAGGAGCACGGCCGTCGAGAAGTCCGTGACGACCACGAAGTCGCCGTTCTGGAACTGAGAGACATCCTCGACCGTGATCGCACCGGCGGCGCCCGCGTTGGGATCGTAGGAGGACAGCGCGGTCGTCACGACGGAGCCATACGCGAAGGTGATGGTCAGCGAGTCGGAGCCGGTCGCGTTGCCCATCGTCGCGTTGAACGCGAGAGGGACGCCCGGGTCGTTACACGTGGCGTCGTCCATCGGCCAGATGATGCCGGTCGGGATGCCCGGGCTCGAGCCGCGGATCGCATCGCTCAAGAACTCCATGGCCGCACGAGCGGCGCCCTCGGTGCCTACACCCGCGCGCTGCTCGCGGAAGCCGTTCGCCATGGACACTGCCACGGCGAGTACGCCCGCGATCGCGAACGAGAACATCACGAGCGACACCATCAGCTCGACCAGCGTGAAGCCTGCGCGACGACGCCGCGCACGCGCACGCGAGATGCGGCGCTTACTCACAGGCTCTTCCTCGAGACGAGCCGGACTTGGCGCGGTGTGGTGTTGCCGTCTTCGTTCCACGAGACGGTGACGATGACATCGAGGTGCGAGCCAGCGCTCCCGGTGATCTCCCACGAGCGCGTGAAGATGCCGCCGGCCTGACCGAACTCGTTGATGCCGGTGGTGGTGCCGCTCCCCCCGTTGATGTCCATCGCGCGCAGTCGCTCCATCTCGTCCTGCGCGAGGATCGTCGCTTCCGTGGCGTGGCGCGAGTATCCGGACGAGCGCGTCTGCACCATGAACAGCGCGATGATCCCCGACGCCGCGATCGCCGTGAGGAGGAGCGCGACCATGACTTCGATCATGGTGAACCCGGCGCTACGACGACGCCTACGACGAGTGCGAATGCGCTGCTTCTTGCTCATAGAGTGCGAAGCCACAGGCGACGAGACACGCGCGATTGCGCTCCGCCGTTGACGCCTTCCGAGGCGGTCGCCGACGTCGCCGAGAGCGAGAGCTGCTGCGCCTTCTCGCCGGATGCCGCGTAGGTCGTCGTGTTGCTGCGGCCGACCGACGCCGCACCACCCATGATCGCGATGACCGTGGCGTTGCCGCCGGCGAGGTCGATGCGGTGCAGATGGCCGCTGTCACCACCAGTGCCGTACGACGTCGCGTTCACATCGGTGGTGTCCGTGGTGAGGAAGATCTGGTCGCCGATGACCTGCGCCTGCGAGTAGCCGAGCTGCCCCGGGCCGAGGTTGTAGACGAACCGGAGCCCGTTCGCGTTGGTGGTGACCGTCTCGTCGAGAGGCACGTCGGCGAACGGCGTGTTGACCGCGACCGCCACCGCTTGTTGACCGACGCTGCTGCTCGTCCACAGTGGCTCCGTGTCGGTGTCGTAGTCGAGGTAGCCACCTGACACGGCGACGGCGTAGACCTGACCGCTCGCGAACAGTGCGGGCGCCGCACCGAACGGCTTCAGATCCTCGGTGAACTGGAACAGCGGCTCGGTGCCGTACGGGTTCACACCCGTCGACGCCGTCAGCTTGTAGATCTGACCGTAGAGCGTTCCGAACACGACGTCCGTGATGCGACCACTGTCGAGCGCGTCGACGCCCACCGCGCCGCCCGGAATTCCACTCGTTGGAACCGGGCGCGTGCTGGTGCGCGTCGGCGGCGACGGAATCGATGTGGTCCACAGCGCGAGGCCGGTCTCGATGTCGATCGCGCGGACCTCGGTGCCCGACGTGGCACCCATGTTCGTCTGCGCGAACGCGGCGAGCTTCTCCGTGTCCCGAACCTGGCCCATCGTGATCGCGAGACCTTTGCCGGCGGTCTCGTGCTCCCACAGGATCTCCGGCGCGTCCGGGAACGTAACATCGAGCGCGTACACGGCCGGCGTGGCCGTCGCCATCGCCGGCGCGGACTGGAACACGAGCACCGTGCGGAACGACTTTCCGGTGCCGTCGAAGTTGCCGTACATGTCCTGCACGCGAACCGAGCCGTCGATGCGCGTCTCGTTCGTAGGCACCGCCCTCAGCTGATTGCGCGGCATGAACGCCCACAGCTCGCGACCGATGACATCACACGGCGGGATCGTGTCGCCGCAGATCGCGTGGATCATGCCGTCCCCGGCGCCCACGTAGATCATCGTGGGGCGCGCGCCGAGACCGGCGAGCGAGCTCTGCGGAATGACAGCGACCGTCGAGCGATCGATACCGCCGAGGCGGGCCTTGTACTTGTTCGGCAGCGACACATCCGGAATGCCCTCGAGGATGCGGCGCACGAGTGTCTGCTGTGTCGCGGCGCTGAACGCGCTGTTGATGTAGCCACCCACCTCGTCGGACGTGCCATCGGCGAGGACCGTCTTGGTGCACGGCGTGCCATCGCGACGGCAGCTCGCGTCGAGGTTCGTGAACACGGTGCGGCAGGTCGCGGTGAACGGCGTGCTGCAGCCCGCATACGTTGCGGTCGGGATCAGCGTCGTCGCATCCCAGCCCGACGCGCCGAGCGTCTCGAACGACGTCGCGTTCCCGGTGACATTGGTGTAGCCGCGGAGGTGACCGATCACGAACGGGAACTCGAACGACGCTGCGTCCGTGTCGTTGAGGAGCGTCTTCGGCGTGCCCGCGATGGGCTGCACCGACTCGTACGTTCCCTGCACGAGCGCCTCTCCCGATCCGAGGAGAGCGACGATCGGCGTCGCGCGCGAGATCTCCGTCGTGTACGTCGCCACCTCGGGCGTTCCGAGCTGGAGCAGGGTCTGCAGCGCGACCTTGGTACCGGCCACCGAGCTCGTCAGGTCGTGACCGCCCAGGTAGAGGATGTTGCCCTTGTTCGGGTCGTTGTCCTTCTGATTGCGCGAGACATAGTCGCCCTTGATGAGGCCACTCGCGCGCGCGGCAGCGGGCGTGGCGAGCGACGCGGCGTTGAGGGCCGTGACGCCGGAGATGAGCGGCAACACGCCCGGCTTGTAGATGCTCGCCGTCGCCGCTGTACGCGGGAGGAAGTCGGCGACGATGCCCACGTCCGCGAACCAGTTGTAGTCACCGATCTGGACGTACGGATCGGTTGGATACGAGATGTAGTAGCAGTCGCTGCCGACCGTCATGTTGACGTCGGAGCAGTTGCGCAAGGAGCCCGACGGATCCGAGGTGTAGATGGACGCCGACGAGTTCACTTGAAGTCCCGTGTTGCTCACGGTGGCGCCACACGAACCAGAGTTGTTCGTGCAGGTCTGGAACTTCGCTTCTCCACCCGCGACGCGCACCTGCGATCCCTCGAAGCTACCGATCGACGCGCACTCCGCCATGACGCCCGTCTTGTTCTCGAGGAACTCGGCGATCTTCGTGATCACCGAGCGCTCGTTGGTGGTGCCGCCCGTGGTGCTCTTGAGCTCCCAGTGCGGTGCCCAGAACATCTTGTACTTGTCGGGGTCGAGCCGATTGGCGAGAACGTCGTCGAAGTCGAACGTGTCGAAGATCTGGCCGCTCGTGTCGCCGGCCGGACAGATGCCTGCGTTGTTGCGATGTGGACTGTTCGTCGGACACCCGTTCGCGCCGGAGAACGTGAGGCCCGCGCGGTGTAGATAGCCCTGAAGGATGCCGTTCGAGAGCGTGCCCGTTCCATCCGTGCCCTCGAGGGCGAGGAGCGCGAGGCGCGGCGGGGTCAGGTTGAACAGCTTGGGAATCGGCGCCGTGAAATCGACGAGCGAGCGGTGAATGTTGACCCAGCCGCCCTCCGTCGACGTCGACCACGTGGTGTTGAAGGTGCACGCGGTGGGGACGCCCGCGGCATTGGATTGGCGCCACGGTGCGTAGTTGATGAGCACGCCGTTGTCGCGTGCTGGGATCGTTCCGCGGAGAAGACCGATGAACGTGTCCGCATCGGACTTGTCGATGATGAAGGCACCGCCCGAGTAGCGCACCGTGTTCACGCCCGCTGCGGCCGTGATCGGCTGCGCGAGGTTGTACGTGGGATAGACGCCGGCTTTGCCGTTCGTGTTGATCGTCGTGATGATCGAGTCCGCGGCCGCGACCTTGTTGTTCACGAGCGAGACGATGTTCGTCGTGCCGGTTCCATCGCTGAGCGAGAAGTCACAGCCGTCCTCCCACGTCGCGCTCACCGTCGGCCGCGGGTGCAGGTTCGTCGGCGTGCAGCGGTTCGGCGACGCCTTGGTCGTGTTGAACGCGTAGTAGACCTCGATCGGTCCGTAGCCTGGATCTGCATCGAGCCACGCGTTCGCGCGCAGGATGTTGTAGATGAGGCCGTACATCGACACCGCGCCGCAGTCGGTCTGGTAGACGGACGTGGCCGGGATGATGAGCGACCCCGCTTTGAAGTCCTTGGTATCGGCGAATGCGGGCGTCGAGACCGTCGCTCCGAGAAGAGCGATGCCGAGGAGCGTTCCGATGAGCTTGGATGTCTGCGTCATGGTGTACCTCCGTTACCAACCCTGGCGGGCATAGGCGCCGCCCGTCACGTGATAGACGAGCACCCGCCACGGATCTCGTGTGTCGGTGAGGAAGATGGTCGTTGCCGTTGCTTGGCCGTCGGGGCGGATCGAGAGCGTCGCGTTGAGCGAGGCGTTCTCCGATGGCGTCCCGCCGCCGACGGGGAACAGCGTCGTGGACGTATCGACGACGGTGACGCCTTTCGGAACGCGAACCTGCTGGATCAGATCGCCGGGAGGCGACGTACACACGAGGCCCGTGTTCGCGCACGCGTAGATCACCAGCTGGTTCGGGGTGACCTGCACCGTGTGCACGCGACGCGTGGCCCCGGCGCGAAGCCGCGCGAGGTTGATGGTGGAGACGATCGTCTCGGAGACGTTGCGTGCATTCGCTCCGACCGGACGGCTCGACGTGGAGATGAGCAGCCCCGCGAGGATCGCGATGATCGCGATGACCACCATCATCTCGACGAGCGTGAAGCCCGCATGTGACCCGCGGCGCCGCATCAGAACGCGTCGTTCACTTTCTGCATGGTCGCATCCACGCTCGACATGAAGAACTTTCCGTTGGTCGACGAGGCGCCCTGCCCGTCCGCATCACACGTCGCGAGCAGCGTGTACCACCCCGTCGTCGTCGGCGCGGTGAACGTGATGCCGGCGGGGAGCGAGCCTTGGTACGAGTCGCCGACATCGCCGACCTGGATCTCGTACGAGCACCGGATCATCTTCTGCGGCGGCGCGATGCGCAGCTCGGTCCACGCGGTGCCTACGCCGGTGCACGTCGTGGCCGCGTCGACGCCCGCGCTACTCGGCGCCGATGGACACACGACCGGCGCGTCGTTCTCGAGGTTCGTCGTGTTGACGTATCTGCCCGTCTCGGACTTGTACTGCTCGAGCTTGTTCGCCATCTCGGCGAACATCGGCGTGACCTCGGTGATCGACTTGGTCTTCGCGCTATCGCGAAAGAACGTCGGCACGACGACGGCCGCGAGAATGGCGATGACCGCGACGACGATCATCATCTCGATTAGCGTGAAGCCACGACGTGCGCTGCGCATGTTCCTCTTCCCTCGAGCCGAGTGAATCGACCAAGAGCGAGACCATGGTAGCACCCGCGGTCGAGAACCGAGAGCTATCGATCGGTTATCGAAGTAGAACTACCGGCGCCTACACGGGCTCAGTACCACGAGGTGTCTTCGTCCGCGGCCACCGTGGAGACACTGTGGGCCGTGCGCTCGGTCATCGCGATCTCGACCCGACCGAACGACGTAAGGCCCGATGCGAAGAGACCGGTGCTCATCGCCGAGAGCTGCGCGCCCGCGGGGATATCGGCGGTAGCGACGGTGTTGGTGACAAACGACACGCGGTACGCCTTCGATGCTGTCGCGAAGACCAGCTCTTTCCCCATCACGAGGGGGCGCGTGCTCGTGCGCTCGTCGAATGCCAACACGATTGGCAGGCGCGTCGAATCGGCGCTCTGCTCGTCGAGCGGCGCCGGGTTCGGGCGAGCGGAGAGCGAGATGGCGATCGCGTACTGGGTGCGCGCTGCGTTCGGGGCACCCGACACCGCGAGCGCGTACGTCTCGCCATCGGCGTTGGAGTAGATCGCGGGCGTCGACGTGAACGGGTGGTCGGGCTCCGAGAAGCGGAAGGCCGGACCTCTGCGGGTGTTCGCGCCGGTGAGTGCATCGAGCACCCACAGCTCGCCGCGCGCGGTGCCGAACACGACCTCTTCGACCTGGCCCTTCTTCGTGGTGACGGCGACGCCACCCACGCCCTTCTCGGCGTGCTGCCACGCGACGCGACCGGTCACGAGATCGAGCGCGGTGACGCCGCTCGCCGTCGGGACGTACGCGAAGTACGCGGGGCCGGTCATCAGCTGCACGCGGCCCGTGGCCATCGTGGTGCCAGCGATGTCCGCAGAGGCGTACTCCCACACGACCGACGGGTTCGCCGGGTTCGTGATATCGAGCGCGTACACCGAGCCACTCGCGCCCGTCGAGAGAAGCAGGATCGTGTGGAGCGAGCGGCGGCCGGCGTTCTCGAAGTCGCCCATCACCTCGACGACGTGAGGCGAGCCATCGATCGTCGCGGTGTTCGTGCGCAGCGCGCCGAGCGAGGTGCGCGGAACGTACGCCCACAGCTCGCGACCGATGCGATCACAGATGCCGGCCTTCACGCTTCCGCAGAAGGCGTGGAGCATGCCGTCGTTGGCGCCGACGTAGATCATCGTCGGGCGATCGACGCCTGTCATCGGGCTCGTCGGGATCACGGCGACCGACGAGCGGTCGATGCCACCGAGCGCCGGGGCAAACGTGTTCGGCGCGACCTCGCGGCCCGCGAGCACGCGATGCATGAGCACGCGCTGATCGGCAGTCGAGAGCGCTGCACCACTCGCGAGGAGCGGGCCCACCGACGACAGCGACTTCTCCTCGATCATCACGCGCGCCGGGCGCTGCCCCGCAGCGACGGTGGTGAACACCGAGCGGCACGACGAGTCGAAGCGGCCGCAGCCGGTGTAGCTCACAGGAGGGATCATCGTCGCCGTGTCGAACAGCGCCGGGTGCTCGCCGTACGTGGCCGCTGCGGGGATGCGGTTCGTCGCGTAGCCACGTAGGTGGCCGAGCGTGGCGGGGAAGCGGAAGGAGCCGATGTCGGCCGACGCTCGAACGGAGGATGCTGCACCGCTGCGCTCGGACGTACCTTGCACGAGCGTCGCGGTCTCGTCGACGAGCGCGATGATCGGCGCCGCGTGCGTTGTCTCGACGGTCACCCCTCGCGAGGAGGGGGACTGCGCGAGCGCGGTCGCGCTGACCATCGACACGGCGGCGGCGAGGATGCTGGACGAAGCGGTGCTCACGTCCGGTGTATCGACTACCGCGGCGATCTAAGCAGTTACGACCGGGTTATGGCTCGAGTGGCCCCTGGGGTAGCGCCGTCGGTCAAACCTACTGCGAGATCGGATTTCCGTCGGTGTCGAGCTCGACGAGCCCACCCGTGCCCACATCGCCGCGCGCCGCGAGGTCCTCGAGCGCCTCGCGCAGCGTCAGCTCCTTGCCGTCCTTCTGATACGGCTCGTCCTTCTTCGTATCCGCGTTCCGGACGATCACCTTGGCGTTGCCATCACCGACCACGAGGTACACCGCGTTCGCAGGCTTCAGCTGCTTCTGCGCGGCTGCCTTCACCTGCGCCTCGGTGACCTTGCCGACCTTGTCGACGTACGTGTTGTAGTAGTTCGTCGGCAGGCCGAAGTACACGAGGCCGCGGTACTGACCGAGCGCGGCCTGTCCCGTCGAGAACCGACCCGGCAGGCCGAGGATGGCGCCCTTCTTCTCGCGATCGAGCTCTTCGGCGAGGACAGGACGCGTCCCCTTCACGAGCTCTTTGACTTCACGATCGATCTCGAGCAGCGTCTGATACGTCGAGTCCGTGCGGACCGACGCGCTCGCCGAAAACGTGCCGTACTGCTTGGAGTACGAGAAGCCACCGCGCGCGCCGTACGAGTACCCCTTGTCCTCGCGCAGGTTCATGTTGATGCGGCTCGAGAAGCCACCGCCAAACACCGACGCCATCATCGCGTTCGCGAAGTAGTCCGGCGCGGTGCGCTTGGGACCGAAGTGCATCATGGACACCTGCGACTGCGCAGCGCCGGGCACGTTGACGAAGAAGATGCGGCCCTTGGGCCCCTTCGGCGCGGCGAGCTTCGGAGCGGCGGGCATCTTGCCCTTCCAGCTCGCGAGCAGCGGACCATCGAAGTACTCGCGGACCTGCTTCTCGGTGAGATCACCGACGATGAACAGCTTCGCACCACCGGGCGCGATCCACTTCTTCGCGAGCGCCTTGCAGTCGTCGAGCTTGATCGCGCGAAGCGACTCCTCGGTGTTCACCGAGCCGTACGGATGCGAGAGGCCGTAGAGCACCGCGCCGCTGACGCGACCCGCGACCGAGGCGGGGTTGCCCTTGGATTGCTTCACCGCTTCGATGCGGCGGCTGATCATGCGATCGAAGTCCGACTGGCGGAAGCCAGGCTTCAAGATCGAGTCCGAGAACAACGCGAACGTCGCATCGAGGTGCTTGGTCAGCGTGTTGAACGTGACGCCATGCGTGTCGTCCGACGCGTACGAGCTCACGCCCGACGCGATGTCACCGAGTGCCTCGGCGAACTGGATCTTGTCGAGCGACTCGGTGCCCTCGGTGAGCATCGACATGCAAACGCTCGCGAGGCCCTCCTTGCCCTTCGGATCGATCGACGAGCCACCCTCGAAGTTGAGATCGACAGAGACGATCGGCAGCGTGTGCTGCTCGACGAGGAACACCTTGATGCCGTTCTTCAACGTGAACGGCTTCATCTCCGGAAGGCGGAACGGTCGCGGCGCACCGGCGGCGGGCTGCGTCGCGCGAAACTCCTCCTCGGGGAACTGCAACGATTGCGGCTGCGCAGTCTGCGTCACTTTGTACTCCTCGGTCTTCTCCGGCTTCGGAGTCTCGTCGGGATTCGGGAGGCCCGAGGCGTTCTCGTCCTTCGGCGGCTCGGGAGGCGGAAGCGGCGCGGTCTTGCAGGCCGCCAGCGTCGCGATCAACAACATGTAGCGCTTCATCACTTCGCTCCCTTCGCCGGATTCGTGATCACGGTCAGCACGTTGTCCGTGCGCAAATACTTCGCTGCCGTGGCGCGGATCTTCTCCGCGTTGGTGTTGCGGTAGCGATCGAGGTCCCACGTGATCCGGTCGGGATCGCCGAGGTAGTGGTTGTACTGCTGCAGCACCTGCGCGCGTCCCATCGGCGTCTCGAGGCCACGGATCGCGAAGGACTCGTTCGCCACGATCACGCGCGAGATCTCCTTCGCGTCGAGCGGCTGCTGCGCGAGCTTCGTGACCTCGTCCATCACGATCTTCTTCACCTCGTCGAGGTTCGAATCACTCTTCAGCGTCACGGTGATCGAGAAGATTCCCGAGAACCCGCTGCCGTACTGCGAGGCGAACGCGCTCTGCGCTTTGTTCGAGTACACGAGCGCCTTGTACAACCGGCCCGGCCCCTCGCGCGTGAGCGCGTTGGCCACGATGTCGAGCTCCGCGTCGCCCTCGGCGTAGTTCGCCGGCGAGTGCCAGTGGAACTGCACCTGGCGCAGCTTCGCGAACTCGTCATCGACGCTCACCTCCTTGCTCTTGATCGACGGCACCGGCGCGCTCACGGCCTTCGGACGCACGCTCTTGGGAAACTTGCCGAACCACTTCTCGACGAGCTTCTTGCCCTCCTCGATGTCGAAGTCGCCGACGAGCGCCAGCGTCGCGTTCGCGGGCACGTACCACGTCTTGAAGAAGTTCTTCACGTCCTCGGTGGACGCGCTCGTGAGGTCCTCGTGCTTGCCGATGGTCAAGTACCGATACGGATGTCCCTCGGGGTACAGGCCTTCGTACGTCGCGAACCGCGCCTTGCCGTACGGCACGTTGTCGTAGCGCTGGCGCCGCTCGTTGCGGACGACATCGATCTGGTTGTCGAGGCTCGTCTTGAAGTGGTTCGCCGGATCCTGCACCGATGCCGGCGGATCGAGCGTGTAGCCCATGCGATCGCTCTCGAGCCACAGCGCGGTCTCGAGCTGATTGCTCGGCACGATCTCGAAGTAGTTCGTGCGATCCGGGTTGGTGGTTCCGTTCACACCGTCCGCGCCGATCTTCTTCAGGATGTCGAAGTGGTTGTCGACGCCGACGTGCTTGCTGCCCTGAAACAGCATGTGCTCGAAGAGGTGCGCGAAGCCGCTCTTGCCGTAGTTCTCGTTGCCGCTACCGACGTGGTACCAGAGGTTCACGGCGACGAGCGGGACGCTCTTGTCCGACGACAGGATGACCTCGAGTCCGTTCGGAAGCGTGTACTTCACGAACTCGATCTTGGGATCCGCGACGACCGGAACATTTGGACGCAGCATCGCCACTTGATCCGCGACGGCCGCGCTTGCCGCGAGCAGCGTCGCGGCGACTAGAAGCTTCGAAATCTTCATCGTTCCCTCCAGGGCGGAACGGAACGTACAGAATCACGGCCCCGGAGTCAGCCCTTCTCGACGACATCGAGCCCCGGATCGGGCTCCTCACGGACGCGGCGACGGAGGCGGATGCTCGTGTGCGTGATGCGACTGATGCGCGTGCAAGCGCACCTCCGCGACGAGCGGCCGGTGATCACTCGCACGACGAGCGAGATCGGAGTCGCAGCGCGAGAGCTTCATGAAGTCGACCGCGCCGCGCACGAAGATCGCGTCGAGCGCGCGGACCGGGCCCCACGCAGGGAACGTGAGCGGACGCTTCGTGATGCCGCGGAAACCCGACGGCGCGAGCAGCGTTCCGAGTCCGCCGTACACGTCGTTGAGATCGCCGCCGACGATCACCGGGGTGTCGTGGTGCAGGTGCGCGAACGGATGTGACGCGAGGAACTTCTGGAGCTGGATCTTGCGCTCGAAACCCGCGAGCCCGAGGTGCATGTTGAACACGTGGAGCGTGCGATCGACATCGTCGTGGCGCACGCGGAGGACGCCGTGCAGCACGCTGCGCTTCTTCTTGAAGCGAATGGACAGATCGATGTTGGACGCCTCGATCAGCGGATAGCGCGAGAGGATGGCATTTCCGTACTGGCCGCCACCGCGCACGTCGACGTTGGGAAACCAGCTGACGTACTTGAGGCCGATCTTCTCGGCGAGGACCTCGGCTTGCTTGTCTCGGTTGGATCGCGTGACGCCCGCATCCACCTCTTGCAGCATCGCTACGTCCACGTCGAGCTTCTGGATGACCTCGACGATGCGATCGGGCTCGTAGCGACGATCGACGCCGCCGATGCACTTGTGGATGTTGTACGAGAGGAAGCGCAGCTTCACGAGCCGACCTCCGCGAGGCGCGCCACGACGAGCGTCTCGTCATCGGCGAGCGGACGACCTGCCCGATGTGCGGCGATTCCTGATTGCACGACGGCGTGCACGGCGTTCGGCGAGAGACGCGTTCGGTCCAGTCGCTTCAGAAGATGCTGGAGGCGACGATCGCCGAACGGTGCTCCGGCGGGATCCTGCGCGTCGATCACGCCATCGGTATACCAGACCAACAGATCGCCGGCCTGGATTGGACGATGGTGGACCTTGGGGGCCGCGCTCATCGTGCCGCCGAGGGGGTTGCCGCGACCGACGAGCGCGTGAAGCTCCATCGTCGTGTCGCTCGGACGGCACAGGTAGGGTGCGGTGTGGCCGCAGGACACGAAGCGAACGTCCTGCGCTCTCGGATCGAGGATCGCAGCGAAGCACGTCATGGCCAGTGCGCCTCCGCCGACGCGTCGGACGGCGGCATCGAGCGCGGAGACCAACTCTCGCAGATCGACGGCATCCCCGCTGCGCCTCACGCAGACATCACACGCGCCGATCGCCGCGGCGGTGACCATCGCGCTCGCGACGCCGTGTCCCGTGACATCACCGATCGCGACGAGCACCCGACCGTCGGCCAGCGGGTAGACCTGCCAGAAGTCGCCGGCGCAACGCGTCGCGGGCTGCCACGAACCGACGACGGTGATCGGACCGAACACGTGAGGCCCCTTGCCGGGGAGCAGCTCGCCTTGCACGGTGGCCGCGAGCTCGACCTCGCGCGCGAGGTTCGCACGCTCGGCAGCGCGACGAGCCATGCGCGCGTGAAGCAGTGCCTCGGCGAGACGCTCGCCGGCGCGCTCGAGGAAGTCGAGCGGGCGCCCGCGCAAGCGAGTTGCAGCTTGTGGCACCACGAGGAGACCGATCAGCTCGTCGGCGCTCGCGACGGGAACGAGTGCGCGTGCTTCGTTGCGCTCGAACAGCTGCGTGGTGAGCTCGCGCAAGTCGGCGGGCACCGGCTCGAGATCGTCGGCGAACAGCGCGCCGCGATACTCCGCGAGCCACGCGACGAGCAGCGGATCGGGCGCGTGATCGTCCGTGATGTTCTCGCCGGTCTCGCGCGTCCATCCCCAGTCGTCTTCCTCGGCGAGCATCACCTTCGTGCGCACGCCGATGCCGAGCTCGACGATATCGATCGCGAGCTGCGCGATCTGCGTCGCCGCCGTCTCGGTCCGCGCGCGCCCGACGAGCTGCGCGAGCAAGCGCTCGAGCGGGCCATCACCGATGCGACCGCCGCGCTGCACGAGCGAGATCGTGGCCACCGACGCGCGCACCGCGCCGAACGTGAGGACGAGCGCGATCGTGACCATCCACCACGCGGCTTGGCCGAGGAGCAGCAGCACGATCCAGCCGAGGAAGATCGCGGACGCGAAGAACACGACGAGCAACGGCGCGGTCGTATCCACCGCGCGCACGCGCAGTAGATCCTCGAACACGAGCGCGCGCACGATGAGTAGGCTCCCGATTCCCGAGAGGAGCCAGCCGAGCGGCACTGTCGGAAGGCCGTACGCGAGCGCGACATCGACGAGGCCCGCGTACGTCACGCCGTTCGCGAGCAGCGTCGCGCGAAGCTGGCGCCGCTCGACGGTCGGCCGGCCGAACAGCGCGGCGCGGGCGAGCAGGTAGAAGCCCGGCGCCGACAAGAGGAACGTGTGCAGGACCCCGAGCCACGCCCAATCGCCGGCAGTGGGGTACCAGTAGCCGTTCTTGTAGGTGATGCCCGAGAGCGCGGCATCGGTCGTGCTGCTCACGACGACCCACACCGCCGCCTGCGCGATGCCCGCCCAGATCAGCCAGCGATACCGTCGATAACGTCGGATCAGCGAGAGCTGGAACGCGGTCCCCGTGGCGGCCGCCATCGGGATGAACGAGACGGCGACCTGAAACAGCTTCTCCGCGACGCGCCCGTCGGTGATCGACGGAGACAGCATCATCACGATCGCGTATGGCAAGAGCGATAGGCAGTGGCCGAGCAGCCACAGGCGCAGCATCGGTGCCCCTCGCATCACCGCCGCGTACGCGATCACGATCAGCATGGCCGCCGGGGCGAGTGCGAACGGCAACGACAGGAGGTGCGCCTCGTAGCTCGCGCTCGACCACAGCTCCTGCATCTGCGGCCGGACTGTAACTCGGGTATGCTCGATGCGTGGCGGATCCACGCAACCCCTCGGGCCGACGGCCGCCCGCGTTGCCACTTCCGCCGCCCGTCGACGACGAGCCGCCGACCGCGAACATGGCCGCGCCGCCGCGTCGCCGTCCTCCGACGAAGGACGTGACCACGGAGCTGCCGCGCTTGCCCGAAGTGAGCCTCATGAACGACGAGTCGAGCGAGGTGCGCATCGATCATCGTGCGCTCGCACCGAATCGCCGATCATTGACGGGCGCGCGCTCGGTGCCGGCGCAAGCGAACCTCGGGAACCGGCCGCACGTCGTCGATCCGCGCCGCGCCGGTCGCGCCACGGCGCCCGAGAAGCCGGCGACCAAAGTGCCCGCGCAGCCGCCCGCGAAGTTCATCCCCGCGCAAACGCTCACGCCCGCGCCGCCGCCACGCAGCGCGATGCAGCGCGTGCACACGGCGCAACACTCGTCGCTGATCGGTGGCCGCTATCAGATCGTGCAGCGCATCGGTCAGGGCGGCATGGGCAAGGTCTACAAGGTCACGCACACGCACCTGTCGCGTACGTTCGCGCTGAAGATCATCTCCAACACCGTCGCGGAGACCGACGAGGCGCGCGAGCTGTTCTATCGCGAAGCCCGCTTCGCATCGGCCATGGCGCATCCGAGCATCACCTCCGTCGTCGATTTCGGCGAGGACGAGAAGGTCGGCATGTTCATGGTCATGGAGTTCGTCGACGGCGAACCCCTGAACCGCATCCTGTTCCGCGAGAAGCGGATGAGTCCGCGTAAGGCGTGCGAGATCGTTCTCCAGGTCGCCGAGGCGCTGCACTACATCCACAAGCAGAACGTCGTGCACTGCGACATCAAGACCGAGAACATCCTCATCTCCGAGGAGGAGCTCGAGGGCAAGCGCACGCGACGCATCGCGAAGCTGCTCGACTTCGGTCTCGCGCGCTCGCTCACCGCATCGCGGGCATCGACCTCGCTGTCGGGCACGCCCCACTACGTCGCGCCCGAGCGCATTCGTGGCGAGCCCGCATCGCCGGCGTCGGACGTGTACGGC
Organism: Pseudomonadota bacterium; assembly: GCA_023428295.1. GTDB lineage: Bacteria > Myxococcota_A > Polyangia > Haliangiales > Haliangiaceae > JABFXX01. The sequence continues at coordinate 65,805 of JAEYYV010000213.1, forward strand.
GTCGGCATCTTGCTCTACGAGCTCATCTGCGGCGCCGTTCCGTGGGATGGCCCCGTGCAGAAGATCCTCGCGGGGCACCTCGACGAGAAACCTAGGCCACCGTCGCAGATCGTCGAGGGTCTCGATCCCGCGCTCGAGACGCTGATCCTGCACGCGCTCGAGAAGCGCCCCGCGAATCGCCACAAGGACATGGCGGCGTTCATCTACGAGCTGCGCACCGTCATGGACATGATGGGCTTCGGTGCACGCTCGCGTCGCGGCGGCGAGCCGAAGCGCGTCGTCATCGAGCAGCGCACCACCACCACGCGCGACGAGCTCGCGCGCGTCGCGTTCGATGCGTGCCGCCTCCCGCTCGCGCTGCTCGGCGCGAACGGCGTGATCATCTGCGCCAACCAAGCCTTCGCGAAGTTCGTGATGGGCGTCTCCGTCGAGGTCGAGGGTTTGCCCGTGAAGTCGACGGCGCTCGCGAACGCGTGGAGCACCGCCGAGCAGGACATCCGCCGCACCATCGGTGGACAGTTGATCCGGCGCATCATCGAGATCGACGTCGCCGAAGGCGACGTGCGCCGCTTGCTCCTCTGGCTCGATGCTGTCAGCACCGACCAGGTGCTCCTCGGCGTACAGCCGCTCGATCTCTGAGCGGGCTCAGGGGACGATGCCGATGCACTCGTCGACGCAGGCGAAGCTGCCGGAGCACGAGCGATCGTCGATGCACGCCTCGCAGTCCTCGGCCTTGTCCGCGAAGCCCTCGTCCTTGGCGTTTGCTTCACACTCGCGCTGGCACGCGTCGTCGTCGTAGTTCGCGTCGAAGCAGTCCTTGTAGCGATCGCAGATCTGGTCGCAGTTGTACTTGTTCTCGACGGTCGAGCAGGCCGGGGCCGCTGCGATGAACGCCAGAGTCATCGTGAGGAGAGAGGCAAAACCAAGCTTCAGCATGGCGCTCCTCATGTCCACGCCGTGTGCCACGCGTAGCTACGCGAACTGCCGAGGGCTTTCGGGCGCGGCGCCGAGCGATGGCGCTACGTTGTGGCGGTCTTGAAGAGCGCGTGAGTCGGACGTTGCATCGGAAAACCCGCGTTCAGTACCCGACGACTCCCCGGACGACGTCCGATCGCTGCCCGTCGGCGCACACCCGCACACCTTCACGACTTGTCAACATCGTCGAACCAACGTCCCGTGGAGAGCCTTATTCGTCGTACCTCGTGCGTTCTGTTCGCCCTCGTGGTCGGAGCTGCCGCACCTGCGCGCGCCGAGATCACGTTTGCGGCGGGGTCGCTCATCATTCCCGCCGGCGCCAGCTATCAAAGCGATTGCGGCGCCGTCTCCATGTACGGCCTCGTCTACAACGTCCTGCGCGCCAACCAATGGCTCGCCGCGAATCGGTACACGCCGATTCGCGTGTACTACACGTACAAGGACTCGAAGGCGTCGCCGAACCGCTGCACGCCCACGAACCTCGACGCGGGTCCGCTCTACACGGGGTCCACGAACCCGGTGCAGAGCTCCGATCCGAAGTGGAACGATGGCTGCGACTTCGAGATCTTCAACGGCACCACCACGCCGGTGAAGCTCGTCACCAACACGAGCGGATCGAACGCCGCCACCGACACGAACATCGCGACGATCAACACGTCGTCGAAGACCACGGTCTATCCGCGCTGGCCGACGCGCACGATCAACCATACGAACAACGCGTCGACCAACGTGCACACGGTCCGCTACCTCGGTGGCCCGTTCGTCATCGCGCAGAAGGACGCGGCCACGTTCTTGAAGCTCCTCGAGGGCTCGCTCGTCGCCAACGACGCGAACGGCAATCCGATCAGCTTCGCTCCCTTCCGTCAGCCGATGGCCACGTGCTCGTTCGGCTCGACGATCGGTGGCTACGTCCGCATCCATCGCGCCGCCGCTGCGTTTGTCGCGCCGTCGCCGAAGAGCTTCATCGTGCTGCCGCCGCGCCTCGCGCTGCTCGCCACGAACGGCTCGGGCATGACCGGCACCGTGTCCGCCGGCATCCTCGAGCAGTACCTCCAGAACGCCGGTCTCTCGTACGACGGCGCGCAAGGCTGCCCTCCGGGCGGAGCGAACGTCGGCAAGTCCAACTTCTGCCCCAACGGCGGTGTGCGCGGCCAGATCTTCGACTTCTTCGATTGGTCCGACGTGAAGAACAACCTGATCGCGGCGACGGATAACACCGGCAACCCGCACTACAAGATGCTGTGGGCGCCGCACTGGGAGCTCTCGTCGTCGAGCAGCAAGGAGCCGAAGGCGGACGAGGTCACTGGCATCGACAACGTCGCCAAGTTCCTCGACGGCCAGACCGGCCTCATGGCCGAGTGCGAGTCGATCTCGAGCTTCGAAGGCAGCTACAAGAACGGCTCCGCGAACAAGCGCGGCACACCACTCGGTCAGTTCCAGACCTGCGTCAAGGATGGCTCCGGCAAGTGCTCGTCGTCGACGGTCAAGTACGGCGTCAACCGCGACCTGCCGCTGCGCCTCACGGCGGCAAAGCAGAACTGCACGGATCCCACGCTGTCGAGCTCGGTCAACTGCATCTACTACGGCGCACCTGGCGACCCGTACGCGCAGCCCGCGGATTACATGTGGAACCCGGTCAACGGCCTCACCGAAGACTTCGTCCCGAACACGGCGCTCGGTCAGATGTACCGCCCGGGCGTGGTGCCGCTGATCTCCGGCGTCGCGACGCTCGACAAGTCCAAGCTCGCGAACAGCACGCTCGCTCGCGGCATGATCGTCTCGGACTTCGTCACGCGTAACTCGAAGGACAACGACCCGCTCAAGGGCAACATCATGTACGTCGCAGGTCACGACTCGACGTCCATCGTGTCGGGCACGAAGGTCATCCTCCAGACGCTGCTCCTCCTCGGCGAGCCGCCTCCCGCGTACGAGACGTACGAGGTGTCGCGTTCGACGCCGGTCATCTCGACCGTCGGCAACGTCGAAGCGATCGTGCAGGGCACGTTCGAGAACCTGCAGCCCACGCCGCCGGCCAAGACCGTCGTCGTCGACGCTGACATCAACGCGTTCGAGTTCCCCGCGATCAAGGGTCACCTCCGCGCGATGGCGAAGGACTACATCACCACGACCGCGACGAAGTTCAACGAGCAGTACGTGCTGTTCGATGCAGCGCTGCAGATTCCGGTGCCGAACTACAACGGCTGCTCGTCGAAGTTCGATGGCACGTGCCGCACGGTGTTCACGAACCTCGTCGGTGGACTGCGGCCGGCTCGCACGCTCTGGCAATCGAGCAACGCGTCGTCGATCGGTGCACTGCTCGGATCGGATCTGACCCCGGCGACGCAAGCGCTCCTCATGCAGCGTGTCCTCGCCGGAGTGCCCAAGGCCGACGGCTCGGGCCAGTACACGGCGAAGCTCGGCGGTGTCGATCGCTCGACGGTCGCCGTGATTCCGCCGACGCCGCTCACCAACGCGACGCGCCCGACCATCGCGTACTTCGGCGCCGCCGACGGCATGCTGCACGCGGTGTGTGCGAGCGCGCAGGTCGGTACGGCGTGCCCCGCACTCGGCAAGGAGCTGTGGGCGTTCTTGCCGCGCGTGCAGTTGCCGCGCATTCGCTACAACACGCAGCGCATCGACGGCTCGCCGCGCGTGCTCGACATGTTCGGCGATTGGGAAGGCACGGGCTTCCGCAGCTACCGCACGGTCCTAGTGTTCCAGACCGCATCGGGTGATGCGTCGCATGCCGTCGCGAAGCCGGCGGTGTACGCGCTCGATGTCACCGACCCGACGAACCCACGCATCCTGTGGGAGTACACGGCGCCTTCGTCGCGCGGCACGTTCGAGCTCGGTCAGGGCCTCGTGCTCGCGGCCGGCTCCGTCGCGCTCGGCACGACGAACAAGTACTACGCGATCGCGCAGACCAATAACGGCGGCACCGGCGGTGCTGGTAACGTCGTCACCGCGATCGACATCGAGTCCGGCGCCAAGGTGTGGCAGACGGCGCACGCGTACCCCTCGCCGCGCGCCCCTGCGAACCCCGGTGTCCCCGCGACCGGCATTCCCGGTGGTGCCGTCGGGATCCGCGACAAGGAGACCGGACACATCTCCGACGTCGTGTTCGGAACGCTGTACGGCGACATCTGGCAGCTCGACGCACGCACGGGTGAAAACAAGCACGATGCGAAGCCGCTGTTCCGTTACAGCTCGGACTTCCATCCGTTCGGCGCGGCGCCGACTCTGTACTCGAAGTCGAACCTCCTCTACGCGGTCCTGATCTCCGGCTCGTACACGGATCTCGTCGCGACGACGCAATGGTCGACGAACGAGCAAGCCGCCATCGGCATCTCGATGTCGGCACCGCCATCCGCCGCGACGCTGACCGAGACGTCGGGCGCACCGTACGTTCCGCTGGTCTACACCATCACGTCCGGTGAGAAGGCGTCCTCGCAGGCGATCGTCGTCGGCGAAGAGATCTTCTTCACGACCGATGGTGGCGACGTCAACGCGGGCACGTATGGCACCAACGGTGGCTCGTCCGGCAAGGCGTACCGGATCAACATCGCGACCGGTGCTGGTTCGAGCACCGTCATCACCGGCGGCGCGGGCTCGCTCGTCGCATCCGGTACGGCCGTCTACGCGAGCTCTCGCGACGGCGCGCAACGCCTCACCAACGACGCGGCGTCGACCAGCGGCGAAGGCGTGAACAACAACCCCGACCCGAAAGTGACCAAGCGGATATGGCTTCGCTCCAACTAAAGCGGCGCTCGCGCGAGACCAAGCGCGGCAGCGCGATGCTCGTGACGATGATCATCATCGGCGCGCTGATCGCCGGTGCTGCGACGCTGACCAACATGCAGGTCCAGTCGCAGCGCTCGCAGGACCTGACCAAGTCCAACGTGTCTGCCCTCTACTGCGCGGAGGCTGGCATCGCTGCGGCGCGCACGGCGCTCGCGTACAACTATCCGAGCTGGGGCTTGGGCCTCACGCAATCCGCCGAAGGTGACAAGAGCGAACCAGCGTGGCTTCGCGCGGCGATCGGCAGCCACGACATCGACGGCGATGGCGTCGATGATTTCACCGCGTACATCTTCGACAACAACGACGACCCGGGCGACAACAACCCGCAGGCCGACAACGACCTCCAGGTCTTCCTGGCCGTGTCGTGCATCAAGTATCCCGAGACGCCGAACACGGTCACCGAGCTCGTGAAGTACAACGGCGGTGTCGGCTGTCACCCGTCGCAGATCGGTGGTTGCGGCGGCGAGGGCAACACCAACTGAGCGACTAGCGCGAGATCGGCTTGTACTTGATGCGGTGCGGCTGATCCGCGCTGTCTCCGAGGCGGCGCTTACGATCCGCTTCGTAGTCCTGGAAGTTACCTTCGAACCACTCGACGTGAGAGTCGCCCTCGAACGCGAGGATGTGCGTCGCGATGCGATCGAGGAACCAGCGATCGTGCGAGATGACGACGGCGCAGCCCGGGAACTTGAGGAGACCATCCTCGAGCGCACGTAGCGTGTCGACATCGAGATCGTTGGACGGCTCGTCGAGGAGCAGCAGGTTTCCTCCGCGCTTGATCATCTTCGCGAGGTGCACGCGATTGCGCTCACCGCCCGAGAGGATGCCGACCTTCTTCTGCTGGTCCTGGCCCTTGAAGTTGAACGACGACACGTACGAGCGCGTGTTGATCGACGTGGCACCGATCGACATCGTGTCCGCGCCCTCGCTGATCTCGTCGTAGATGGTCTTGTCGTCGTCGAGCGCGTCGCGCGACTGGTCGACGTAGCCGAGCTTGACCGTGTCGCCGATCTTGATCTTGCCCTTGTCCGGCTTCTCGACGCCCATGATCATGCGGAACAGCGTGGTCTTTCCGGCGCCGTTGGGGCCGATGACACCGACGATGCCGCCGCGTGGGAGCGCGAAGGTCAGGTTGTCGATCAGCATGCGATCGCCGAACGACTTGGACACACCCTCGAACACGACGACCTCGCCGCCGAGACGCGGCCCGGGTGGCACGACGATCTCGAGCGCCGGATCGCGCTTCTCCTTCTCGGCCTCCGCCACCATCTCTTCGTAGCGGTTGAGGCGCGCCTTGCTCTTGGCCTGACGAGCCTTGGGCGAGAGGCGCACCCACTCGAGCTCGCGCGCGAGCATCTTCTGGCGCGCATCGGCCTGGCGCTCTTCATCCTTGAGGCGCTTCGCCTTGAGCTCGAGCCAACCGGAGTAGTTGCCCTCGAACGGATGGCCCTCGCCGCGATCGAGCTCGAGGATCCACTTCGCGACATTGTCGAGGAAGTAGCGATCGTGCGTGATGGCGACGACCGTGCCCTTGAACTCTTCGAGCGTGCGCTCGAGCCAGCTGACGGACTCTGCGTCGAGGTGGTTCGTGGGCTCGTCGAGGAGCAGCATGTCCGGCTTGCTGAGGAGCAAACGGCACAGCGCGACGCGACGGCGCTCGCCACCGGAGATGACCGTGACGTCGGCATCGCCGGGCGGGCAGCGGAGCGCGTCCATCGCCATGTCGACCTGGTGGTCGAGCTCCCACGCGTTGACGGCTTCGATCTGATCCTGGAGGCGGCCCTGCTCGGCGAGCAGCTTGTCCATCTCCTTCTCGGAGAGATCCTCGCCGAGCTTCATCGAGACTTCTTCGAAGCGAGCGAGCAGCGCGCGCGTCTCCGCGACGCCCTCGTCGACATTCTCTTTGACCGTCTTCGTCGGATCGAGCTGCGGTTCCTGCGGCAGGTATCCGATCTTGAGACCTGGCGCGGGCCATGCCTCGCCGAGGAACTCCTTGTCGACTCCCGCCATGATGCGGAGGAGCGTGCTCTTACCAGCGCCGTTGTTTCCGAGGACGCCGATCTTCGCGCCCGGATAGAACGACAACCAGATCCCCTTCAGGATCTCCCGCTTCGGCGGAACCAGCTTGCGCAGGTCCTTCATCACGTACGTGTACTGGGCGGTCATGGGCGGGGGTTATACCGGGGCTGAGTGGCCACGGCTACACCCGGGGACATCGGGGACACCCTGTGCAGGGACCGCTATATTCTGCGCGTGGCGTATCGCGACGATAGCGGGGATGCGGTCGAGGCCCCGACGGCGGACGGTACGCTCCACGCCGAGCTCGCGCCGCGGTCGGTGCGGTTACACGTGGCGCTGCGAACACTCCAGATCTCCGAGCGATTTGCCACCGTCGTCGAGCACCACAAGAAGACCGCGGCGAAGGACCGGCGAACATCGCTGAAGATCAGCGGCCGGCTCGTCGTCGCGCGCGACGTTCCGCACGAGGACGTGGGCGTGTGGCTCGAGCTCGATCCCGAGACGCCCAACGCCGGTATGCGACGGATCTTCGGCGTGGAGCCGGTGAGCCTCCTCGATCCGGACGGCCTCGTCGCGCTCGCATCGCTCGATCGGCTCGTGCACCGCGTGAAGTCCGAGGTGGCGGACCTCGCGGGAGACGTGCGGCGAGCGTTCGAGATCGGACGCGGCCTCGACAAGGTGCTGCTCGCGGATCATGGCGATCGCTTCGTCGTGTACGCGCGGCGGCTGTTTCGCGATCGCGCTCGCTTCGCGATGGCGATTCACGACGACGGGCGCATCGTTGTCCCCGACGGCAAGAAGACGCGCGAGATCACGGTGCGCTCTCGCTTCGGCGTGACCGTCTGGGGCGATTACGTCCGGTTTGCGGACAGAGACGGCACCGACCTCGCGCGCGTCTCGATCCCGTGGATCGCGCCCGAGGATCGTCGAGAGCTAGCGCGGCGCATTGGCCAGCTCGTGGATCGCGAGCAGACGGACGCTACTGCCTGGCCACCTGCCGCGGACGGCGATCGAGCTCGAGGTACGTGAGCACGACGCGGCCCTTCGCCTTTGCACGCTGCATCACCGCAGCCATCCCCGAGCGAGTGCCCCACACGACGACCTTGCGGTCGCGCGTGTTCTCGTGCGCGTGCTTCTCGCCGTACGCCGCGATCACGATCTGGCCGGGGTCGACGCCGGTCGTGATCAGCTTGTCGCGAACGGCCTTCGCGCGATCGAGCGAGAGACGAATGTTCGCCGCTGCCTTTCCTCGGCGATCTGCGTGACCGTCGAGAACGAGGAGACCGTCGGGGTTCTCGACGGCCCAGCCCGCGATCGCGCCCAGCTCGCGCGCGCTGGGCTCGTCCGCGCGGACTAGGAAATCTGCCGAGCCACGCGCGAACGTGAACGTCGCGAGCTCGCCGATGCGAGGGTTGGCAGACTGCGCAAACGCAGGTGGCGCGACGAGCGCACTTGCGAAACAGATCGTAATCGCCGCGATGAACGCCTTCATTCCCATCGACTAGAGCAAGGTTCGGGCCTCCCCGATCAGGCTGCTCCCCGACGGGGAATTGCGCAGCGCCCCGCCCATGCGCACAGTGAGGCCCATGTTTCCATTCCTCCCGTCGTGGCGTCTGGGCCGCGTGCTCGGGTTCCCGATCGAGCTGAACGCGAGCTTTCTCATCCTGCTCGCGATCGTGTTCCTGTTGTTCGGCGGCTTCATCGGCGTGCTCGTCGTGAGCATCGCGTTCGCGTCGGTGCTGCTCCACGAGCTGGGTCACGCCGTCGTGGCGCGCAAGCTCGGCGTGGACATCCTCGGCATCGAGCTCGGCTTCCTCGGTGGTGCCGCGAAGATGTCCGGCATGCCGCGCAAGGCGAACCACGAGATCGCGATCGCCGCGGCGGGTCCCGCCGTGTCACTCGCGCTCGCGGGCGTGGGCCTCGGGCTCGGCGCGCTCGTCGGTAGTGACCTGATCTCGACCATCGGCTGGATCAACCTCATCCTCGCCGGGTTCAACTTGATCCCTGCGCTACCGATGGACGGTGGGCGGATCTTGCGTGCTGCGCTGACGCACAAGTTTTCGTACGTCGAGGCGACCGCGATGTCCGTGAAGGTCGCGCGCGTCGTGGCCGTGCTGTTCGGCATCGCTGGCCTCGCGGGCCCGAGCTACCAGCTCCTCTTCCTCGCCCCGTTCCTGTGGATCATGGGGACGCGCGAGATGCAGATGGCGCGCATGGTTCAGGACCACATGGGCGGGTACCCCGACGACCCGGACCGGGAGATCGAGGCGATGTCCCGCCGCGCGTGGGAGCGGCAGCACGGCGTCGCGTTCGGTGGCATGCGGCGCTTCACGATCCGCCAGGTCGGCGGGCGCATCGTGATCGAAGCGATCGACTAGGTACGCTAGCGGAGCGCGTACGCGAGCGAGATGTGTCCGCGCGAGTACACGCGCGAGCTCAGCAGCTGCACCTTGGTGAGATCGAGATCCGACGGCGCGACGGTACGGCCCGCACCGACGAGGACGGGGACGATGCGAAGACGAAGCACGTCGACGAGGTTCTCGTCGAACAGCGCCTCGGTGAGCGTGAGGCTGCCCCACACGACGATGTCCTTCGCGTAGCGCTCGCGCAGCGCGACCACCGTGCTCGTGACGCTATCGCGCTCGATGGTGACCTCGTCGTTCTTGCCCCACGGAGCCTGCTCGAGGTTCATCGAGATGACGTGCTTCGGGAGGCGATTGATCGGCTCCGCGACGCGCTCCTTTGCCGGATCTGCCTTGGGCCAGTAGTCGGCGAACATCCGGTAGGTGTTGGCGCCGAACAGGATCGCGTCGACGTTGGCGAGCATCTCGAGCTGCTCGGGCTCCATCTCGGAGAAATCGCCAGCGGCGCTGAAGAAGTCGATGCCGCCTTTGCGCGCCTCCGCGATGCCATCCACGCTGACGATCTGCTCGACGATGATCTTGCCCATGCAGCGTTGTACCGCGATCCGCACGAAACACCGGTGCGCCGCACGAACCAGTTGACGTGGTACGAACGCGCAGATGCCGACGCTCGACGAGCTCACGCGACCCACGCGCACCACCGAGTCGACGTTCTCGCTCGACGTTCCCGCGGGATGGCGGCAAGGGCGCGGCGCGTTCGGCGGGCTGTGCATCGCGTCGCTCGTTCGTGCGATCGAGGAGACCGTCGGTGACTCCGCGCGGCGCGTGCGTTCGGTGACAGCGGAGCTGCCCGGCCCCGTAGATGCGGGTGCTGCGGAGATCCGCGTGGATGTCTTGCGCGCGGGCAACGCGGTCACCACGGCGCGCGCGACCCTGGCGCAACCGAACGGCATCAAGTCGCACGCGGTGGCGGTGCTCGCGGCCACGCGCAAGAGCGCGGATGTCGCGTGGCAAGAGCTCGCGCCTCCCACGGCGCCCGCGTGGACCGAGGTCGCGCCGCTGCCCGACCTCGGCTTCCCCGAGTTCTCGCAGCACTTCGAGTACCGCGTCGTGGAGGGGATTCCCACGAGCGGTGCCACCGCGCGATCGATCGGGTGGGTGCGCGCGCGTGATCCGGGAGCCGCGCGTGACGCGGCGTTCATCGCGGCGATGGCCGATGTGTGGTGGCCAGCCGCGCTCGTGCGGTTCGACAAGCTGCGGCCCGCGGCGACGATCGCGTACACGCTCGAGATCGTCGGCTCGCTCGATGGTCTCGATCCCGCAGCGCCGCTCTTGTATCGCGGCACCGTGCCGGTGATGGGCGATGGCTATTTCCTCGAGACGCGAGAGCTGTGGGGCACGGATGGGCGGCTCGTCGCGCTCAACCACCAGACGTTCGCGCTGCTCGGCTAAGGACTCTCGCGCGAGATGTCCGGAGCGGGACTAGATCTTGTAGCCGCGCTTCAGCAGCATCTTCGCCGACGCATCGAACGCGGCCTGCGGCCCGACGTGGAACTCGAACGTATCGGCGAGCCGCGTGATCACGTTGAAGCACCAGCTCACCATGAGCGCGTCCTCGATCTGCGAGCGCGTGACGCCGATCGCGAGCAGCGCACGCATGTCGTCCGCCGTCACCGCGGCGTGATCGCGCGTGACCTTCGCGAGCATGCCGAGTGTCGCCCGCAACTTGTCGCTGACCTTCGCGGAGGCGAGATCCGCGAGGGCACCCTGCACCACGTCGTTACCGAGAATCTGCGACGCGACCGCGCCGTGAGAGCGCGTTCAAAACTCGCACTCGTTTGTCTTCGACACGTACGCGGCCATCAGCTCGCGCTCCTCGATCGCCCACTCCGACGGGCCGCGCATCACCTCTTGGAACACCTCGTTCATCGGCCCGCCGAAAAAGTCAGGCCGGTACGTCAGCGTCTTCACCACGTCCGGTACCGGCATGCGCGACATCGTCCGGATCAGCGCGAACAGCGCGCGCTTGCCGAGCGTGTGGTGCTTGCCGTCGAGAATCGCGAGCCTCACGGCGTCTCCTTCGTTGCTTCGTCGAGCGCGGCCAGCGCGGCGTCGAGCTGACGCGTCGCCTGCCCCATCGCCGCGCACACCGTCAGCTCGAACAGCTGATCCTCGGTCACCCCCGCAGCCTTCGCCGCAGCGACATCCTCGTCGGTCACCTTCCACGCGTTCTTCGCCACCTTCGCGACGAGTGCTCGCGCTCCCTCCGCCACACCCTCGTTGGCGAACGCGGCCCGCCGCTCGGCGACGCTCGCGCGGCCGTCGCCGCTTTGAACGCGCAAGACGGCTGCTACCCGGAAGTTTCTTCCTGCGTCGGTCACGCGACGATCTTACCGAACGCGAGCTCGTCGACCTAGGGCGACGACGGCTTCTGTGCGACGAAGCGCACGAGCTTCACCTTGCGCAGTCCCCAATCGGCGATGTCCTCGACGACCTCGTCCTTCACGATCTTCCATCCCTCGAGCTTCGCGGCGAGCTCGCCGGTCGCGAAGCCGCCGATGCCGATGCCCGACGTCGACTCGGCGTGAAAGAACTCGACGACGAACAGACCGTTCTTGCGAACGCCGTCTTTGATCTTGTCGATCGTCGTCGCGTCGTTGCCCGCGTAGATCAGCGTGACGAGATCCCACTTGTCCTTGCCGAAGTCGTACTTCTCGACGTCGGCCTGCACCGCGCTGATCTGCGTTCCTTTCTTCTTCGCCGCTTCTTTCGCCTGGCGGATCCCTTCGTCGGAGATGTCGATGCCCGTCACCTTCCAGCCCTTGGACGCGAGGAACACGGCGTTGCGTCCCTGCCCCATCGCGACGTCGAGCGCGGTGCCCGCCTTGCGTCCTTTGATCGTATCGGCGAGGAGCTGGTTCGGCTCGGTCTTGAAGCTGATCTGTCGGCGGAACGCCTCGTTCCACATCGAGCGCTCGGCCTCCACGCCGCCGGGCTGCCACTGCAGGTGTGACGCCTTCCAGCTGTGCCCGTCGTGCACCCAGACCGCGGTGTTCCACCCCTCGAACTCGGTCGTCTTGCCACCTTCGATCGTCACCAGCTCGACCGCGAGCCCCGTGAAGATCGCCACGTTGGGTCCCACGTACGTGCGCTCGTCCTTCCACGTGCGCGTGCGTGGCGGGAGGTTCCGCTCGACACGCGCGGACATCTGCTGCACGAGCACCGACGACGAGTAGCTGCGCCCCTCTTGAAACATCACGAGCGAAGGCCCAGCGACGTCGAGAAACCTCGTCACGTCGTTGCCATCGATCGCGGCGTAGAGCGCCTTGCTCCTGTCGATCAGCTCCGCGTCACCGAGCTGCGCGGGGGGCGTCACCGTCGGCTCGCACGCCAGCGCCGGCGCGGTTGTAGGCGACGCTACGGGAGCAACAGGCGGTGGCGAATTGCCGCCGCACCCGAGGAAGATCCCGAAAGCTGCCAACGCTACCCGACGCTTCATGGCTGCGAGACTAGCCGACCTGCCACCCGCTATGGCCTGGAGGCCCCTCCTCTGTGATCCAAACCTTCGTTCACACATTGCCAGCGGGTTGGCCGGGCGCTTGCTCTAGCTTTCAAACCGATGAGTAGGTTCGCTGCCACCGGCCGCGTCGAGGTGGGAAGCCTCGAACATTCCGTGGCGGAGCTGCCGTGGGGCGTGCTTCGCGGTGCGTTCGGCCCGTCCGACGGGAGCATCGGCGCACACGCGAACGTACCGAGCGCGCTCTCGGTCCTGCGTCACGCGCAGCTCTACGCCAATTGCCCCGCCGAGATCGAGGAAGCGTTCGCCGTGCTCGAGCGGCACGCGCTCCGCCAGCGGTCCCTCTATCCCGTTGCCGTCACCGTCGTACCGTTCCTCTTCGACTTCGTTCGCCGCAAGTCGCCACTCTCCGAGCGCATCGCGGAGCTGATCGCCGAGTACCTGGCCGCGAGCAGCACCCTCGAGCCAGCGCTGCGCGAACGCCTGCATCAGATCATCGTCGGACACACGCGCGAGCTCCTCGGATGGATCGGTCGCTTCGATCGCCCGCTCGCCGCGCTCGCGATTCATGTCCCCGGACTCCAGCCCGCCTATCTCTCGGCGCTCGAGACCGAGCCCGTATCTCCGTTCGCGTTGCTCGCGCTCCTCGAGATCGACGTCGGTCCGCGGCGCTGCGTCGAGATCGCGCTCGAGATCCTCGACGACAACGACGCGCATCCCATCACGCGCGCTGCTGGTGCCGCCTTCCTCATGCGCTTTGGCGATGACTGCACGTCGCTCCGCGAGCGTATCGATGCAGCCCTTCCACCCTCCGCGCCCGCACAGCTCGCGAACCTCGTGACACGCTTGTGGGTTCCTCGGATCGAACGTCCTGTCGTCGCGCCGCGCATGGTGGACGCCGAGGTCGTGTTCGCCGGAGAACGCCTCGTGCTCGTTCGTACGGGCGATCGCACCGTCACCATCCCGTGGCCCAAGGCCGGCGTGCACAAGGGGCAAGTGCTCCAGCTCGGCATCACGGTGCATGGCCAGCCCAAGATCATCCTGTTCACCGAGCCCACCGGCGCGGTCCGCGTGATCGACGTCGACGCTATCTCAGCGCCGTGATCCGCGCGTCTCAGTCGCTGGGGCACTGACCGGTTTGCCAGGAGCCTTCTTGGTCGTCGTCGTTCCACCCATCCCGCCGCAGTACTAAAGTGATCGAGATGAGATCGGCATTCCCGCTCGCACTCTGCGCGATGGCTGGATGCGATCTCGTCTACGGACTCGGCGATCGCGTCGAGCCCGATGCGCCGCCCGGCGCGGATGTCCTCGAGATCGATGCACCTCCCACGTGCAACGAGACGACGGCCACCGTCGAGGCGATCGCAGACGCCACGATCATCAACGAGTCCACCTGCAATCCGGCGAATCGCTGGGGGGCCAGCAGCAACGTCAATGTCGGCCAGAACGGTTCGAACGGCACGCGCTCGCGCATCCTGCTTCGCTTCGCGCTGACCGCGGAGATGCGCGACTCGTTCCGCCCCGGCGGTGGCTTCACGGGCGGTTCGTTGACGCTCCACCTGAAGCCCGACGTGTGCGCCGCACCGTGCAATAGCGCCGCGATCGGCATCGAGATGTACGCCGCGAACAACGATTGGAACGAGGGCCAGGCAACGGGCTACAACGGCGTCGGGTGGTGCATGCGCAAGCAGGTCGGGGAGATGTCATTCACGCAGTGGGAAACTCCCGGCGCTGACGGTTTGCAGGATCGAGCGCGCAACCCGCTCGGCCGGGTCCAGCTCACGGCGGAGCAAGCCCAAGGCAACTCGGTCACCGTTCCGCTGACCGCGTCCGACGATGCGGTCGCGGAGATCGGAGCCTGGCTCGACGGCACACAGCTCACGATGCTTCTGGTCCCGACCACGGGGATCGGAACACTGTTCGTGAAGGCACACGAGTATCCCGGTGGTGGAGCGGCCGAGCTCGCCATCCGCTCCTGCCGTTAGCCCTATACTGCGCGTGTCATGGGCATGCGCCAGCTCCAACTCCAGTGCACCGGAGTCTGCGGTGAGCTCACGCCTCACAACCAGACGACGCCAAACCACGTGCTGCATCTCGTGCTGTCCGTGTTCACCGGCGGCTTGTGGGTGATCCCGTGGATCGCGATCGCGGCGAGCAATCCGTTCGCGACGTGCGTGCGCTGCGGAAACCAGCGCTCGCCGAACGCAGTGCTGATGCTGCCGGGCGTGACGCCGCAGCTCGAGCAGCGCCGCCTCGACGAGCTGGACGAGACGCTGCGCAAAGTGAAAGGCCCGCTGCGCCACACGCGTGCCAAGCACGGCATCGTGGGCGACGTCACCTATCGCATCCGCTACGAACCCGGAGGCACCGTCGTCGGCGTGACGATCGATAGCGGTCCGCCGAACATGACGCCCGGGTTCATCAACGACTCGACGACGATCATCAAGGGCATGGTCGTGCTACCGCGGACCGCGCAAGGCGGCGTCATGAACTTCACCGATCTCGCTCCCGAAGACGGCGACCCGTATCGCAGCTAGCGAACGCTCGACGCGCGCGATGTTGCTGCTTGTTGCGCTCTGGCCGCGTCGATCGCGCTCGTGATCATCCGGTCCTGCTCGGCCTTGTCCTTCCACTTCGCCTGCATGTCCGGCGCGAGCGTGTCGACCGGATCGAAGTAGAGGAAGAAGCCGGGCTTCACCGACGGAGCGGAGAACACCGAGATGCCGCTGTCGCGATCGTAGTGCTCGAAGCTGTGCGCGACGCGCTTGCCGCCGCCACCCGGTGCGTCGACGACAAACGTCGGCGTGTGGAAGCCAGCGGTGGTTCCGCGCACGGCCTTCTCGATATCGAGCGCCGTTTGCAGCGTGGTGCGCAAGTCCTCCACGCCCTTCACGAGATCGTGCACGTACACGTAGTACGGCTGCACTTGGCAGTGACCGAGGCGCTTGGTCAACAGCTGCATCGTCGCGATGCCGTCGTTGACGCCGCGCTGGAGCACGCTCTGGTTGCGCGTGATGATGCCGCGCTCGAACACACCGTCGAGCGCGCGCTTGGTGATCGCCGTGATCTCGTTGGGGTGGTTGAAGTGCGTGTGGAGGACGACCTCCTTGTGCAGCTTGCGACCACGCTCGACGACGGCGGTCAGCGCATCGAGCCACTCGTGATCCGTGAGCAGCTTCATCGGCATCACGGCCGGGCCCTTGGTCGCGAAGCGGATGCGACGAATGTTGGGCAGCTCGAGGAGCTTGTTGCCGATAAGCGTGATCTGGCGCGCCTTGAGCTGATACGAGTCACCGCCGGAGACGACGATATCCTCCAGCTCGGGACGCTCGCTGATGTAGCGGAACGCGCGCTCCCAGCGATCTTCGGTGGCCTTGAGCGAGACCTTCTCGACCTCGTCGGTGTCCACGCCGACCGCGTAGCTGCGCGTGCAGAAGCGGCAGTACACCGGGCACGTGTCGAGCGCGAGGAACAGCGCCTTGTCGGGATAGCGATGCGTGAGGCCGGGCACCGGCGCGTCGGCTTGCTCGTGCAGCGAGTCGAGCGTGAGCTTGGGGTGATCGGGCAGAAGCCGCGACGCGACCGGCACGAACTGACGGCGCAGCGGATCGGTGTACGCGTTGGACCAATCGATCAGCGAGAGCAGGTACGGCGAAACGCGGATCGACATCGGCGCGTGGTGAAAGCCCGCGGTGACGTCGTCGTAGAAGCTCTGAGGCACGAGGTCCTGTACGGCCTGCAAGAGCTTCTGCGGATTCGTGATCGTGTTCTTTGCCTGCCACGTGTGATCGAGGAACGTGGTCTCGTCGATCAGCCGGTACGCGGGAATCTTCTGCCAGAACGGACCGTCGAGCAGCTGGCGGTGGTGCAGCGTCGACGGATCGACGTACGGCTTGATGTGCTTGATCGGTGCAAGCTCCGGCGCTTGGTTGCCGAGGAGCTTCAGCTGGGTGTCCATGGGAGCCTCACTTCACGAAGAGAAGACAAAACGAACGGAGAGCGACGCGCGTTTCGCTTACTCGACGTCCGGTTGGTGAGGGACAGAGCCCAAGTACCACATGCTGAAACCATCGATATCATGCCAATCAAGCGAGGCCAATCAGGAATCAGCGCGCATGACCTTGGAGCCAGCCGAACCAGTCGCGCGCGAAGTCGGCGCCGAACGCCGGGACGTGGCTCGCACCCTCGATCGTCCATTGCTCGATCTGTCCGTCCGCGGGGCAGCCATCGAGCGTGGCGGTGCGCGTCTCGGGACCGTCGATGTTTCGCTCGAGGTCGAGGTTGGGTCCCGCGGTCCGCGTCATCTGGCAGCCGTTCTTCGTGGCCCACTGGTTGGTGCTCGCTTCCGCACCCGTGCCGCCCGCGGCGAACGGTACGACCTCGTCGAGCGTGCCGTGCATGTGCAGCACGTTGACCGGGCGGGTGGGCGTGCAGCTCGCGGGCTGCGTCGCCGCGTTGCCGGCGAGTGGCGCGATCGCGGCGATGATGTCCGAGCGCTCGCACGCCATGCGATAGGACATGTAGCCGCCGTTGGAGTGACCGATGAGGAACACGCGGTCCGGATCGACGGGCCAATCGCTCGCGAGGATCTCGTCGAGTAGCCCGCCGAGATACGCGACATCGTCGACGCCGGTCCCGCCGAAATCACAGCACGCCGGATCCGCGTTCCAGAACTGCCGGCCGTCACCACCCACAGTGCCGTCGGGTGCGAGCACGAACGCTTGGTTCTCCGTCACGAGCGCCCCGGCGCCGAAGTACGCCTGCTGAACGAAGCCCGACGCTCCAAAGCCGTGCAGCACCATGACGAGCGGAAACGTCTGGCCCGCATCGAACGTCGGCGGCACGCGGAGATCCACGGGACGATCGCCGCCGAGCGTGGTGGGCAACGTCGAGCTGTCATCGCTGCATCCGAGGAGCAGGCACGCCAGGGCAGCGAGTCGTTGCATCCGTGAACCTTATGCCTGGATGCGTACGGGCGCTAGACTATGGAATGGCGACGCCGACACCGATAGCTCCGACCCGCAAGGTCGTCGCTGCGGCCATCGGTCTGTTGATCGTCGGGATGATCGGTGCGGTGCAGGCCGCGCGCGCGGGCGCGTCGTTCATGTTCGATCTCGAGCAGGTCACGCCTGCCCTCGCGCGCACCGGGCCCTTCGTTCCCGACGCGCAGACGCCGCGGATCTCTCGTCGCGTGTTCCTCGTCATCGTCGATGGCCTCGCGCTCGATCGCAGCTACGAGCTGCCGTTTCTCGACGAGCTCCGGCGGCGCGGCGTGGACTCCGAGGCGAGCTCCCACTATCCGACCTGGTCGCGACCGAACTACGTCTCGATCCTCACCGGTGTACCGCCGGTGGCGAGCGGCGTGCGCACCAACCATCACGGAACGCCGGTGCAGCTCGACACGCTGATGGATCGCGCGCACGCGGCCAGGCTCTACGTCGCCATGGCCACCGACTACGACGTGTTGCCGAGGCTGTTCCTGCGCAAGCGCGGCGATGCGCGAGCGCCGATCCCACCCGAGACCATGGAAGATGCGCAGGCCGAGCTGGACGAGATCGAAGTCGACGAAGCAGCTGCTGGCGTGCGCGCACCCGACGCGGATCTCGTGTCGCCGTTCGACGACGCTCGCTACGCACCATGGCCCGGCGGCTTCTCCGAAGCAGGCGCTGCGCTCGCCGCGGGACACGCAGATCTCGTGGTCATGCTCGTCGGCGCCGTCGATGCTGCGGGCCACGCGCACGGCGGAGCGAGCGACGAGTACCGCCTCGCGAGCGAAGTCGCCGATCGCGCACTCGCACGCGTACTCGAGCACGCGGATCTCGCGGAGGACACGATCATCGTCGTCGCCGATCACGGCCACACCGAGCGCGGAGGGCACGGCGGCATCGAGCCGGAGGTCCTCGCCGTGCCGCTCGTCGCAGCCGGTGCCGGCATCACGCCCGGTGCGACGCCAAAGAACGCACGGCTGATCGATATCGCTCCTACGGTCTCCGCGCTGCTCGCCATGCCCGCGCCGGGTCACGGACTCGGTCGCACGCTCGTCGAGATCCTCTCGTTGTCTCCCGAGGACTCCGCGCGCCGCATGTTCGCCGACAACGCGCGCCTCACCGCGACCACCGCGATCGTCGCCGCTGCCGAAGCACGCGCTGCCGTGGCTCGGCTCGCACACCGCGCTGCGCGGTTCGCGCTCGTCGGTGGCGCGGCGGGACTCGCGATCGTCCTCGCGGTGTTCCTGCGTCGCCGGCGCGTCTTGCACTTCGACATGCGCGTGCTGCTCGTGACGGTGCCTGCGTTCTTTATCGTGTACTACGCGCTGATCGGCCTCCTCGGGCAGCGCTTCTCGCCATCGCTGTTGCCCGCGCAAGGTCACCTCGCCGGCACGCTGATCCGCTACGGCCTCGCGGCAACTACCGTGCAGCTCCTCGCGAACCTGTGGGCGCTGCGCAACAAGCCCACGCTCGCCGACCGGCTCGCGAGCGCGAGCGGCATCGCGTGGATCGGTCTCATGCTCGCCATCGTCCCCGCCGGTCTCGTGTGGGCGTTCTATCCGCCACCGTACGTGACGCTGCCGGGCCCTGCGTGGCTCGTGATGATCCCCGCCGTGGAGGTGGCCGTCGCGTGCGCCGCCGTGACGTTCGCGCTGACGCTCGCGATCGAGGTCATCATCTTCGCAGCAAGAGCGTGGCAGCGACGCGCCTGATCGAGCATGCTCGCCGGATGCGGCATGTCCTTCTGTCTGTAGCGCTCGCGATGGTCCCCGTGACCGCGTCCGCGGATCGTCCGACCCCGCCGCCGGCAAAGAAGATGACGCCCGAGCAACGCATTCGCGAGCTCGAGCAACGCGTGCGCGATCTCGAGCGCGATCTGGCCGACGCGAGAGCGCAGCTCGCCAAGCAGCAGCCGCCAGCGCCGGTCCCGTCGCGCCCGCATCTCGACCAAGCCAAGCGCTATCCCGTCCCGCTCGACGACTCGCCGGCGCTCGGGCCGTCGCAAGCGCCGATCACGATCGTCGCCGCGCTGCAGTTTCCGGAGCCGTACACGCACAAAGCATGGCCCACGCTGATGCAGATCCTGAGAGAGAACCGCGACGTCCGCATCGTCGTGAAGAGCTTCGTCGTGCATCCCAAGCACGGCCGCTCGACGATCGCCGCCTGTGCCGTGGCGATGCAGGGCGATCTCGATCGCATGGAGGCCGCGATCTACGACGCCGCACAGCAGCCGGATCCCGCCGGGGCGGCGCCGTCGTGGGGTCTGCGCGAGATCGTGGACAGCGAAGCTCGCGAGCTCGCGCGCGCGCTGCGCGTGAACCTGAGGCAATACGATCGCGATCTCCAGATCTGCGAAGCGGGACAGCAGCGAGACATCGCGATGTTCACCGCGCTCGGCCAGGGCGCCGTGCCTGTCTTCTGGATCAACGGTCGTCCGCTGTCCGGCGCGCAGGGGATCGAGAGCTTCAATGTGGTCCTACGCGAGGAGCGCGAAGCGTGGAAGAAGGCGAAGGCCGCTGGCGCTCGCTTGGACGGCTACTACGAAAAAGTAACGTCGAAGAAGCCCAACCCGTACTGACCCCGTTATCGTGCGCACGTGAGCCACAGCCCGATCCCGCAGGAGGAAGAGACCGACCTTCCGGGTCTGTTGCGCGCGCTCGGCGCGTTCCGCTGGCTCATGAGCCTCGCCGTCCTCGGCTGTCTCGTGATGGGTGTCGCGCTGCTCGTCCACACCGTCGTCGAGGTCGGCGTCGACATCTACTACGTCATCAACAAAGGCGGCGGCACCGCGAAGGCCGGCAAGGCGCTCGCTGTCGCGACGATCGAGGTCGTCGATCGCTTCCTGCTCGCCGCTGTCGCCTTCATCGTCGCGCTCGGCTTGTGCAAGCTGTTCGTGAACCGTCGCGTCCCGGTGCCGGCCTGGCTCGAGATCGAGACGCTCGATCACCTGAAGGACAAGCTGCTTCGCGTCGTCATCGTGATCCTCGCGGTGGTGTTCCTCGGCCAAGTCGCCTCGTGGAACGGCGGGTACGAGATCCTGGCCGTCGGCGGATCGATCGCGGTGGTCGTCGCGTCGCTCTCGTACTTCCTGTTCGCAGCGCGCGGCGAAAAGTCAGGGCACTAGCCCCACACTCGTGTCTCGTTGGCACGAGTGACCGGCGCAGCCGCGTGGCATCGCGCAGTTAGCGACTGGCGCGCCGCTTGGAATGCGCAGAGGCATGCGTGTTCGCGTGACAGCTCTGATGACGGCGGCGCTCGTGGTTGGATGGCTCTCGTCGGTGGCGAGCGCCGAGACGGCGTCCGCGAGCGAGCTACCCGCTCCCGGCGAGGACGAGAAGCTGTACTCGTGCAAGAAGAGCGCGAGCTCGCTCGAGGTCACGTTCAAGCCCGAGACCGAGGTGAAGGATCTCGTCACGTGGGTGATGGGCTTCACGTGCAAGAACTTCATCTACGCGCCGCACATCGTGGCGCAGGGACGCAAGCTGACGATCGTCGCGCCGTCGAAGATGACGGTGCAGGAAGCGTATCGCTTGTTCCTCGCGTCGCTGGCCACGCTCGGCCTCACCGTGGTGCCGCAAGGCAACATCGTGAAGATCGTCGAGTCGAACACCGCGAAGCACCTGCCCGTGCCGATGCTGAAGAACGGCTCGCCGGACAACACCGATCAGCTCGTGCGTTACGTGCTGCGCCCGCAGTACATGGCGGCCGACGCGCTCGCCAAAGCCATCGGCGCCGTGAAGAGCGACCCGGGTGAGATCATCGTCGCGGGCTCGCTGCTGCTGATCGTCGATTACGGCACGCACGTGCGCGACATGCTGTCGATCGCGAAGCTCGTCGACGTGCCGAGTGGCAGCGAAGGCGTCTACACGATCCCGCTCATGCACGCGGACGCGACGAAGCTCCTGCCCAAGCTCACCGCGATCCTCGGCATGGACGGCGGCGCCCCGACGCCGGCTGGCAAGAGTGCACCGCTGTCGAGTGACGTACAGACCGTGGCGCCGTCGAAGATCCTCGTCGACGAGCGCACGAACACGCTGATCGTCGCCGCGAGTGCGGCCGCGTACGAGCGCGTGAAGGCGCTCGTGGAGCGCTTGGACATCACGCTCGACATCGAGGGAGGCAGCTCGATCCACGTGTACCCGCTCGGCAGCGCGATCGCCGAGGAGGTCGCGAAGACGCTCAACGACGCGATCCAGAAGACACAGTCGAGCGCCCCGACCGGCCCACAGCGAGGGCCGCAACCCGCGTCACCGACGACGGGACTCGGCGAGGGCCTCGAAGGTCGCGCGCAAGTCGTGGCGGACAAGCCGACGAACAAGCTCATCGTCGTGTCGAGCGGTCGCGACTTCATCGCGCTCAAGGAGGTGATCAAGGAGCTCGATCAGCCGCGGCGTCAGGTCTACATCGAGGCGCTGATCCTCGAGGTCAACATGGGCAACGATCGAGCCTTCGGCATCTCCACGCATACAGGGACGTCGGTCGGCTCGTCGGGCTCGTCGGTAGCCCTGGGAGGAATCCAGCTCCCGACGAGCGATATCGGGGTGCGGTCGGTGGAGCCAGGATCACTGGCGACCGCGAGCGGCCTCATCGGCGGAATCCTCGGTAAGACGCTGCCCGGATCCGAGGCGCTGCTCGGCACGAGCATCCCGTCGTTCGGCATCCTGATGCAGGCACTCGCGCATCGCTCGAACACGAACATCTTGTCAGCGCCGAGCATCATCGCGCTCGACAACGAAGAGGCGAAGTACAAGGTCGGCACGAACATCCCGTACTCGAGAGGTGTCATCCCGACGACGACGCTGACGCAGAATGCGCCGGTCAGCACCAACATCGATCGCAAGGATCTCGTCCTCGAGCTCAAGATCAAGCCGCACATCTCGACGGGCGATCAGGTGCTGCTCGAGATCGTGCATGAAGCGAACGACTTCGGCGAGGACCTCGCGCTCGGCCCGAGCTGGGCGACGCGCGGGTTCGAGACGCGCGCCGTGGTGAAGGATCAGCAGACGTTTGTCCTCGGCGGACTGATGCAGGAGAAGGAGATCTTCAAGACGACGCAGATCCCGGTCATCGGTGACATCCCGATCATCGGTCACCTCTTCAAGTCGCAGACCAAGACCAAGAAGAAGACGAACCTCATCATCATGCTCACGCCCTACATCATCAAAGACGATCTCGATCTCGAGGCGATCCGCGAGCGGCGCATGCGCGAGCACGACGAGTACACGAAGTCACTGCGCACGTTCGAGGAGCTGCGGTTCCAGCCGCGCATCGACTATCGCCGCAAGCGCGGGCTCGTCGAGGACATCAATCGCACGGTGCAGCAGGTCGAGACGGATCGCGAAGCGCTCGAGATTCTGAAGCGCCCCGAGCCGATGAAGACCGGTCCGGTGCAGGTGCCCGCTCACGCGGAGTAGACACACCAGCGGCGCACTTTGACGACGTCAGGCAGCGCCTTCGACGTGTACTCGAGCTCTTCGCACGACGCGTTCGCGGCGGCGATCAGCTCGGCCACGCCCGTCGCGCGATACGTGCTCTCGCTCATCGCGATCTGGTAGCCCTCGGCGAGCGCTTGCAGCTTGGCGGCGATGTTGACCGTGCCGCCGAAGAAGTCGGCGTTGGCGTTGAGGCGCACCGCGATGCACGGGCCCGTGTTGAGTGAGATGCGGAGGCGGATCGGCGTGTCCTTGCGGTCGGGGTGAAACGCTTGATGGATCTTGTACGACGCGCGCACGGCATCGACGGGAGATCCGAACGTCGCCATCACGGCATCACCGATCGTCTTCACGACAGCGCCGCGACACTCGGCGACGATCGCGAAGACCTCGTCGAAGTGTTTCTTGATCTCGACGAACGCGGCCGGATCACCGTGCGTGGCATAGAACGCGGTCGAGCCGACGACATCGGTGAACAGCAGCGTCTGCTCGCCCACGCCGAGGCGCACGTCCGCGCCGATGTAATCCGCGCTGAACAGATCGCGGAAGTCCTGGAACGAGAGCAGCTTGCCGGCGCGCAGCGCGTGATCGCTCCACTTCGCTTCTTCGATCTGGAACTGCAAGGGGGCGTCGGTCTCGTTGCCGAGCTCGATCTTCGAGCGCGGCGTTCCACGGACGATCTCGCCCTCGGGCAGCATCTGCCACGGCACGACATCCGCGCCCTCGTCGCCGATGTCGAGGTACCAGCCGCCTTGGTGATCGCGCCACACCACGTAACGACCGGGCGCGAGGTTTGGCTCGACGGTCACGGTGGAGTGCGCGGGTACGTCGAGCTGCACGCGAATGTGATCTTTGCGCGCGGGCTCGGCGCTGCAGTACAGCAGCTCGGGCACGTCGCGGATCGACGAGTGAACGTGAAACGTGACCTCGACCGTCTCGATCTTGTCGGTCGTGAACTGGATGTCGCACGCCTCGCAATGCGCGTGCGCGGTGAGGGATGACAGCGAGTCGAGCTCGTCGCGCACACCGCGGCAGTGCGGGCACACGGTGTCCCACGACATGCGCAGCAGCCCTCGTCTCGTCGCGTGCAGGGCGACACGGAGCAAGTCGTCCTCGGGCAGCTTCCACACGCGCGCGCGTTCGCGGATCTGGATGCGATGCAGCTCGGTGTCGTCACCGGTGCGGATCCAATCGATCAGCGCGTCGACGCTCTCCTCGGGCAAGCCCTCCTCGAGGAGCGCGGCGCGCTGTTTCTCGAGGCGCTGCTGTGCATCCTCGGACAGCGCGGGCGGCGGAAGCATCAGTACGTCGGGGCGCAAGCGATCGAGCTGCTGCGCGAGCGCGGGAATGACCCGGCGATACGCGCGCTCGATCGTCGGGAAGCCGAGGCGCAGCGCGGCCGATCCGAACGCGCCGCGTGGAACCGCGCCGAAGTAGAGATAGAGGCGGCATCCCGTCGACGTCGGCTCCACGCGATGGATCGCGTACATCACCTTCATGAAGCCGCGCTCGTAGAGGCGCGTGCAGGTGAGCCACTGATTCGCGACCCAGTTCCACGGGATCTCGCACCACTCGTGGCGAACGCCGCCCGGCCGGGAGCTGCCCCAGCGCTTGCCGTCGCGCTCCTCGAACATCATGACGGCGGTGCCGAGAGCACGGTTCATACGCGAGGTGTCCGCGATATGCGGCCAGATCGCCGAGGGCTCGCACGGCAGGTCAAACGTCCACAATCGCTCGATGCGCCTGTCCTGCGCGTAGGCGGCCGGATAGGGATGGAATGCGAGCAGTTGCTCGACGGTGAGTGCGGGACCCGCCTCGCTGTTCCCTGCTAAGGTCGACTTCGAGGTCGCCATGCCCACGACAGTGTATCGCAGCTGTCCGCTTTGCGAAGCCACGTGCGGAGTGGCGATCGACGTCGATGACGACAAGGTCATCGGCGTTCGCGGAGACGAGTCCGATCCGTTCAGCAAGGGCTACATCTGCCCGAAGGGCACGGCCCTCGCCGACCTGCACCACGATCCGGATCGCTTGAAGAAGCCGCTGCGGCGCGAAGGTTCCACGTGGGTCGAAATGGAGTGGGAGGAAGCGTTCGACCTCGTCGGTCAGAAGCTCACCGGCATTCGTCGCGCGTACGGTCGCGATGCGATCGCCGTCTATCAAGGCAACCCCACGGTCCACAACCTCGGCCTGCTCACGTACGGCCAGCTGCTGCTGCGCTCGCTCGGCACGCGAAACATCTACTCGGCCACCTCGCTCGATCAGCTGCCGCACATGCTCGCGGCGCTCCAGATGTTCGGCAACCAGATCCTGGTCCCCGTGCCGGACATCGATCGTACGGATCTCGTGATCTGTCTCGGCGCGAATCCGCTCGCCTCGAACGGCAGCCTCATGACCGCGCCGGACATCCGCGGGCGCCTCAAGGCGATCCGCGATCGCGGCGGCAAGGTGATCGTCCTCGATCCGCGTCGCACCGAGACGGCCGACAAAGCCGACGAGCATCTGTTCATTCGCCCGGGCACCGACGCGGTGCTGCTGCTCGCGATGGCCCATGTACTCTTCGCGGATGGGCTGCGTCCTGTGCGTGTCGAGCTCGCCGGCGTCGACGAGCTGCGCCTCGCCACCAAGCCGTGGACGCCCGAGCGTGCGGCGCCTGTCACCGGCATCACCGCCGACAATATTCGCCGCCTCGCGCGCGCCCTCGCATCCACGCAGCGCGCGGTGCTCTACGGCCGCATCGGCGTGTGCACGCAAGAGTTCGGCGGACTCGCCGCGTGGCTGTGCTACGCACTGAACGCGTTGACCGGCCACCTCGACGAGCCGGGCGGCCTGATGTTCAGCACGCCCGCCGTGGATCCGATTCCGCTCGCGAACATGATCGGCTTCGACGGCGGCTTCGCGCGCTGGCGCTCGCGTGTCTCCGGCAAGCCCGAGTTCGGCGGCGAGCTGCCCATGACCGCGCTCGCAGAGGAGATCGAGACGCCGGGCAACGGCGAGGACAAGGTGCAGATCCGCGCGCTGATCACGAGCGCCGGCAACCCCGTGCTCTCGGCGCCTGGCGGTCCGCGTCTCGAGAGAGCGTTCGGCACGCTCGACTTCATGGTGTCGATCGATCCGTACCTGAACGAGACCACGCGTCTCGCGCACGTGATCCTTCCGCCGACGAGCGTCCTCGAGCGCTCGCACTACGACCTGGCGCTCAACGCGTTCGCCGTGCGCAACATCGCGAAGTACTCGCCGCCCACGTTCGAGCGCTCGGCGGACACACGTCACGATTGGGAGATCTGTCTCGCGCTCTGGCGACGCGTGGGCGTGCCGAACCGCCTCGGTCCCGGCGCGAAGCTCGTCGAGAAGCTCGCCACCGCGGTGGGCCCGGAGATCGTGATCGATATCGGCCTGCGCGCGGGACCGTACGGCCTGTTCCGCGGCGGCCTCTCGATCGCGAAGCTGCGCGCGGAGCCGCACGGCGTGGATCTCGGCCCGCTGGAGTCGCGCCTGCCCGCGCGGTTGTCGACAAAGGACAAGACGGTGCACGTCGCGCCGTCGATCTATCTCGCCGACCTCGCGCGCCTCGAGCAGCGCATGGGGACGTCGACGAGTGGGCTCGTGCTCATCGGCCGCCGTCATCTGCGCAGCAACAACTCGTGGATGCACAACAGCGAGCGTCTCGTGAAGGGCCCCGATCGCTGCACCGTGATGATGCATCCCGACGATGCAGCAGCGCGCTCGCTCACCGACGGTGCGGTCGCGCGTGTGTCCACCAAGACCGGCGCGATCGATCTCTCCGTCGAGATCACCGACGCGATGATGCCGGGCGTGGTGTCCGTTCCGCACGGCTGGGGCCACACACGAAGAGGCTCGCGCCTCCGCGTCGCCGAGTCCGTGCCCGGCGCGTCGGTGAACGACATCCTCGATCCCTCGATAATCGACGAGCTCTCCGGCACGAGCGTGCTCACCGGTCAGCCCGTGGAGGTGCGCGCCAAATGAGCGAGCTGTTCGACAAGATCGGCGGCGACAAGCTGCGCGCCGTCATCACCGACTTCTACGACCGCATCTTCCGCGACGTGATGATCGGCTTCATGTTCCAGGGCAAGGACAAGCAACAGCTGATCGATCGCGAGTGGGAGTTCGCCGCGAACTTCCTCGGCGCGCCCGATGTGAAGTACACGGGCCGCCCGCTGCGCACGGCGCACGCGAACCACACGATCTTCGGTGGCCACTTCGAGCGGCGCTTGCAGATCCTCCGCGAGGCGATGAGCGATCACGACGTGGACCCCAACGTGCAGAAGTCCTGGATCGATCACACGAACGCGCTGCGCTCTCAGATCACGCGCGACAAAGGCAGCGAGTGCAAAGACACCGCCGAAACCCGTCCCAAGCTCGCGATCGCAAAGCCCGACGACCCGGACAAGCCGATCAAGCTCGGTCGACGCTGATTAGCCTGCGGTCTGCAAGCCTGCGGCGATGCCACCGATGGTGGTGAACACGATGCGCGCGAGGCGATCGGCGTCACCGCCCGCCCGGCGGCGGCGCATCGCTTCGATCTGCGCGTGCGAGAGGATGTCGAGTGTGGGATTGCGGCGATCGATCGAGCCCGCGAGGTACGGTCGCGTCGCGAGCGGCGTGGTGACACCGAGCGTGGTAGCGAGCGCGGCGCGCGTGCGGGCGTGCTCGGCCTCGATCAGCGCGAACACCTGACGTGCATCGTCGTCGGCGAGGCGCGCGTACTCGCGAGCGACATCGATGTCCGAGCGCACGAGTGACAGCTCGCAGTTACGGATCAGCGCGCGCAGCGCTTTGGAGCGGCCGCATAGCTCCCGCACGCCGTCGGCGCCGAGGTCCTTCGCGAGCGTCTCGATCGCGGTGCCCACGCCGAACCAGCCCGGGATGCCGTGGCGCGATTGGGTCCACGAGAAGACCCACGGGATCGCGCGGAGCGTGTCGAGCGTGATGCCGGTGCCGCGCGAAGCGGGGCGCGAGCCGAGTGGGAGGTGCGCGACGTCTTCGATCGGCGTGGCGGCGACCGTGTAGCGCACGAGGCGATCTTCGTCGCGCGTGAGCTCGAGGTAGGCCGAGCGGGCGGCGTCGGAGGCGCGGTGGAGGAGCTGCTCGTCGCGCACGTCGTCCTCGGTGGGATGCGGATCCCGGCTCGCGGCGAGGACGGCGGAGAGCATCAGCTCGATGTCGCGTTCGGCGATCTCGGGCTGCGCGTAACGAGCGGTGACGGTCTCGCCTTGCTCGGTGACGCGGAGGCGGCCGCGAACAGCCGCGGCGGGCTGCGCACGGATCGCTTCGCTCTCGGGACCGCCGCCACGACCGAGCGCGCCACCGCGACCGTGGAAGACGGTGAGCGTGACGTTCGCGTGCTCCGCGGCGGACGCGAGCGCGATCTGCGCATCGCGGAGCGCGATGGTGGAGGCGACGTATCCGACCTGCTTGCCCGAGTCGGAGTAGCCGATCATGACCTCGAAGTCGCCGTCGATCTCGTTCCGCAGCGTGGCGTCGGCGAGGACGTCCGCGGCGATGGCGCCGGCGCGCTCGAGATCCTCGAGCTGCTCGAGGAGCGGGACCGGGTGGACCTCGCCGGGTGCGAGGCCGGCCGCGCGCGCGAGGAAGACGACCTCGAGGAGATCCGAGACCTCGCGCGTGAAGCTGATGACGTAGCGCTCGCACGCTCGCGGACCGAGCTCGCGGCGTGCGCGGCCAACCACCTCGAGCGTCTCGAGGAGCTCTTGCCCCTCGGGCGAGACGCCGTCCCAATCGCGCTCGGGCGTGATCGGGCGTGCGAGGACGTCGCGCAGCATGTCGCGACGACCCGCTTCGTCGCGCTCGAGGTACCCCGGGCGACCGCCGCGAGCGAGCAGCTCGGCGACGACACGATCGTGGATCGCGGAGTGTTGGCGTACGTCGAGCGAGGCGAGGTGGAAGCCGAACACGTCGACGCGGCGGAGAGCGTCGCGAAGCTCTTGCTCGGCGATCGTCGCGAAGCCAGCGTCGCGGAGCGAGCGATCGAGGAGCTCGAGCTCGTCCTGGTAATCCTCGGCGTCGATGTACGCCTCGTCGCGGCGATCGAGCGTGGCGCGGAGGCGCGCTTGGATGTACCAGAGCTTCTCGCGCCACGGTTCGCGCGCGGTGCGCGGACGCGCGTGGGCGGCGACCTCGGGGAGCAGCACGCGATCTTGTTCGAGCGAAGCTTCGAGCTCGGCGATGGAGCCGTGGATGCGCAGCGACGAGAGCGAGAGCGTGCGGCCGAGGACGGCGACGTCGTCGAGGTAGCGCGCGAGAATCGTCGCCCGGTGACGATTGAACGCGCCGCGCGTGACGGCAGCAGTGACGTTGGGGTTGCCGTCGCGATCGCCGCCGACCCAGCTGCCCCACCGGAAGAACGAGGGGAGCTTCCACGAGCTGTTCGGGAAGCGCGCGGTGAGGCGGTCTTCGAGCGTGCGGTAGATGCGCGGCGTGACATCGAGCAGCGAGCGACGAAAGACGTCGAGCGTGTTCTCGACCTCGTCGAGCGGAGATGGACGGCGCGCGCGCGCGTCCTCGGTGGCGTGGAGTGCGAGCACCTCGGCGGAGAGCTTGGTGGTAGGCGTGGAGCCGTTGGCGAGATCGAGCTCGTCGAGGATGTGCGCGATGCGCGCGAGGTGATCGAGGGAGCTGCGCCGGCGCGCCTCCGTGGGATGCGCGGTGATCACGGGCATCACGAGCGCGCGATCGAACAGGCCGCGCAGATCACCTTCACTCGCGCCCGCGTCGATGAGGGAGTCGATCGATGCCGCGAGCCCATCGGGCGCCTGCGTGCCGCGCTCGCGGAGTACGCGCAGGCGGTGTCGCTCCTCGGCGATGTTCATCAGGTGACACCACAGCGCGTAGGCGCGCGCGCACTCCTCGAGCTCGTCCTCTGACAGCGCGCTGATCTGCTGAGCGAACGCGCGGCGACCGCCCGCGAAGTCCCCGCCGCGCAGCTCCATAGCCGCGGCGCCGAGGCTGCGGCAGCGATCGAGCGAGCCCGGGCCACCGAGCGACTTGACGGCCGACCACAGCGCCGACGAGAGCCGAAGGATGTCGTGATCGAGCAGCGTCGGATCGTGCACACAAACTTGTACCGGTCCGACAAACCGAGCGCTAGGAAGAAGACAACGCGTCGAAGGTTCACCAGCGCGCGCACGCAGACACGCGAGTTGGCAGTGGTCGGGCCTCGGCACGAGCGTTGCCTGATTCGTGCCGAACATGTCGTCACGCTCGGTTCGCTACGTCGCTTGGCTCGCCCGAAACACGCGACTGATCATCATCGCATCCCTCGCGGCGTTCGTTGCCTCGGCGTTGCTCGTACGGTTTCGCTTGCCGCTCGAAGCGGATCTTTCGCATCTCTTGCCAGCCGACGCGCCGAGCGTGCGCGACGCCCAGGCGCTCGCGGCGCGCATGCCAGCGAAGGACACGATGATCGCGCTCGTCGTCGCGCCGACTCCCGAGGTCCGCGCTGCTGCCGCCGGGCAGCTCGAACGCACGATCGGCGCGCTCGATGCAGATCTCGTCGACAGCGTCGAGACCGACGACGCCGAGCTGCGCGCGTACATCGGCGCGAATCGCCACCTGCTCGCTCCGATGTCGGAGCTCGCCGCTGCACGCGACGCGCTCGCGAAGCACATCGCCGATGCCAAAGCGAAAGCGAACCCGCTGTTCATCGATCTGGACTCCGAGGAGGCTGTCTCGACAGCAGCGCTCGACGAGCTCCGCGAGAAGCAACGCGCCGCCGAGGCCCGGCTCGCGAGGTCCGCATTTGTCAGCGCGGACGGACTCGTGCAGGTGATGGTGATCCGCACGTCGTTTCGCGCGACGGACATCGAGCGCGACAAGCGCCTGATGCAGCCGCTCGCGGCGATGGCGACTCACCTCGAGCGCACGTTCCCCGGCGTGCGCGTCGGCTTCGCGGGTGGCGCGCCCGGCACGATCGTCGAGCAAGCGGCGCTCACGCGAGGCATCGTGATCTCCAGCATCGTCACGCTCGTCCTCGTCGCGCTCGTGCTGCTCGCCTACCTGCGCAGCATGCGCATCCTCGCGATGCTCACCGCGAACCTCGTGATCGCGACGCTCGTCGCCTTTGGCTTCGCGGCGCTCACCGTCGGTCACCTCAACGCGGCGACGGCGTTCCTCGGCGCGATCATCGCGGGCAACGGCGTCAACTACGGCGTCGTGCTCGTCGCGCGCTTCCTCGAGGAGCGCAAGCGATCGCCTGCGCCCACCGCGCTGGCCCGCGCCGTCGCAGGCACGCTTCGCCCTACCCTCGTCGCGTCGCTCGGCGCTGCGATCGCGTATGCAGCGCTCGGTGCGACGCGCTTCCGGGGCTTCGCCGACTTCGCGTGGATCGGTGGCGTCGGCATGATGGTGTGCTGGGTCGCATCGTTCACGCTGCTTCCCGCGCTCGTGCTTCGCTACGCGCAACGCGAGACACGGGAGCCGTCGGAGGTCTTCGGGCGCGTCGTGGTGCGGCTGTTCGGCTTTCGCCGTCCTGTCGTCGCGTGCGCGATCGCCGGCGTGTTCACCGTCGGTGCGGGCGTGCTGACCTATCGCTACGCGACCGACGATCCGTTCGAGTACGACATGACGCAGCTGCGCTCGCAGGCCAGTGACGCGCAAGAGATCCACGCGTGGCTCGACCTGTCCGACAAGACGTTCGGGCGCGGCCTCGCCGGCATCGCGGGACAGACGTTCGTCGCGGTCGATCGCGTCGAGGACGTTCCCCTCGCCGTCGCCGAGCTTCGCGCGATCGCCGAGGTCGATCCCATCCTCGGACCGGTCACCTCGATCGCCGATGTCATCCCGCCGGATCAAGCGGCGAAGCTCGCGATCCTCGACGAGCTTCGTGCGCAGATCGACGACGCGGCCACGGTGCTCGACGAGGACTCGCCGGCCCGCGCGGAGCTCCTCGCGCTGCGCCCCGCCGACGATCTGCGCGCGCTCACGGTCGCGGACCTCCCGCCCGCATTGCGCGCCAAGCTCACCGAGCGCGATGGCTCCGTCGGCCGCGTGATCGCGGTGAAGCCCGGCGCCACGTTCGACGAGCGTGACGGCCGCGACCTCATCGCCTTTGCCAACGCGATTCGCGGCGTGCGCGTGAACGGCGAGCCGGTCGCCACGGCGGGCGCGTCCGTGCTGTTCGCCGACGTGCTCGTGCAGATCCGCCGCGACGGTCCGCTCGTCACGGTCATCGCGATCGTCGGCCTCGTCGTGATGGTGCTGCTCGTCGTGGGCCGCTCGCGCCGCGCGTATGCAGTGCTCGCCGCGACCGCTGCGGGCACGCTCGCGATGATCGCCGCATGCTCGATCGCGGGGCTCGAGATCAACTTCCTCGATTTCGTCGCGCTGCCGATCACACTCGGTCTCGGCGTGGACTACGCGATCAACGTCGCCGAGCGCGCGTCCACCACCGATCCGCGAACGGCGCTGCGCTCTACCGGCGGCAGCGTGCTCGTCTGCTCGATCACCACCGTGATTGGCTACGCGTCGCTGTTCGTGAGCGACAACCTCGCGATCCGCGGCTTTGGCCTCGCGTCGCTGCTCGGCGAGATCACGTGCATGGTGGCGGCGTTCGTCATCGTTCCGGGCCTCGTCGCGCTGCGATTCCGTCAGACCGTCAGGCCTTCGACGTCGAATGAACTGCCTTTCGTCGCTGTCGATCCAGCAAGTTCGCTGAGTTAGCTACATGGCATCGGGCTGGCAGAGGTCCGACCACATGCAGCAGCACGCGACTCCGATCCAACCGAAGCTCCAGCGCAAACGCCAACCGCTGCGCGACGCGAAGATCCTGATGAAGGTCCTCGGCGCGGCCGCAGATCCGCTTCGCCCACTCGTCACCCACGTCGTGATCACCCGCCGCTGCAATCTCTCGTGCGGCTACTGCTTCGAGTACGACAAGGTCAGCCAGCCCGTGCCGCTCGCGGAGCTGAAGGCGCGCATCGATCACCTCGCGAAGTTGAACTCGATCTTCGTCACGCTCACGGGTGGCGAGTCGCTGCTGCATCCCGACGCGATCGAGCTCGTTCGCTACGTGAACGAGAAGGGCATGGTCCCGTTCCTCAACACGAACGGCTATCTCCTCACGAAGCAGATCATCGAGGGTCTGAACGAGGCGGGCCTGTACGGCCTGCAGCTCTCGATCGACAACGCGAAGCCCAACGACGTCAGCAAGAAGTCACTCAAGCCGCTGATGCCCAAGCTGCGCCTCCTCGCGCAGCACGCCCGGTTTCACGTGCGCATCAACACGGTGCTCGGCTCGTCGCCTCCCGCCGAAGCGCTCGAGGTCGCGAGGACCGTCGTCGCGTTCGGCTTCGATTCCAACTGCTCGCTCGTGCGTGACGAGACCGGTGCGTTGATCGATCCCGATCCCGAGACGCGCGCCGCGTACGACGAGATCCGCGACCTCGGAAAGCGCCTGCCCTCGTTCCTCGACGACGACTACACACAGAAGCTCCTCGATCACGGCTCGATGGACTGGAAGTGCCGCGCGGGCGCTCGGACGTTCCTCGTCGACGAACACGGCAAGGTGCACCTCTGTCAACCGCGCATGGAAGCAGGTGGCGGCATCCCGCTCCTCGAGTACACCGCCGAGCACATCCGCCAGGCGTTCTACTCGCCCAAGCCGTGCGCTTCGAAGTGTCCGATCGCGTACGCGCACCACGCGAGCACGCTCGACGGGTGGCGGTCGCAGAAGGGGGAGCCGCTCGCGCTCGTTCCGTCGGAGCCAGCGCTCCCCGCCGCCAGCAAGGGCGTGCGCAGCGCGAAGCTGGCCGTGCTCGCCGGCTAAGGAACCAGCTCTTGGAGGAACGTCATGCCGTCCGCCTTGCCGCCGATGAGTCCTCCGACGAGCCGCGCGGTTTGACGCGCCATCGGCGGACCGCTCTTCGCCACTTTGCCGAGCGAGGACTCGGTGGCAGCGCGGCCCGCCTCCGTCTTGGCGAGCGTGATGAAGGCAGCGGCGATCACGAGGCGGCGCATCGCGTTGGTCTCGGAGTCGCGAAGCATGCCGGCGAGCTTCTCGGGCTCGTTGGTCTTGGCATACGCAGCGGCGAGCGCGGGCAGCATGGCGACGCGCACGTCGTGCGACGGATCCGAGAGCAGCGGTGACAACAGCTGCGACGTGAGCGCCGCGTCGCGATCGACGAGGCCGATGGCAGCAGCCGCCGCTTGTGCGCGCTCGCGCTCCGCACGCGAGGAGAGCGCACGCGTCAGACGAGCCGCGACCGCTTCTTTGGGCGCGACGCGCGCGACGGTGGTGAGCGCGAGTTGGCTCAGCTCGGGGTTGGGATCGCGAACCGCGAGTGCGAGCGTGCGATCGATGACCGCTGGCTCGAGCTTGTCCTTCTGTGCGGCGAGACGCTCGAGCGCTGCCTTGCGGACCTGCGCGTCGGTGTCCGCGAGCGCGGCGGACAGCGTCTCCTTCGCGCGCTGGCCGGACGCGAGCGCGGCATCGACCGCTTCGACGCGAACGATCGGCGACGAGTCGGCAACGGCGAGACTGATGAGATCCGACGCGCCGATCTGACGAGCGGCCTTGAGCAGGGCGAGCTTCTCGGCTTCGTCGCCGCGCTCGAACATCTTCGACATGGTCGGTTGCGCGGACTTCGGCGCATCGGCACCGAGGCCTCCGATGGCGCGGATCGCGATCACGCGGACGTCGCGGTCCGAGTCGTCGAGGAGCTTCACGAGCGACTCGCCGACGCCCTTGTTGCCCTTGGCCGCGGACATCGCGAGGACACGCGCGGCATCGGCACGGATCTCGGAGCTGGAATCAGCGACGAGCTTGCCCGCGATCGTCGCGCCGTTCTTGGCAGGATCGGGCCCATCGGCAACGCACGCCATGACGAGCTTGCGAACCTCGACGGAAGAATCGTCGGTCGAGCGCGCGAGCATCGTGCGTGCGCCCGCGCTGCCGGCGAGCGCCGCGTTGCACAGGCCCTCGACACCGATCGGATGCAGCGCCTCGTCCTCCGGTGTACGCGCCGCCGCGGAGAGGTACTCGATGACGATCGCCGGCTTCTTCTTGGCGAGCTGCGCGTAGACGCGTGCAGCCTCGCGACGCGGGCGTCCTTTCTCGCGCCAGAGCTGCGAGATGCCACCGACGGCGACGCCCGCGTTTCCGCCGCTCTCGGCGCTGACGGCGAGACCACGCGCGGCGCCGATGCG
Source organism: Pseudomonadota bacterium (assembly GCA_023428295.1). Taxonomy (GTDB): domain Bacteria; phylum Myxococcota_A; class Polyangia; order Haliangiales; family Haliangiaceae; genus JABFXX01. Next base: position 101,080 of record JAEYYV010000213.1, read on the forward strand.
CACGTTGTAGTTCTCGCCCTTGGCCATCTTCACGAGCTTCTCTTGATACGTCCGCCCCGCTTTGCCGGCGGCCTCGGCGGCAGCTGCGCGCACGTCGGAGTCCTCGTCGACGAGCATGCGATCGAGCGCGTTCTGCGCCGCCATCTTGTTCGTCGCGGCGACCTCGCCCCACGCGAGCGCGGCGGCCACGCGGAGCGGCTTCTCGAGCTTCTTGTTCTCGAGCATGGTGCCGAGATCGCCGCCCGCGCGCTCGGGATCCGCCTTGGCGTAGAGCGGCAACGCGGCGGCGCTCACCGCCGGCGAGCGAGATTGGAATGCCGTGCGCGCTGCGTCGACGAGCTCGGGCACCTTGGGCAATGGATCCATCTCGCGCAAGAGACCGATCGCGTACACGCGCGCCTCGACGGGCGCCTTGTCCGATGCGACGAGCTTCACGAGCTCCGCGGCGACGGCATCGGCGTCCTTGGCGAGCGCACCTTTGATCTGCGTCTTCGCGCGATCACGCATCGAGGGCGTGGCGTCGGGCTCGCCGAGGACACCGATGATCGCGGACACCGACGGGCCTTCGCCATCGTCGGCGCTCGTCACCGACGCGGTGGACACCTCGACCATCAACTCGCGCTTGATGTCCGCATCCGGTCCGGTCTCGAGCGCTTTGGTGAACAGCGTCGCGCCGCGCTCGCCTAGGCCACGCACGGCGCCGAACGCGATGCGGCGCAGCTCGGGATCCGAGGACGTGAGCGCTGCGCTGAGCTTGTCTTGATACGCGTCCGAGCCGCGGCCGGCGGCGGCACCAGCGACGGCGACCGCAGCGCGCTGCACCGCCGGCGATTGCGTCTTGAGTGCACTCTCGACGAGCGCGACCTCGGTCGGCGTGCCACGCGCGATCGGCCGAAGCGACGTGAGCAGCTCCGCGAGATCCTCGGGATCCTTGGCCGCCTTCGCGAGCCCGTCGAGCGACTTCTCGTTGCCGGTCGTGGCGTAGTCGACGAGACCGCCGAGCTGCGGCGCCATGAGCGAGCGCAGCTGTGCGTCCCAATCGTCGTCGCTGCCGCCGATATCGTGGCCGTCGATCTTCTTCCACGCTTCGGCGGCGACCATCGGGCGCGTGAGGCCGGTGTCCGCGACCGCGTCGCCGAAGCCGCCCGGGAGCCAGTGGAAGCTCGACAGTCCCGCGCGCCCGTAGCGCACGACGACGCGATCACCACCCGCGTGCGGCTCGAGATCGAAGTAGACCTTCCCGCGCATCGCGATCCAGATGAGGATCAGGATCACGATCGGCGCTGCCGCCACCGCGCCCGCGATCATCATGTAGTAGCGCTTGCTGCGATCGACGACCGCTTGCTCCTCGGGCGTGACCGCGGCGATGCCCTCGGTGCGAAGCGCGCGGAGCTCGCGCAACTTGAGGCGCTGGTTGCTCTGCGTCTTGCTGCCGAGGAGATCGAAGCCGCGACGAGCAGCTGCACGCGCCGGTGCGGTGAGCTCGCGCACGCGTGGCGTCAGCACCTCGTGCCGCAGCATCCATGTGGTGCCGGTTTGATCCGCGCGACAGATCACGCCGCGCTGCTCGAGGACCGTCAGCGCGGACGCCGTGTACGCGGGATCGAGGTTGACCTTGCGCACGATCGACTCCGCGGTGCGCGGCGCCGTGGTCGAGGCGAGCTCGGCGCACAGGCGCAGCCCCGACCGTTCGTTTCCCGTGGCGCGACACGCCTCGTGCAGCCACTCGGACTCGAGCTCCTGTGCTCCGCCCGCTTTGTCCAGCGCTGCCTTGTTCGAGATGCGGAGATCGCGCATCGCCATGGCAGCGATCTGCAGATCCGCGGCGAGCAGCGGCGTTCCGCGCGAGATGCCCGCGATCACCGCTTCTGCGAGCGCGGGATCCGCCGCCACGCCCGAGAGCGAGAGCATGCGATCGAAGATGCTGATCGCCGAGCTGACCGGGATGCGCTGCAGCTCGTAGCGCGACGACGGCGGGAACAACGAGCCCGTGCGCCGCTCGAGCGCACCGAGGAGGTGCTGCCGCTCGCTCGCGCAGACGAACAAGAACCGCGCACGTCCCGCGCCGCGTGAAACGACGCGCTGATAGAGATCGCCGAGCTCGCTGACCGCGCGCTCGTCTTGGCAGAGCAGATCGATATCGTCCACGACGAACACGAACTGCTGCCCCGCCACCGCGTTGGTCACGGCGCGTTGCGCGAACATGGCGGGATGCTCGTTCGCGTTGGGCTGGATGCCGAACGCCGAGAGTCCCTGCGCGAAGCTCGTCGCCGGTTGCGTCAGGTCCTCGCACGCCAGCGCGACGATGCCGTGATCGCGAAGGTACGGGATGAGACCCGCGCGGACGAGCGAGGTCTTGCCGACGCCCGGCTCGCCATAGACGAGACCCGAGCGGAACTGATCCGCCGAGACCATCTTCGCGATCTCGTCCCGCTCGGTCTCGCGACCGTGCCACACGTCGCGTTCGGCCTCTCCAAAAGGATCGAGCCCACGCAACGGCGACACCGTGCCCGGATACGTCGCGACCGCCACGCCGTCATCATACACAGAGATGCGGCGCGACCGCCTGTTTCGCCGGACGGGCTTATCGAAGTACGACGGCGTATGATCGCGCGATGCGGCTCGTCCTCGTAAGCCTCGTGGTCATCGCGAGCGTTACCGTTGCCGCGCAGGGCGCCCCGCGCGCGAAGATCACGGTGTGGGCCGCGCAAACCCTGACGAGCGCCTACGGAGGTCTCTCATACGGCGGCGTCGCGCGGGTGCACTCGTGCTGAAGCACCTCGTGCTCGCGTTGCTCGTCGCGTCATGCGGCGCTCGCTCGCCCGCACTGCCGAGCGGAAGCGCGCGCATCACCGACGAGATCGCGCTGTATCGCGATCGCGCGCTGGTGAAGCATCGCATCGATGTCGTCGTGCCCGAGGCGAGCATCGCGACCGTGTCGTACGTCGTTCCCGAGGGCGTCTCTCTCGGCGATGTCGCGCTCGTCGACACCGGCGTCTTGAACATCTCGGAGGTTCGCACTCCGCAGCGCGACCCGGTCGCGCAGACGCCGAGCGACAACGAGCGAGAGGAAGAGCACGGCCAGCTCGACCTGGACGAGGGTCTCGCGGAGGACGGCGACGGAGATGGAGGTGACGACGGGGACGTACGGGAACCAGCTCCGCAGACACCCACCACGGTGACGTTCACGGTGACCGCGCCACAGGCCGGGCGCTACAGCCTCGCGATCGCGTACGTCACGAATCGCGTGTCGTGGGAAGCCGCGTACACCATGACCACCACACCAGCTCGCACCCGCGCGACGCTGCGCGGGGCGATCGCGATCCGCAACAAGCTCGAGGCGCCGCTCCCCGCCGCGCGCGTATACGTCGTCGATTCGGAGCTCGGCGCGTGGCGAGGAAACCTCGGGGACGCGAGCGCGAATGCGAACACCACACCGGTCGCCGCGCCGCGCCTCGTCGGAGACGTGGTCCTCGCGAAGGGGGAGACACGCCTCGAGCTTCTGCCAAGCGAACCGCCGCGGCAGATGCGCTCGGTGCTGGTCTACGATCCGATCGGCACCAAGCTCGACAACAGCGGTGCGCGACCGCTTATCGACGCGACGCTCGGCACCGAACGCGCGAGCCCACATGTCACCGAGAGCTTCGAGATCGCGCGACCGACCGCATCTAGCGACGGGCTCCCCGCAGGCCCGGTTCGCCTGCTGGAGCGGCGCGCGGATGGCTCGCTCGCGGTGCTCGGCGAGTCGCGCCTGTTCGATGCCGCGACGCGCGTGGCCGCCGTGGACACGATCGCGCTCGGCATCGCGGACGGCGTGACGGGTTGGCGCGAGCGGCGCGAGATCACGTACGACGAGGACAACCGCCGTGTCGTCGAGGAGTTCGTGCTCGCGATCAAGAACACGCGTGCGTATCCGGTCGAGGTCGTCCTGCGCGAGCACCTGTATCGCGGTCAGAACTGGACCCTCGCGTACCAGACCGCGAGCGCTCCCACCAAGGAGGGGCCACAGCAAATCTCGATGCGCATGATCGCGCCGGCCCGCGGCGAGGGCAAAGTGCTCTACGTCGTCGTATACACGGGGCTGTGATCGCCAAGGTCTCCGGGCTCACGATCCACTACGGCAAGCGCACCGCGGTGGACAACCTCTCCTTCGATCTCGAGCCAAACCAGATCGCGCTCATGCTCGGGCCCAACGGTGCGGGCAAGAGCACCACGCTCTCCGCGATGGCGGGTTCCCTCGTACCGACCCACGGCACGATCACCGTCGCCGGTCAGGATCTCGCCACCGCTCCACGCTCCGCGCGCGCCCACGTCGGCTTCGCCGATCAACCGCCCGCCCTCTACGAG
>JAEYYV010000285.1 GCA_023428295.1 Pseudomonadota bacterium
CATCTGTCGCGCGAGCTTGCGCGTCGCGGGCGTGGCGAGGACTCGCTCGCGCGTCGCGGTGGCGTCGACCACCTGGATCGGCTGCGACGGGGCCGCGTGCACGGCGGGCCCAGGTGCATGCGAAGGCGGAGGCGCCGACACGCCGGTGCCACCATCGTCGATCACGACGAGGATCTTGCCGACCGGCACGATGTCGCCGTCCTTGTAGTTGATCTTGGTGACGGTGCCGGCGCGCGGCGAGGGCAGCTCGACCGTCGCTTTGTCGGTCATCACTTCGACGAGAGGTTGGTCGAGCTTGACCGTGTCACCGACCTTCACCTTCCAACCTACGATCTCACCCTCGACGACACCTTCGCCGATATCGGGCATGTAGAAGTCGAACGCCATGGCTACCACTCCAGGGTTTGACGGATCGCGGTCAGCACGCGATCAGCGTTGGGCATGTACTCGTGCTCGAGGCTGTACGGGAACGGAGTATCGAGACCGGTGACACGAAGGATCGGCGACTCGAGATATTCGATCGCGCGCTCTTGGATCGACGCGATGAGCTCCGCGCCGAAGCCGCACGTGCGCGGCGCTTCGTGAACGATCACGCAGCGACCGGTCTTCTTCACGGACGCGAGGATCGTGTCGATGTCGAACGGCATCAGCGTGCGCAGATCGACGACCTCGACGGAGATGCCGGCCTCGGTGGCCTTCTTGGCAGCGTCGAGGGCGATCGACACCATGCCGCTCCACGCGAGCAGCGTGACCTGCGTGCCCTCGTGCGCGATCGTGGCCTTGCCGAGCTCGATCGTGTAGTCCGCGTCGGGCACCTCGCCGCGCGATGCGCGATAGATGCGCTTGGGCTCCATGAACAGCACCGGATCGTTCTGCCGCATCGACGCGAGGAGCAGGCCCTTCGCGTCGTACGGGTTCGACGGTGCGACGATCTTGAGCCCCGGCGTGTGGATGAACAACGCCTCGGGCGACTGCGAGTGATAATGACCGCCGCGGATGCCGCCGCCGACGGGCGTGCGGATCACCACCGGGCACGTGTACTGACCGCCCGACCGATACCGGAACTTCGCCAGCTCGTTCACGATCTGATCGAACGCCGGGAAGATGAAGTCGCCGAACTGGATCTCGGGCACAGGACGCAGGCCGTACAGCGCCATGCCGATCGCGGTGCCGATGATGCCGGCCTCCGCGAGCGGAGTGTCGATGACGCGCTCCGCGCCGAACTCTTCGTGGAGACCGCTCGTCGCGCGGAACACGCCGCCGAACTTTCCGATGTCTTCACCGAGCACCACGACACGTGGGTCGGCGCGCATCTGGAGTTGGAGCGCGCTGCGGACGGCTTCGATGATGTTGATGACGGGCATCGAGCGCGGTCGGTGTACCACTAAATCGTCCGTGGTCGGTGTACCGTCCGGCCGTGATCTGGATCCTGCTCGTCGTGCTCACCGTCGTCGGCGCTGTCAGCGCCGTGGGAATCGCGGTCAACGATCGACGCAAGGCGTTACGCGGTCAGACCAAGGACCAGCTCGCGCTGCCGTCCGGCGACACCCTGATCGAGCGCGGCGTGCGCGACTTGCGCGTGAACGACATCTTGACGATCGACCACAAGGACTTCCTCGTCGAGGGCCTGATCTCGTACGACGAAGACGGCCATCGCTGGAGCGCGGGTCGCGTCGTCGATGGAAGCGACGTGCGCTGGATCCTGATCGGCATCGAGCGCGTCGGTGGCGCTGCCATGCGCCTCTTGCAGCAGGATGACTCCCAGCCGCTCGCCGGCTATCCGCCCGAGGCGCTCGTCATCGGCGACGTGCGCTACGTGCTCGACAAGCGCGGCGCCGCCACGTGCAAGCTCGATGGCGATGTCGGACCGCTCGGCGATCTCAAGAAGGATCGACCAGCCGGACACGTGGAGCGTTGCCGGTGGTGGCTGTACAGCGCGCCCGGCGAGGACACGCTGCTCGTCGAGCAGTGGGGCTCGGACTATCGCGTGCTGCGCGGCAAGAAGGTCGGCGAGGGAACCGTCGAGCTGATGCCCGCGAGCTAACGCGGAAGATCGAACGTGAACGTCGTGCCCTTGCCGACGATCGACACGACGCTCAGCGTGCCGCCGTAGCTCGCGACGATCTCGCGCGCGACCGGCAGGCCGAGACCGGTGCCGCGCTCGGGCGGCTTGGTCGTGAAGAACGGCTCGAAGATCTGCTTCAGCGTGTCGGGAGGAATGCCGGGGCCGGTGTCGATGACCTCGCACGTCACGCGCGACGAGGTCTCGCTCGGACGCACGCGGATCGTGATCGTGCCGGGCGCATCACCGATCGCGTCGACCGCATTCACGATCAGGTTCACGAGGATCTGCTCGATGCGCACGCGATTGACGCTGACCAAGATGCCGTCACCGAGATCGAGCACGGTCTTCAACTTGCGCAGCTTGCCCGCGCCTTTGAGCATCGCGATCGCCTCGCGCACGATGTTCGCGAGATCGGTGGGCGCGACGTGATCGGGGCCCGGTCGTGCGAGCTGCATCAAGCGATTGCCGTGCGTGGTGATGTGATCGCCAACGCGCTCGAGATCATCGACCACACTGCGCGCCATCTGCGCGATGTCTTTTCCAGATGCGAGTGCGAGCTGTAGCTCGTCTACGGCCGCGATCTGGATCTGCGCGATGTTTCGCAGCTCGTGACCCACGCCACCCGCGAGCGTGCCGAGCGTGGAGCGCCGCTCTGCGAGGAGCAGCTGCGTGCGCGTGGACTCGAGCTGCTCCTCGATCGACGCGTTCACGGCGCGAAGCTCGTCTTCGGCCTTTTGACGTCGAACGATCTCTTCCTCTTTTTCGGTCAGGAGACGCCGTAGCTCGCGGATGTCTCTCGCGACGAGGACGATCCCCTGTAGGCCACCCTCACCATTGAGGACGGGTGATCCGGTCACCGACACGGGGATTTTCTCGCCTGTCTTGGACAGCAGCCACGACTGTTCGCGGCGCAAGTGCTCGCCCTCTTCGATGCGGCGGCGAACGACCGTGCGCAGACCCGAGCTGTCATCGACGAGGAGCTTCGTGATCGAGAGACCGCGAAGCTCGTCGAGCGAATAGCCCGTAATCCGCGACAGCGCGGTATTGGCCAGTGTGATTCGACCTTCCACATCCACTACCACCAGCGCATCGACCATGGCCTCGATGACGTTTTCGACCACCTATCGAAAACACTATCACGCGAGCGATGGTACGAAGTGCCTGTTGGAGATTCACGGTCCACCTCCCGTCGTTCCAGGCTACGCGCTCGACAGGCTGGTCGGTGAAGGTGGGTTCGGTCAGGTCTGGCACGCGATCGCCGCCGACGGATCGCGCGTCGCGATCAAGATCCTGCACCTCGAGCTCGTTCGCTCGGTCGACGCGCTGACGCGGTTCCAGCGCGAGCAACAGGCGATCGAGCGATTGCAGCACCCGAACGTCGTACGCGGGCTTGGCAACGGAACACTCGCAGATGGGCGACCGTTCCTGGTGCTCGAGTACCTCGAGGGGCCGAGCTTGCGCGAGGTGCTTCAAGAACGTGGTTCGCTGCCACCGGTCGAGATGCTCGCGATGTTCGCGCCTCTCTGCGACGCCCTCGCGGTCGCACATGACGCGGGGCTCGTACATCGCGACGTGAAGGCGTCGAACGTGATCCTCGCGCGGTCCCCCGAGGGCGAGCGGCCGGTGCTCCTCGACTTCGGCTTGGTGAAGCTCACGGACCTCGAAGGACCGGGCCTCACGTCCTCGCGATCGATGCTCGGCACGCCCGCGGCGATGGCGCCCGAGCAGATGCGCGGTCAGCCCGTCGATGCGCGCACGGATGTGTACGCGCTCGGTCTCCTCGCGTTTCACATGCTGACGGGGCAACCGGCGTTCGGCGGCGCGCCCGGCGTGGTGCAGAGCTACTTGCAGATCCACGGTGCACGCCCCCGCCCGTCGAGCAAGGTCGATATCGATCCAGCGATCGACGAGCCGATCGGAAAGGCGCTCTCACCCGAGCCCAAGGATCGCTTTCAGTCAGCGCGCGCTCTCTACGAGGCGCTGCGCGCGATCATCCTGCCAGCGGCGCAGAGCTCCTCCGACGTGATCGCGCTGTACGCGGAAGGGCCCGATGTGTCCGCGGTCGCGCAGGTCGCGACGGACGCGGGCTTCACGCTCGCGATGGAAGCGCCCGACAGCGTTCTCGCCGTCGCTCCGCGCGCCACCGCCGATGTCGCCGCCGTGCGCGGTGCGCTCGCCGGATTCGGGCAGAGCCGGATCGCGCTCGGGGTGAGCACCGCGACGATTCAAGGTGATGTCGTCGATGGCGACGCGCTCGATGTCGAGGCGTGGGCTCCGTATCCACTGTCGGTGGGAATCTGGGTGGCGGAGTCCTTGAAGTAGGATCGAAGCGTGGCTCGCTGCAGTACGTGTCATCGCCGGCTCGCGTCGGGAGCGGCATGTCCCGCGCACGGTGGTGAGCCCGCGCCGCTCGCCGAGACCAAGGTAGAGCCCGGCGAGCGACCGGCGTGGATCGCCGAGAGTGCAGAGTGCATCGGGCGCGGCGGGTTCGCGTCCGTGTGGAGCCTCGACGCCGGCGACGGGGTGGAGCGCGTGCTCAAGATCGCGCACGCGGATCACGAGCTATCGCGCGCACGCATCGCGCGTGAAGCGGACGCGCTCGCAGCGACAGGCGCGATTCACGACGCGCAGCCGCATCGTCCGCGTGCAGTGCCGGCGCTGTTCGAGCGTGGCGTGACGGACGGGCGCGCGTGGATGGTGATGGAGCGCGTGCGCGGCGAGAACCTGGCCGACGCGACGATCGATGGTGCCGTGCGCGCCGATCGCGCCGTGAAGATCGCGTTGGCGATCCTCGACGCGGTGGAGCACGTCCACCTCGCGGGGTTCGTGCATCGCGATCTCAAGCCCGACAACTTGATCCGCAAGGCCGACGGCCGCGTGGTGGTGCTCGATCTCGGCATCGCGCGCAAGGTGCCCGCGGATCCCGACGATCCGACGCGGGCAGGCGTTCAGATCGGATCCCTCGAGTACATGCCGCCCGAGCAAGCCGTGGATCCCGCGAGCGTGGATGTCCGCAGCGATCTGTACGCGGTGGGCTGCATCCTGTTCGAGCTCTGCACGGGGCGTCCACCGTTCGTGGGTGACGTCGCCGCGCTCGAGCGCGCGCACGCCGCGCTACGTCCGCCGCGGCTCTCGGAGCTCGCGCCGGTGCCGCAGGTGCTCGAGGTGATCGTGCAAGACGTGCTCGCGAAAGATCCGACGAAGCGACCGAGCAGCGCCGCGGAGCTGCGCGCGAAGCTGCTCGCGACGCGCGACACGCCCTCGATCGCGCGCAGCATCCCGGCGCTCTCGCAGGTGACGGAGAGCAAGCAGCCCGTCGTGCTCGTGTGGGCGGAGCTGCCGAAGGTGGATCGCGCGCTGCTCGGTCAGTTCAGCGCGCGTCACGTGATCGTCGTGTCGCAACGCGGTCGCAAGATCCTCGGCGCGCTCCTCGGAGCCACGCACGGCGATCCCGCGTCGGCGGCGCTCGCGCTCGCCGAGGATCTCGCGGCGAGTGGCGCGCGTGTCGCGTGTCATCTCGACGCGCTCGTCATCGACACGTCGGGACCCTCGCCGGTGCCGCGAGGCGAATCGATCGATCGCGTGGAGAGCTGGCTGCCGGCGCAGCCGTGGACCGGCGTGATCCTCACGCGCGCACTCGCGGCGGTGGCGCAGGTCTCGACGCGGCCATCTCCACTCGGCGATGCGTACCGCCAGCTCGGAGCGAGAGGCGACGCGGAGGACCTCGAGCTCGTCGGTCGTGGCGCGTTGCTCGTCGATCTCGCCGCGGATGCCGCCGCGGCGCTGCGCGGCGCGCCGTCGAACCTCGAGAAGTCAGCGTCCGGGACGTTCACGCCGACGGGCCCCGCCTTCGCGCTCCTCTATGGTGAAGCGGGCACGGGCAAGACGGCGCTGGCTGCGGAGCTCGGGCGCCGCATCGCAGACCTCGGTGCACACGTTCACGTCGCCGCGGTGCCCGCGCCCGGCATGGGGAAGCGCGGCGCGCTCGACGATCTCGTCGGCCCGATCCGGGGCGTGCGCGAGATCGGCGACGCGTTACGCGCGCTCGCGAAGCAGCGAGGAGTGGCGATCCTCCTCGACGATCTGCACTTCGCGGACGCGGAGCTGCTCGACGCACTCGAGTACGCGACGCTCGGCGGCGAGTCGCTGCCGCTGTGGATCCTCGGCATCGCCGATCCGCGCCTCGAGGCTCGACGACCGCAGCTCGGATCGCGCGCGGAGCGCCGCCGTCGCGACGTGTTGCCGCCGCTCGACGAGGAAGCCGCCGTCGAGCTGACGACGCGCCTGCTCGCGCCCGCCGAGTATCCTCCGCTGCGCGCGGTGCGCCGGCTCGTCGCGCTCGCGCGCCAGAACCCGCTGCACCTGACGATGCTCGCGCGCGAGATCCACGAGCGCGGCGCGATCCGCCCTCGACCCGGCTCCAGCGAGTTCTTCCTCGACGCTACCGCGCTCGATAGCCTCGAACCGATCGCGCTCGGACCGTGGATCGCGGCGCGTGCGATCGCGGGCCTCGCGCCCGAGCTGGTCGCGCTCGCGCGTGCGTGTGCCGTCATCGGCGGTCCGTTCTCGAGCCGCGAGCTCGCCGGCGTGATCGAGGCCGTCGAGAAGGCCGGTGGGCCGACGACGACGATCGATCCGGACGTCGGCATGAAGGAGCTGATCGCCGCGCAGATCCTCGTCGCCGCGCCGGGCGGTGGGCTCGCGTTTCGGCAAGCGCTCGTCGAGGAAGGCCTGTACGCGACGACCGACGATGTCGCCAAGCGCGCGTTTCACGAGGCGGCGCTCGCCCACGAGCGAGCCGAAGGCGGCGATCCGGCGCGCATCGCGCGGCACGCGGAGGCGGTGGGGGAGAGTGTCGCTGCGGGTGCCGCGTTCGCGCGCCTCGGCGTGCAGGCGGAGCGCGACCACCGGCCGCTCGAAGCGGAGCACGCGTGGGCCGGCGCCGTGCGACACCTCGTGCAGCGCGACGAGCCGCGTGCGCGCGCGTTGCTCGGGCTCGGGCGTGCGCGCATGCGCCTGCAGCGACTGCTCGACGCGCGCGCAGTTCTCGACGAGGCGCTGTCGATCGCGAGCGAGATCGGCGACGCGCGCCTCGAGGCCGAGCTCGCGCTCGAACAAGCGATCGTCCTCGATTTCTGCGAGGACTTCGATGGCGCGCGGGCGCACACGGAGCGCGCGCGCGAGCGTCTCGCCGCTGTTCCCGACGAGGGGCTCGCGATCGATCTGGCCGTCGCCGTCGGTCGCGATCAGTTTCGCCAGCAGCAATACGAGGACGCCGCGACGACGTTCATCGACGCGCTGCCGCGTGCGCGCGCGCTGGATCGCTACGAGACCGCGACGATCGCCGCGTTGCTCCTCGGTCCCGCGCTCTCGGATCTCGGTCGGCTCGACGAGGCGGAGCGCGTCTTCGAGCAGCTCATCGCCGATTGCATCGCGCACGACGATCGCTTTCATCTGGCGGTCACCTATGGAAACCGCGCGTGGCTATGGTCGGCAAAGGGCGAGATCGATCGCACGGCAGATGATCTCCGTCACGCATCGCAGCTCGCTCGAGAGTCCGGGCAGGCCAACGTAGAGCGATCCGTCGTACACAACCTTTCGGAGCAGATGCTGTGGGAGGGCAAGCTCGACGAAGCGCTGCAGCTCGCTCGTCGCGGTCTGTCCCTCCAGTCACGTGCAGCAGAAGGCGGCACCGGACTGGATCGCCTGTTGCTCGCGCGTGTGTTCGCGGCGCGTGGCGACATCGGCGGACTGAACGAAATGCTCGCCACGTTCTCGGGTGAGGCGCTGGGCGATAATGACCTCGCGGGCGCCAAGACGCTGGAAGTGCTGCACGCGCTGGCGAGCGATGCGAGTGCGGATGTGTGGGAGAAGGCGCTGGAAGGAACCGAGCAGGTGTTCGTCCAGCTCCGTCTCGAGCTGTGGCTCCTCGCTGCTCGTCATGGGCGACTGTCCGACACGCGGACAGCCATCGCACGCGAGCTCGCTGTGGCGGATCCGCTCTGGAAGCGCAGGATCCACGAGCTGTGATGCAGCGGCCTACAGTGGCGAAATAAGGGCACATTGAAGATCGCGCGAGTCCGCCTCATCATCACAAAACGCGACGTGCAGGTCGCGCTTGGAGGCTCATGCGTCTGGTTGTTCCACTCGCCTGTTTGATCGCTTTTGGGGGCTGCGTCGACGAGACCGAGGTCTCGGAAGGTACGCAGAGCGTTGTCACCGACAATCGCATCGCACTCAACCGCATCGCGCTGAATCGCATCGCGCTGAACCGCATCGCGCTCAATCGCATCGCGCTCAACCGCATCGCGCTCAACAATCTTCAGGCGAACCTCTCGTCGATCGGGAATCTCCTCGATACCGACGAAGGTCGCGAGGTGTTCAGCTTTGTGGTGAGCTGCGCACTCGACCAGGGCATCACGCTGACGGTCGAGCATGCATCGCTCGGACAGCTGCTGTTCTTCGGCGAGGTCGGACTCGCGCCGCAGTGGGAAACGCGCGCGATGAACGACAGCGATCAACGCTGGGTCAGCGCGTGTCTCCTCGCGCGCGTGAACAACAACGACGTCACCGTGCAGGTCTCGTTGCGCGGTCCGACGGACGCGCTCGCGACGACCGCACAGGAGCGTACGAGCTGGTCGCTGCAAGAAGGCGCGTTCTTCGGCGACGTGTTCCAGCCCGGCAACAAGCCGCTCGAGATGTTCGCGTGCCGCGGTCGCGATCAAGCGTCGGGCCCGGAGCAGGGCGACATGGACGCGCGAGATTGCACCGAGCCCGATCCCAACAATCCCGGCAAGACGCTGTGTGGGATGGACTTCGCCGGCGACTGCGCCGACTTCGTCGCGCCGAAGAACAACTACGCGTGCGAGCGCGAGATCGACGGCTACTACGTGAACTGCGCCGAGACCGCTCGCTTCAGCGACGACGATCACACCGGTCATGGCCACGGTCACGGGAATGGCCACGGTCACGGGAATGGCCACGGTCATCACAGTCATGGCAACGGTCACGGCTACGGTCACCACAAGAACGGCTGTGGTGGTGGACACGGTCACGGCGGCGGACATGGCAAGGGGAAGGGCAACGCGACCGACGAGGTCATCACGACCTATCTGCAGCCCTGATCGATCGACCTCGCTGGTATCCTGACCTCTCCGATGCGCCAGCGAAGCCTCTCGACGTTCGCTCTCCTGCTCGCGGCTCTCGTGCTCGCGGCCTGTGGCGGCGATCCGAGCGCCGGTATCGACGCTGGTGATGACGCGAGCGGCGGCGGTGAGGACGGCGGTGTCGCCGATGGGATGGAAGGCGATGGTCCCGACGTCTCCACGTGTCCCGCCGGTACGTGGTGCGTCGAGACGCCGCCCGACGGCGTCACCGGCCTCATCCACGCCGTCGATGCGGCCGACGCGAATGACGTGTTCGCCGTCGGCGATGGAGGAACCATCCTTCGCCGGCAAAACGGTGCGTGGACGAAGATGACGTCCAACACCACCGAGAACCTTCGCGCCGTCTGGGTGCATTCGTCGACGAACGTGTGGGCCGTCGGTCAGAACGGCACGGTCGTCCGGTGGGATGGCAGCACGTGGACTGTCGACACGAACGCGCCCGATCTCAGCTACGCGGGCGTGTGGGGCGCTGCGCCGGACGACGTGTGGATGATCGGCAGCGCGACCGCGGTGCACTACACCGGCGCAGCGAGCTACGCGCAGAACGTGATCACCGGCGCGCCCGTCTCGATCTCCGGCGTCGCGGCGAACGATATCTGGGTCGCGTCGGAGTCCGGCAAGCTCTCGCACTACACCGGCTCGTGGCAGGTGTGCACGGGAGCCGCTGCCTGCGCGGTCACGCCGACGAGCTTCTTCGCCGTCGGTGCGCGCGCGGCGAATGACGTGTGGGCCGCGTTGCCCGGCATGGGGACGCTTCGCTGGGACGGGACGGCGTGGACGCCGCACGCGACGGGCACGACGCTGTTCGCGAGCATTCACGCGCCCGGCGAGAACAACGCGTGGGGTGTCGGCGGCTCGAAGGTCGGTCACTGGGACGGCACGAGCTGGACGATCTCCACGCCAGTCGCTGGCTTCGGCGACTCGCTGTTCGGCGTGACGGGCGTGGGGCCGCACACGTGGGCCGTCGGTCAGGACGCCGCGATCCTGTACCACCGCGACTGATTTGCTACGCTTCGAGGTGTGAGCATCACGAAGCGCATCCTCGAAGGCGCGCAGTCGAGCCTCTCGAGGTTGACGTCGCTGGTGATCGTCGATGACGAGCCGCTGAGCCACGTCGAGAGCGCCGCACTGCAAGCCGAGCTGACGGCGCGGAAGGCCGCGCGCGAGAGGTCGGGACGCAAGCCGCTGGACAACCCGCTCGCGAAGCTCGCGACGTCCGATCCCGCCGCGCGTGCGGCGCGCGAGAGAGCTGCGCGCGAGCGATCGGCGCGCGTGCACCGCGAGCGCGACGAGCGAGAGGCAAAGCAGAAGGCCGCTGCCGACGAGCAGTTCCGTCGCATGAAGGAACAAGCGGCGCGGCAGGGTCCGTGGACGCCGCCACCGCCGTCGGGCTCGAGCTCCAGCTCGAGCGGCTCGTCACGCCCGCCGCGGGCAGGCAGTCGCGACGCGCAGCTCGCCGAGTGGTACCGCATCCTCGATCTGTCGCCGGGTGCAGACATGGCGCAGATCAAGTCGTCGTACCGCCAGCTGATGCGCAAGTACCACCCCGACATGCACGCTGGAAATCCCGCGAAGCAGAAGGCCGCGACCGAGCTCTCGATGCGCGTGACCACCGCGTACAACGGGCTCGTCGAGCACCTCGAGAAGAAGTGACTACTCGTTCTCGACGTAGGTCGTGATCACTTCGGCGACGCCCGCGCACGCGGTGTAGTTACCGTTCGCGTCGGTGCACGCCGTGGCGCACGGTCCGGCGTAGTCGTGACCGCACGTGGTGGTCACGCCATCGGCGGAGACGGTGCACGCGCGAAGCGGCAGCGTCGAGGCTTGCGAGCCCGCGAGCTTGGCGGGACCGGGACACGCGTTCGCGTCGAAGGTGTCGCCGAACACGTCGCCCCAGAACGCGCCTTCGCGCAGGCCGAACGCGGCTGCCTCGCTCGCGTCGACACCGAGCGCCGCGTGGGGGCCGCGCATCGAGATCGCGACGGACTCGCCGTACGCGTTCGTGCGCGCGAGGAGGCACGCCGATACCCAGCGCTTCTCGGACGCTGTCGGTGCGGTCGTGGCCCACCCGGGGGCGAGGCCGACCGCGCCCGCGAACGAGTAGGTGTTACTTCCGTCGGACAGCGTCACCGTCGAGCCCTCCGGCAGCGCGCACTGCACGAGATAGCTCACGACGTCGCGATTGTCCGCCGTGTCGAGCATCGTGCTCGCTCCGCCGAGCGTGGTCAGCCCGTTGAGCGCGATGCGGTTGAGAGCGATGCGGTTGAGAGCGATGCGGTTCAGCGCGATACGGTTCTGCGACTCGACATGTGACTCGGTCGATCCCAGATCCGGCGTCTCCGCAACACATCCACCGGCGAACACGAGAGCAGCAAGAATTGAGGTACGCATGCCTCGGGTATCGGCCGGGTATTTCGGAAACGTAGGTCGTGCAGATCTTTTTTCACGCGCGTGGCGCGTTACGGTTTCTGCACGAACACGGTGATCGTCTCGGTCGTGCCTTCGCAGTCGGTGTAGCCGAACTTTTTCGTGAGGTCCGCTGCGCAAACCATCGAGCATTCTCCGGCGTAGTCAAATCCACAGAGCGTGGACACACCGTCGAGAGACGTCGTGCACTCGCGTTGCGGCAGCGTCGAGATCGCCTCGCCCGAGAGCTTTGCCAACGAGGCGCACGCGCGAGGGGGCATCCCGGCGGTGAACAGGTCGCCCCAGAACGCGCCTTCTGCGATCGTGAACGCGGCGGCTTCGGCATCCGAGGTAGTGAGGGTGCGGCTTCGCATCGAGATCGGGACCGAGATCCCGAAGTAGTTCGTGCGCGCGAGGATGCACGCGGTCACGAGCTTGTACTTCGACGCGGACAGCGCGCCCGACGACCACTCGGGGGCGAGCGCCATGCTGCCGGCGAACGTGTAGGTAACACCCGACACGGTGAGCACGACCGTGCGGTCGGGCTTCTCGGCGCAGGACACGAGATACGAGAATTGCTCGCGACCCTTCGCGCTGCTGAACAGACGGGGTACGCGGGCGGACGCCGTGGGTAAGCTTCCTCCTGCTACCTGCGGAAACAGCGAGAAGTCGCTGGTGAGCGAGTCAGGGGTGGAGGAGGTGAGACCGTTGAGCGCGACCCGACTCGACGTACCTACCTCGTCCTCCTCACCACCCTCGTCGAGCTCGGCGGCGCAACCTACAGTCAGAACGGCAAGCAGCAAGACGCTTCGCATCAGGTCGGAAGTCGGCCGGAGAGGGACGAGATGCGGGTATCGATCAGGCGTGACAGAGGTTGGGGCGAGGTAACGCCCGTGTCGCGTATGGAGAAGCGTGGCGGTGGTACACCCGCTGCGTGGACACCCAGAGCTCCGCTTCCAAGACCGCGTTGATGGTGTGTGCGTATCGTGCGCGTGCGAGTCGGTGGCCGACGCCGCTGTTCGTCGATCCGTGGGCCGAGACGCTCGCGGGCGCCGACGGGCACGAGATCGCGAAGCGGCTCGACGAGCGCTTCGCGCCGATGGAGCTGTGGCTCGCACTGCGCGTCGCCTATCTCGATCGGCTCGTCGGTCTGGCGGTCGATCGTATGTCGATCCGGCAGATCGTGATCCTCGGCGCCGGCTACGACACGCGCGCCGCTCGCTTGCCGCGCGCGGGCGTGCGGTTCTTCGAGGTCGATCATCCGGCCACGCAAGCGGCCAAGCAGGAGCGGCTCGCGCGGCTCTCGGGCTATCCGCTCGACGCGGCGACGTACGTGACCTGCAACTTCGAGCGCGAGGATCCGATCGAGCGGCTCACCGCGAACGGCTTCGCGACGTCGGAGCCCGCGCTCGTGATCTGGGAAGGCGTGGTCCCGTACCTGACGGAGGGCGCCGTGCGCACCACGGCGACGCGCCTCGCGACGCAGCTCGATCCGCGATCTCTCGTCGCGTTCGACTTCGTCGGCAAGAAGCTCGCCTCGGGCCAGAACCTGTCGCTCGACGACGCGCGCACGGCCTCGTACGTCGGCGAGCTGGGCGAGCCGATCCAGTACGGCTCGGACGACATGCTGCCGCTGCTCTACGACTGCGGCTTCCGCTGGGTGCGCTCGCTCGACTTCAACGAGCTCGCTCTCGAGCTGCTCGGCGACTACAAGCGCGATCGCATGTTCCGCTTCCAGCACATCGCACTCGCGGCGCCGCGGACGCCGGTCGCCGGCTGGCCGTAGCAGTACACTCGGCGCGATGAGGTTGCGCCGGCACGCCGTCGCGTTCGCGCTCGCGATCGTCGCGATCGTGATCGCGTGGACGTACGCGGCGACCGCGCTGCGCCACACCACCGAGATGGGGCTGCCGCTCGACGACAGCTACATCTACCTGACGTACGCGAAGCAGATGGGCAGCGCGCGCCCGCTGACGTACTTCGACGGCTCGGGCTACAGCGCGGGGGCGACCAGCGTTCTGTGGCCCGCCGTGCTCGCGCCGATCTGGACGCTCGGTGCGCGCGGACACGCACTCGTGTGGGCGGCCTTCGTGCTGTGCGCGCTGTTCTACGCGGGATGCACGGTGGCGGCGTATCGCATCGCGCGCGTGATCGCCGGCGTCGAGTCGCGCATCGCGAGCGAATCGATCGGTGTCGTCGCGAGTGCGATCGTCGTGTCGACCGCCGCGTTCGCGTGGACCGCGCTGTCGGGCATGGAGGTCGCGATCACGAGTGCGCTCCTCCTCGCAGCGATCGCGCAGCTCGCGGACCGCCCGGCTGGTGCGGCGCCGTCACGCCCGCTCCTCGCGTGTCTTACCGCGCTCGCGCTCGCGCGACCGGAGGCCGCGGCGCTCGTAGCAGTCGTGTGCATCGCGCACGCGCTCGTGCAT
>JAEYYV010000096.1 GCA_023428295.1 Pseudomonadota bacterium
GCGCGCGGCTCGTCTTGACCCCCCCGGCCCGCAGGGGGGCGGGGCCAGCGCCGGTCACCAAGGTCACGGTGCCGGTGAAGGCGCCCGTCGCGAAGGCCGCGCCGAAGCCAGCACCACCTCCGCCCGCGCTGCCGAAGCCCACGCTCGCTCCCACCGACGACGAAGCTCCGACGCGTCCGGCGACGGCCAAGGACTTCAAGCTCCGCCTCGAGCACGAAGACGAGGGGAAGTTCTGGGAGGTCGAGGTCAAAGGGACGAAGCACTACATCAAGTTCGGCAAGATCGGCTCGCCGGGACAGACGCGCTTGACCGACATCGGCAGCGCGACCGCCGCGATCGCCGACGCGAACAAGCGAGCGATGCAGAAGCGCAAAGAGGGCTACATGAACGTGCCCCTCAAAGCCGACGACGACTGACGACGACTGAGGAAGACTGACGATCACAGACCGTGAGGAAGCGGTGAGCGTCCGTACGTGCCGGCGTTTTGCCACCTCGGCCGCGTCGTTCGTGGTGCACCATGATGGCGGGTGCTCATGAAAGCAGTCGCGCTCGTCACGTCCGTGTCGCTCGTCTCGAGCGGTTGTTCGTTCCTCCGTAAGGACTCGCCGCGACCCGTCCTGACGATCGGAACCCGCTGTGTTGCGCTTCGTCGATGACACTCAACGAAGAAGCGAAGCAAATCCGCGCGGAAGTGACCGCGCTCAACCCAGGCCGCGGCCGCAAGTACAGCAAGGCACTCCGCGAGCGCGTGCTCGCGTGGTCAGAGCGCGCTCGCGAGGAAGGAATCTTCGAGATCGAGGCTAGCCAGATGATCGGCGTACCTCTCACACGTATCGAGACGTGGCGAGTCGCCGAGCGTCATCTAGCAGAGACGTACGTGCCGCCGCCGCGAGCGCCGCGGGCGACGGAGAACACGGCGCTGGTGCCGGTCATGATTCGTGATGAGCTTCCGTTTGGCCCTCCGCCCATCGGATTCTCGACGCCGAGCGGATACCGCGTGGACGGGCTCACGTTGGATCAGGCGCTCGGGCTCCTGAGGGCATTCGCGTGATTCTGACCCCGAGCCGTGCGGTTCGTGTCTTCGCGTTTCCCGCGCCCGCGGATCTGCGCAACGGCTACAATGGCCTGTTCGGGCTCGTGCAGAACAAGCTGAACGCAGACCCCATGTGCGGCGACCTGTTCTTGTTCGTGAACGAGTCGCGCAAGATGTGCAAAGTGCTGGTCTGGGACGGTACCGGGCTCTGCATCTTTCAGAAGCGGCTCGAGCGCGGCTGCTTCGCGAAGCTGTGGCGTGACGACGATCAGGTCGTAAAGCTCACGCAGAGCGAGCTCGCGTTGTTTATCGAGGGATGCACGCTCCTCGACCGACGGTCGCTGTCTCCGATCGCGATCGAGCGGAAATCCGTTGTTTCGGAGCCCGCGATGTGATCTATAGAGATCGTGGTCGATCTCGATCGCGAGCAAGACATCGAGGAGCTGCGGCGGATCGCGCATGCACAGCAGGCGCAGATCAAGCTCCTCCTTGACGCGATCGCGAAGCAGAACAAGGAGCTCGCGGCGTACAAGGGCACCAAGCCCGACGCGCAGCTCACGCTGAAGATGCTCGAGACGCTGCAAGCCAAGGCGAAGGCAGCCCAAGAAGCACTCGCGCGCGCCGAAGCCGCACAGTCCAAGCCCGAGCGCAAACCGCGAACGTCGTCAGGCCCCACCGAACAGCCGAGGCTTCCGATCATCGAACAGGAGTTTGTCCTCGATGATGCGGACCGCACGTGCCCAAGCTGCGGCGGGGGCCTCGCGGCGATGAAAGGCCAATTCGACGAGTCCGAGATGATCGACGTCGTCGAGGTCAGCTACCGCGTCGTGAAGGTGAAGCAGCAGAAGTACGTGTGTCGCTGCGGTGGCTGCGTCGAGACGGCGCCCGGTCCCGAGCGTGCTCTACCGGGCAGCCGCTACTCGCTCGCATTTGCGATCAAGGTCGTCCTCGACAAGTGGCTCGATCATATCCCGCTCGATCGCCAAGTCCGCATTCACGATCGGCACGGTCTCACCGTCACATCGCAGACGCTGTGGGATCTGGCCTTCTCGATTTCGAAGCGGCTCGCGATCGTCGACGACGCGCTCATGAAGTATGCGCTCGGTGAGCCGGTGATCGGGCTCGACCAGACAGGCTGGCCACGGCTCGAGACCGACGCGACGAAGCCGTGGCAGATGTGGGCGATCACGGCCCCCAACGTCGTCGTGCATCGAATCCGAGACGACAAGAGTGCTGCCACCTTCAGTGCACTCGTCGGGAACTATCGCGGCGTCATCATCGCTGATGCACTCGGGACCCATGAAGCGGGCGCTCGTGCGAGTCCGGGCATCGTGCTCGCGGGCTGCTGGGCTCATGTCTATCGTCGATTCGAGGAAGCTGCACCGGATCATCCCGACGCAGAGCGCGCGCTCGCGTGGATCGGCGCGCTGTACGAGATCGATCGCATGGCCGGCGACGACGAAGTACTGCGCGGTGAGCTGCGTCGTGCGCAGGCACCCGCCATCCTCGATGAGCTCAAGGCGTGGCTCTGGACGCAAGCGGAGATCAAGACGCTCTCGATCGGCAAGGCAGCGGCCTACACGATCGCGATCTGGGATCGACTCATCCGCTTTGTCGACGACGCGCGCATCCCGCTCGACAACAACGCGACCGAGCGATCGATCCGCGGCCCGGTCGTCGGTCGCAAGAATCACTACGGCTCGCGCTCGCGCAGCGGCACCGAGGTCGCGTCGCGGCTCTACACGATCCTCGAGACGTGCAAGCTCAACAGTGTCGACCCGGCTGCGTATCTCCACGCCGCCGTGATCGCGGCTGACCGCGGCGAGCTTGTCTTGCCGTGGTCCTTCGCGGCCGCTGCGAAGTAGCGTGACGTGCCACGACTGATCGCACCTGTCTCTACGGGGCGCGGCGAGTCCTTACGT
>JAEYYV010000216.1 GCA_023428295.1 Pseudomonadota bacterium
CACGAGCGACGATGCCCCGCGATCCGCCAGCGGCGCCGACCGCGATGCCGGTGCCCCGCGGCCGACCCTCACTGTGGAGCCGCTCGCCGAGGTGACGCCCATCCCGCCGCCGGAGACTCGGCCTGCACCGGACTCGCCGACCTCCGTGCCCGCGCCCGAACAGGTGCCGCGCCCGCGCCCCGAGGATGTGGTCGTTCGACAAGAGCCCGTGACGTCAGGCGCGGCCGGCAGTGCGACGCCGAGTCTCCGATCGCAGCCCACCACGGGAGAGCTCTCGGTCAGCGCGAAGCCTCCCTGCGAGGTGATCGTCGATGGCCGGCCGACCGGCCGTTACACGCCGCTCGTCGGGCTCGCGCTCGCGCCAGGCATGCACCGCGTGCTCTTGCGAAACCGGCAGTTCGAGATCGAGGAGACGATGACGGTGCAGATCGTGCCCGGGAAGCACGTTCGCATCGTCAAGAACTACACGGATCGCATGCAGCGGATCGATCCGAACGGGACCGTCAATCCGTTCAAGGGGGCGCGGCGATGAAGGGGTGTTTCGCTTCGGTGGTTGGGATGCTGATCTCGGCGGGGAGCGCTGTCGCGGACCCGCCGTCCGACGCCGAGCGGCTGTTCGTGGAAGGCCAAGCTGCGTACGACCAGGGCCGCTACGACGATGCGATCGCCGCGTGGCAACGGAGCTTCGAGCTCTCGCGGGCGCCCGGCCTCGAATACAACATCGCGCAGGCGCATCGGCTGCGCGCGAAGCCCGGCGACTGCGCGGACGCGCGCGCGCGTTACGAGAGCTTCGTGCGGCTCTCGGAGCCGTCACCGCAGCGTTCGCTCGCCGAGCAGTACATCGCCGAGCTGGCGGACTGCGCGGCCGATCAGCAGCGCATCGTCGTGTCTCCCCGCGGTCCCCGCTCCCACGACAACACGGCCCGCAGTCGCACGATCGTCGCGGGCGCGCTGGGAGCAACCGGCGCCGTGCTGCTCGCGACCGGCATCTACTTCGGACACCGTGGTTCGTCGCTCGGGCGCGAGATCACCGACGCGTGCGCGGATGGCTGCGATTGGTCTGTCGAGAAGGATCGAGACGCGTCGGGCCGGCGTGCGCGCACGCTCGGGTGGACGTTCGGTGCGATCGGCGTCGCATCTGTGCTCGGCGGTGCCGCGGTGTACTGGTTCGGCGTGCATCGGGTTCGCGTCGAGCCCGTCGTAGCCGGTCCCCGCGACGCGGGTGCCGTCATGTCGTGGAGGACGCAATGGTGAGAGCCTTGGGGATCGTGTTCGCGGCCGTGCTTCTCGTTGCGTGTTACCCGGCGAGCTTTCAGGACTGCACGGTTCGCTGCACCGCGGCGACTGGTTGTCCGAGTGGTCTTTCGTGCGGCGCCGAGGGCCTTTGCCGGCCGCACGGCGCAGCGAGTAGTTGCGACGGAGCTCCGATCGATGCGCCCGACGGCGAAGACGATGCCGTTGATGCGCCGGCCGATGCATCGTCGGATGCGCCGGTTGATGCGCCGAGGGTGTTCACGCTGTCACAAACGCCCCCGGCCCCCGCCACGGGTGCTGGCGCTGGCTGCGAAGTTTCAGGCACGATCCACGACGGTAACTGGTATCGCGTCTTCCCACTCCCAGCCGAAATCACTAGCAACTTCGTCGTCAGCAGCGTTTCGATCTGGATCTATCGCACTCAAGGCATGGCGACTGTCTCCATCTCGGTCGGTACCTACGGTGGCCTGTATCCGAGCACGGCTTTTCAGCCATCGCAGTTCGCGACGTCCGGGCCGGCTCTCGATGTCGACGTCCCCACAACGACTCCTAACGGGCAGATTCTCGACGTTCCGATCTCGCTGCCCATGTCGTTCGCGCCGGGAACCAAGATCGCCGTAAAGGTCTCGTCGCAGACGGTGCTGCTCGGCTCCAGCGGCCCCCAAGGTATGTGCATGCCCACGCTGAGTGGAACGCCGGGCTATTTCAGTTCCAACTTCGCCCAGTGCAATCAGGGTCCCCTTCCCGGTTGCAACAACGCTGGCTTCATCGTGACCGTGACGGGGAGCTACTGATGCCGAATCTCGTTGAAGCTGCGCTCGACGCGGCCACGGTCTCGTTTCACGCGCGAGGCGAAAGGACGTAGCCATGGGATCGATCTCCGTTCGCGGCTCGAAGCTCTACGCCTGGATCAAGGCGGTCGACGGCGCATGGAAGCGCATCGCGACCGGTCAGCCCGATACGCCCGAGGGCCGCACCGCGGCCGAGGAGCTGATCGCGGACCTGGAGCGCAAGGTGGAAGCCGAGCGCGCGGCGCTTGCGCGCGTCGGGGCGAGCGCGACCTCGCCCATGACGGTGCGGCGCTGGGCGGACCGCTGGATCGACGACCGGCGCAAGCTCGATCTCGACTGGAAGAACGATCGGAACCGCCTCGAGCACGTGCTGCCCGCGATCGGCGAGCTGCTCGTCGCCGACGTTCGTACGCGTCACATCGTCGACGTGTTCGCGAAGATCCGCACGACGCCGAGCAAGGAGACCGGCAAGCCGCTCGCGCCGCGCACGGTCCACAACATCTACTCGGTGGTGTCGGCAATGTTCCGCGACGCCAGGCTCGCGAACCTGATCGAGCAGTCGCCGTGCTGTCTCACCGACCGCCAGCTCGGGCCACTGCGGGACAAGGATCCGCTCTGGCGACAAGGCGCCGTGTACACGCGCGACGAGGCGCAGATCATGATCTCGGACTCGCGCATCGCCGCCGATCGCCGCCTGACGTACGGCTTCGGGTTGCTCGCGGGGCTGCGGCCCGGCGAGATCGCGGCGCTGCGCTGGACGCACTACGACTCGACCGTGCAGCCACTCGGGAAGCTGACGATCGCGTTCGCGCACAACACGCGCAAGAACCGCACGAAGGGCACGAAGACCGAAGCGGTGCGGAACGTGCCCGTGCATCCGACGCTCGCGGCGATGCTCGCCGAGTGGAAGCTGTCCGGGTGGGCCGCGATGATGGGCCGGCCGCCCGCGCCGGACGATCTGATCCTGCCGCTGCCGCCGGACGCTGCCGCGATCCGCCGCACGCGCGATGGTGAACCGATCCGGACCGGCGACTACATGGGCAAGGCGTGGCGCGAGCGCGACCTCAAGATGCTCGGCTGGCGCGCTCGCGAGCTGTACGCGACCAAGAGCACGTTCATCACGCTCGCGATCGACGATGGCGCGCGCCCCGAGATCATCCGCGACCGCATCACGCATGCGAAGATCCGCCGCGATGCGTTCTCGGGCTACGACCGCGGGCCGCACTGGATCGAGACGTGCCGGGAGATCGCGAAGCTCGAGCTCGTGCGCACCCGCGACGCCCACGACAACGTGATCGTGTTACCGCTCGCCGCGATGGCCGGCGGCGGCGCAAGCGGCGGAGATCCCAGGACTGGACGAAACGAGCTTCGTCCAACCTTCGTCCAGTCGACGAAAAGCGGAGCAAAATCCGATAGAAAAATAGTGGAGGCGGCGGGAGTCGAACTCTCCCAGGACGTCAACGAAACCGAGCGCTTGCTGCACGATCAAGAGCTTGGCGTCCTGGGTGATCCGACCTCGTCCGTGGTGATCTTGTGCCCTCGGGCAGAGCGTGGGCAGAGCGAATCGAGTGAGGCACTGCCCACGACCGAGCATCGCCTCCCGCGCAGCGTCGATCGTCCGGTTGATGATCGCGACGCAGTCCGCCACCGCGCGCAAGCTCGAGACATTCGTGGCAATCCTCGGGCCGCCGAGCATCTGCACCGCTCAGTTACTGCGTTAAGGGAACAGGGTTGCGCGCCAGAAACGCGGCGCTGACACACAGATGCGTTAGGGGCTTTGGGGGCAGGCGGACATGTCCTCGGGCACGGACCCCGTGAACGGACCCGGCACCACCCAGCCGAGGATCTTGCCAGGCACTGCGATACAGCCGATCGCCGTACAGACGTGGTGGTCGAGGAGGTAGGCGGCCTCCGTCGCATCCAGCCCGACGTGGCACGCGCGCTCGGCGATGGCGACGGCGCGAAACGTTCCGGGGCTCGATGGCGGCGCGTATCGCTTGCGCGCCGGATCGTAGAAGACACAGGTTCCCCAGCATCGATCGTCAAGGCAATCGCACGTTCTGCCGACGACAACGAGCTGCCAGCCAAACTTCTCGAGCGCGAACGCACGTCCACAGCCACCGGCACAGCGTGCCTGAGATCGTGCGCCGCGCGGCAGGGGCCACTTTTCGACGCCGAGCTCGATCGAACGTGAGACGCGCTCGGTACGGCGGCCGAGCCGCGCGAGGAACGCATTCGCGGCCGCCGCGAGCCGCGGATGTGCACCGAGCGCGATCAAGCGGTCGCGCTCGAACTGCGCCGCTGCCTCACCTTGGAGCTCGCCACCGGACGCCTTCGCCTCTGCGGTCACGCCCACCGCGGGCGGCACGGCCGAGACGGTCACGCATGCGTCGCACATCGGCGACACGACGCTCTCGCCGCGCCCCGCCTGGAACGAGAGGTCGGGCATGTCGTCGACGATCGCGACCGGCTCGCCGCGGCTCGCGAGATCGAGGGCCTCGAGCCGTCCGTTGTGGAGAAACCACACGATCCCGACCCGCGCGTCGTAACTCGCTCGACTCGTGCCGCTCGCGACGAGCGTGCGCACGAGCTCGCCGGTTCGGCTGCGCACGACGATCGCGCCACTATCCTCGACGAGGAGCGCCCCATCGCCGAGTGCGGCGGCGAGCGATGTCGGACCAGGCGGCCATTCCGGATCGACGGGTGGCGGGACACCGGCATCGATCGCCGTGACCGCGGCGGTGGCGTCCTTCACGCGTGGTGCCGGCTCGGGCTTGCGACATGCTGATGCGATGGATGCTGATGCGATGGCGACCGCGATCAGCAAGACCGTCCACATGCCGCTCACACCCGCCGGCTCCGTGGCCGCGCGGCACGTGCCCCCGCAATGTTGTACTTGGGCCACTCGCTCCCCCACGTGACCTGGTTCAGCCAGGTCATGACATCGAGAGGCCGGAGATGCACGACGTTACCGTTTAGGGGCAAGTGCGCGCCTGCGGGGTGCGCGCGCGGATCGACGAGGACGTGCGCCGCCACCGCGGGCCACCACATGTGGAGCGCCGGGTCGATGCCGCGCGCTTCGAGGTCGGCGACCTCGAGCGGGGTCAGGATACGCGCCCACTCGCTCTGGTAGGTCATGTGCAGCGAGGCACCTGGCGCGCCGAGCTGCCAGCCCACCGCCGGAACGAAGCCTGGTGGAACGAAGCCCGCCGTGAACACCTCGACGCGCACGCCCTGGAGCGAGGTCGGGTTCGGATTCGTGACCGTGATCGAGCCGGAGTTGCCGAGGAAGTCGCCGAGGATCACCTGGACCGGCGTGGTGTGCTGCGCGGTCGGCGCCAGGGCAACCTCGCCCCGACGCAGCTGATCGAGGAAGCGGACGAGCGCGACGCGATCCGCTCGCCACGCTTCGAGCATGCTCGGCCGTACGGGCGTACCCGGCGGGACCGAATACGCTGCCGCCGGCGGGTTGGGGTGGCCTGCGATCGGCGGTACGGCCGCCGCATCGCCGTCGACGTAGACGACCCCCAGCGAGCACTCTTTGAACCGTATGATCACGCGGTTCAACCAGTCGGGATTGCGGTCGTCGACGGCGTCGAACGTCATGCCCGTCGGGGTACCGAGGTGCATGTAGAGCGTGTAGACAATCGCCGGTGCGAGGTCGTAGTCGATCCGGCCAGTGGCCGCGCCTCCGCCCGGCGGGGCCGGGACCTGCCGATGAAACACTTCATGCCGCACGAGCGCGAAGGACATGCTGTCGACACCGACCGCTTGGTGCGCGAATCGCGCCGCCACGAGCTCGCCGTTCGCGAGCGCGTAGACCGGGGAATCGGGATCGAGGCGGAACGTCGATGGCGAGGACTCGGGGCCGTGGATGCCATTGATCGCGCGTATCGCGGGCCGGCTGTTCGGCACGGTCGTGTCCTCCGCGTCCCAGTAGTACTCGACGAGGCGCGTGTTGCCGTCGGCGCGGCGGTACGCGCGACGCGGCACCGCGCTCGTATAGGTATCGACCGTCGGGATGACGAGGTTCAGGTCGAACGGAAACCACCACCAGTCCCAGACCTCGCGCGCGAAGCGATGCCAGTCGAACATCGGGCCCGGGCAATCGTGATCGGAGGGAGGATCCTGCGCTGTCCCGAGATCGCCCGAGTACCCGTGTCCGTGAAAGCCGCGATAGTTCTGGATCAGGCGCGTCCAGACCGAGTTCTTCCGCCAGTCGACGCCGTTGATGACGCCGCCGGTCGTCTGGGCCGCGAGGCGGTTCCCGAGCGTCGCGACGTTGCCTGCGGTGAACTCGTTCGCACCGATGTTCCAGCCCGCATCGAACGCGGCGATGATCGTGGCGAAGCGCTCGTCGGCGAGCATGATCTGGCGGAAGTCACTCGCCCCCGCAGCGGTGACAAACTCGTGGCGCATCGCGTGCGGCAACACGGAGAAGTTGCGGGGAATCTCGAACTGCTCGGCGAGAAAGCGAGCGAGCAGCGCCCACGCCCGATACTGCGCCTCCGTGAACAGCATCCGTACATCGTTGGACGGCTCGCGCATCGGCAGTGTCCAGTTGGCGGTCGTCCACCAGCACCCGATGACCTCGCGCGGGTTGTCACGATGGTCGCGGATGTAGAAGTTCGCACCTGGAATGTCCTCGACGGCAGCGGTCCGCGACAGGCGAATCCAGCTCCCTCCAGGCGGATTGCCGGTCTCGAACAGGTTTCCGGTCTCGACGCCGATCGACCAGTCGTTGACGTAGCCCGCGTGCAACGTGCGGCGTTCCTCGCTGCGGAGGTTCTGCGTACCGATCACACGCGCGACGGTGCCGTCGCTCGAGATGTAGTACTGCGGCCCGATCCCCCACTTGCACGAACACGCCGCACCGGCGGGAATCGCGGGACCTGGACAGCGCCGGCACGGCGACACTTCACCATTCCCATCCTCGCCGTAGCGCGACGTCGTGTATCGATCGACGAAGCCATGCGCTTTGTTCCGTGATGGCCAGCCCGCGGTCTGGTGCGGAATGATCGTGTGAAGGTCTGCGGACGTCAGCACGTTGCCGAAGCCACCCGGTCTCCAGTTGCCAACACCGGCCATGGTCGTGACCGCGAACGTTTCGTCGAACACCGGTGAGAGTCGTGCGAAGAGCTCCGTGGGCATCGCTTCGTCACCGTATCAGCACCTGCGGCTCGCGATCGGTTGCAGTGCCTTGAACTCGGTGTTCGTGCTTGTTAGCGTACGCCACGGCTCGCGGTGGGGCGGGCGGGAATCATGGGCTCCACTCTTGCCTCTCTGGTGCGTGACGAGCTGGGTCGCCTGCTCGCTCCACTGTCTCTTGCGGTGCTCGTTCCCGACGGCAGCGTCGATATTCTGCGCGCGGTCGGGAGGTCGGGAAGCCTCGAGGCGCATGGCGGGTTGGCCACCGAGCTGCAGCATCTTGCGGCACTCGTCGAAGACATCGCGACCCTCGATGACGAGCTGCTCGGATCGTGGGAGGGGATCGCACGGGTCCTCGAGATCGCGGGAGGGCTCGCCGAGACCATCCGGGGTCTCGAGACCGTCGTTGCCGATCCGCAGCTCGCGGCGCACGCCGCGGGTCTCGGCGCAGACCTCGTCGCGTGGCTGGTCGGGCTGCATCTGCGTGCGAACCATCCCCGGCTGTTTCGTGTCGCCGCGTTGCTGACGCTGATCACGCCCGCGGAGGAGCTGCCGGCGACCCCGATCGAGCTCGAGGGCAACGTCATCCAGCGCCTGCCATGGCGCACCGATCGTCTCGAGCGCGATCGGGTCGCGGACCTGATCGACGACCCAGGCGCGATGCTGCGCGCCACGTACTTTCCGAACGACCTGCAGACCGCGCACGACGCGCACCTGCTGGCGCAGCGGTTGTTCCCCGCACTCCACGAGCTCGCGCGCGTGCTCGGACTCGCCGCGCGTGACGGTGTGATTCCAGCGGTGCCCGCGCCGGTGGTTCCATCACTCGACGAGGAACCGTACGCGACCGATCCGCTCGGCGGGCCAGTCGTGATCGATGCCGAGGGGACGACAGATCCGGGGCCGCCGCCACCGCCGCCCGACCCGACCCGATACGAGCACGACTTCTTGCGCCAGCTCGCGTTCGAGCTGGTCGGCATCCCCACGGACGATGGCGAACCGGGCCCGGTGCGCATCGGCGTGGTCGCGACCGCGTCGTCGGCGGAACATCCGGGCAGCGTGAGAGGGCTGATCCTCGCCCCGCAGATCGGCGGCGCCTGGACCGAGACGCGCGGGGACTGGAAGCTCTCGCTCACAGCCGACGGCGCGCTCGCCGCGCTCGTCCTGGGACCCACCGGCGTGTCATTCGCGCCGCTCACCACACCGGCGACGCACGCGACGGCGTCGCTCGTGGTGGAGCGGGAGGCGACCGAGGGTAACCCGGCATTCGTGTTTGGCTCGAGCGACGGCACGCGCGTGGAGGTCGGCACACTGCGATTCGCCGTCGACGCGGAGGCAAGCTCGGCTCGGCAGGCACTCGCGATCTCGTTCGATGCAACCTCCGCCGCCTTCGTCCTCGCCGCCGGTGATGGGGATGGTGTGCTGCAGCGAATCCTGCCCCGCGACGGCGTCCGCGCGCGCTTCGACGCAGGCCTCACGTTCTCGACCGATCGCGGTCTCGAGCTGCGCGGCGGGTTTGGGCTGGAAGCGACGATTCCCGTCGGCGCATCGCTGGGCCCCGTGCGCCTCGATGCGATCGAGCTTGGCGTGCGTGCCGAGGGGCGGTCCTTGCGGATCGTGATCGGGGCGAGCGGCGCCGTGACCCTCGGCCCGATCACCGCGCGCGTGTCCGGCATCGGCATCATCGGCGAGGTCGCGTTTCCCGACGGCGGCGGCAACCTCGGTCCGGCGCAACTCGATATCGGCTTCAAGCCGCCGGACGGGTTCGGGCTCGCGTTCGAGAGCAGCACCGTCACGCTGGGCGGCTACCTTCGCCGCGAGCCCGAGCGCGGCCGGTACGTCGGCGGACTCGAACTGCGCCTGTTCGAGAAGCTCGATCTGACCGCGATAGGCATCCTCACCGCGGGCGAAGGCACGACGTTCTCGCTCCTCGTGTTGATCGGCACCCGGTTCCCGCGGCCGATCCCACTCGGTTACAACCTGTATCTCTCCGCCATCGGCGGGCTGCTTGGCGTCAATCGCACGGTCGACGTCGATCGCGTGCGTAGCGGTCTTCGCGACGGGATCACGGAGAACCTCCTGTTCCCGAAGAACATCGTCGCGCAGATGGATTCGCTCGTCGCGGATCTCGAACAAGTGTTCCCGATCAAGACGCCGCAGTTCGTCATCGGACCGACGGCGCGGCTCGAGTGGAACACGCCGCCGGTGATCACCGCCGATATCGGACTGTTCCTCGAGCTCCCGGACCCGTTCCGGATCGTGGTGGTCGGTGCACTCCGCGCCGCGATCCCGACCGCAGCGCACGCGATCGTCGATCTCAAGGCCGCGTTCACGGGCACGTTTGATCTCCAGCGGTTCCGGCTCGCCTTCGATGCGTCGCTCTACGACTCGTTCATCGGGGTCGGATCGTTCAAGGCGACCCTCGAGGGTGACCTCGCACTGCGCGCGAGCTGGGGCGCGCAGCGCGATCTCGTCGCCACGGTCGGCGGCTTCCACCCTTCGTACCATCCGCCGGCATACCTCCAGCTGCCGGCGCTGCGCCGGGTCACGATCAGCCTGCTCAAGGACAACCCGCGACTGACGTTGCGCGCGTACGTCGCGCTCACCGCCAACACGGCGCAGATCGGCGCCGAGCTCGACTTCTACTTCGGCGTCTCGTCGTTCAGCATCGTCGGCAACCTCGGCTTCGATGCGCTGTTCCAGGTCCTCCCGTTCGGGTTCAAGGCCTCGGTCCGCGCGTCGGTGGCGGTGCGCGCCGGTTCCCGCACGCTGTTCTCGATCGGACTCGCGCTCGAGCTCGAAGGGACGAGCCCGTGGCGGGCGCGCGGCAAGGCGAGCTTCAAGATCTGCTGGTTCATCTCGATCGACGTCCACTTCGACAAGACGTGGGGCTCGCTGGTCGAGATCGTGCTGCCGCTCCTCGAGGTCTTGCCGCGCGTCGTCGGCGAGTTGCAACAAGCCGCGCGATGGACGAGCGCGTTCGCAGTTGGCACGAGCGCGCCTGCTCGGCTGCGTGGCGCGAGTGGCGCCGCGCGTGTCGACCCGTCCGGTGTGTTGCAGATCAGCCAGCCCGTCGCGCCGCTGGGAACTCAGTTGTCACGGTTTGGCGCCGGCGCACCGGCCGATGCGAGCCGGATCGACATTCGCTCCGTCTCCGTCAACGGCCGCGCGCTCGACACGACGCCAAGCGAGGACACGTTCGCCCCCGCATCGTTCCGCGCGATGGACGATCGCGATCGGCTACAAGCCGCGCCGTTCGAGTCGTGCAAGAACGGCGTGGTGGTCGGCGGTGCTCCACGGTTCACGTCGCCGAGTGCGCTCGGCCGTGACGTGAGCTACGAGCAGATCGTCTCGGATGCGAGCGGTCTCGACGCGATGCCGACACGCTCGGACACTCCGGCGCGGCGCGACCACTTCGAAGCGTTGGTCCCCGGCGGTGCGGTCGGGCGATCGACGGCGTCGCACTTGCGCGCACGTGACCGCGAGCGCGGCCGCGTGCAGCCCGCGCAGACCGTCGCACCGCGGTTCGCCGTCGTCGAG
>JAEYYV010000174.1 GCA_023428295.1 Pseudomonadota bacterium
AGCGCTGCGCGAGGGGATGCTCGAGGCCGGCGCGAGCGCCGCCTGCATAGGAGGACAGGCCGGTCTCGTGCGCGTAGCGACGCAGCCACGCATCGGCGCGCCAGCGAGTCGTGCCCTCGCGCCAGTACGAGAGACGCGCGTCTTTGGTGGGCTCGATCGAGAACACGTTGAAGATCGAGTCACCATCGAACGTGGGCAGGAAGTAGCCGATGGAGGGTTCGAGCGTGTGCGAGCCGCGAACGAGGCGCACGCCGGCATCGACGCGATCGAGCGCGGCGTGGAGGAGCGAGACGCGCGCGTTGGCGTACGGCTCGACCGCGAGCGCGCTCGTGCGCACGCGGCCGTGCACGCGCGCGTAGATGCGCTCCTCGTTGACGCCGCTGTCCGGCGCTTGCCCGAGCTCGTTCGGGTACAGACCGCGATCGATCTCGTCGAGCCGATCGGCGGGACCGATGAGGCCGAACGTGTTGGACCACGTGCGGCGGTAGCCGATCGCGGCGCCGATGTCGCGCGTGTTGGCGGTGGAGACCTCGACGCCGATCGTCGGCTGGCGCATCGTGCGCTGCGGGCAGTACTCGTAGTCGCTCGAGAGGCGCTTGTTGGTGATCGTGCGATCGCGATCGACGAGCTGCCACGTGCCCGCGCCCGGCGTCGCTGCCTCGACGTACTCGGTGCAGCCCGCGCCCGTGGTGCCATCCAGTTCGAGCTCGGCCATGCCCATCGGCGAGTCCGCGCGAACGCGCAGACCGCCATCGGCTGCGATGGCGAGGGGCACGCCGGGAAGCTCGTACCGAATCGCAGCACCATCGACGCCGAGCGATTGCCAGCCATCATCCGCGAGCATGCGGCCGAGCTTGATGCTCACGCGATCGTCGGCGAGCCCGTCGAGCGAGACGTGGCCATAGGCGAGATCGAGTCCCGCGACGGACTCCGCGAGCTCGGGAATGACGTCGATCGCGTCGCGCCGCGTGACCGGCGACAGCGAGATGCGGCCGCTCGTGAACGTGCCGAAGTCGTGATCGACGCGCAGGTAGCTCTGCCACGAGATGCGCAGCCCGCGATCGGGCACGCGGGACTCTCGGCGCGAGCGTGAGAGATCGCCGATGTCGTCGATGCGCAGCGCGAGCGTCTGCGTGTAGCGCCGACGCCCCATGAACAGGTCGGGCCCGACGAGCCGGTACTGCCGCAGCTGATAGACCTGCCCGATCGATTGCGTGCGCAACCAGAACTCGTACGCGTCGGCGGGGGTCGCACTGACCGCGCACAGTGCGATCGCAGCGACGACGGCCCTGCGCATCGGCGCCACGGTATCACGTCATCGAGTGACGGTGACTCTGGCGACGGTCACCGATGAATTCGCGAGCGCCGCCACGCCCCACGCGCCGCGCACGGATGCATCGACCTCGCAGCTGGCCAGCACCGTGCTCTCGACGGACAAGCGCGCCGCTCCGCCCGTGATCTCGAGGCGCGCGGTCGTGTTCAGGTCCGTGCGCAACAGCGGCGGTGCCTCGCGACCGCTGCACAAGACCTGCCGCTGCGCGCCGTCGAGGCGCACGATCCGCGCGGGCTGGCCCTCGGTGAGCTCACCGACGATCGCCCTCCCCGGCCCCGTCTGCTGTCCGATCAGCGCCATCCCTCCCGCGAGCACGCGCACGGACGCCGTGATCGATCCCGAGGCGCGGCGCGGTCCTCCCACGATCGCGCGCGCCATCGCGTCGCCCCCGACGAGCGTCCACGTGGGCGGGCCGAGGGTGCGCACCACCGTCGACGGATCCTCGGGTGTCAGCACGCCGGTCCCTTCGTCGAGCGGCAAGACGTTCATCGAGCCGATCGCCGGCCCCACGAGCGACGGCCGGTAGATCCACGCGCTCGTCGAGGCGGCGCCGCCGATCGGACTCCCGAGGACAAAGATCGAACCATCGGCGAGCCGGAGCAGCGTGGGCGCGACGAGAGCGCCCGGCGAATCACCGGCGGGTGTGACGGTCTGCCAGCGATCGGTCGTGGGGTCATAGAGCATCACGTCGCCTGTGGGATCGCCCCCGACGCCGAGCACGCGACCATCCTCGAGGCCGACGAGCCGCGCACCGTCGCGCACGAACGCCGCGGTGATCGGACGCGCATTCGCCTGCCCCGGCACGATCACCGACGCGACGCCGGTGGCGGGCACGCTGCCGTCGAGCGCGAACGCGGTGATGACACCGCCGCCATCGAGCTGCGCGGCCTGTGCATGAACGTTGGACAGCGCGTAGCCGTCCATGCCGCCGCCGACGAGGATCGCATCGGCGCTCGTCGGTTCCGCGAGCACGGGAGGTTGGCCGCCCGCGATGACGAAGTTGCGCTGACCGTCGCGTCCGACGCCGATATCGAAGACCGCTGCGCCGAGCCGGCTGATGCGCAGCGTCGGTCCTGGCTCGGGATCGAGGGTGTTGGCGAGATCGTAGATCTTCGACGAGCGCCGTGGCTCCGCGGCCGGACACTCCGCGCCTGCGAGCATCGGGCATCCGCCGGCGAGCAGCACGTGATCCTCGTCGAGTGCGATCGACGCGTGGTACGCGCGGCCCTCGATGCCGCCGGACGAGACAAACGTGCGCGTCGCGGGATCGAAGATCGCGATCTGCTGGAACGCGCCACCGCTCATCGCCACACGACCGTCCGGAAGCGAGGCGAGCGACACGCCCGCGAAGCCCGCGGCGTTCTCGGGATCGTCGAACAGATCCGGAATCGCGACGGGCAAGAACGTCGACGTCCGCGGATCGTAGAACTCTGCCGACGCGGTCCACGCGCCGTTCTCGTCGCGTCCCCCGACGACGAGGACGCCATCGCCCGCGCGCGCCACCGCCGGTGCGATGCGCGGCACGCTCATCGAACCCACCGTCGGGCAGAACCCGTTCGGCGGTGCGAGGAAGATCGGCAACGTGGCCCCGTCGTCGAGCGCGAGAAACTCGAAGGGTGCGGTCTTGCCGGCCGCCCCGATCTCGCCTGCGCCGACCTCGACCTCGATCGAGAGCTGCTCGGTGTCCGCGGGAAAGTCCGCGATATCGATCCCCTCGTCGGGCGCGACCGACACGCGCTTCTCCGCTGCGCCGTACGCCGTGATGCGCACGTTGCGAGCGCCCGAAGGTCGTCCGCACGGGTTGTCGACGGGCGATAGCGTCACGCGCGCCGCATCCTCGCCGCACGCGGGTGCGCTAGCCGCACTGCTCGCGATCACGAGCGCGAGAGCGAGATCCGGTGCACGACGAGGCATCACCACTCCGCATGATACTCTCGCGGCGATGCCCGAGTTGCCGACGACGTTCGGCAAGTACTTCTTGACCGAGAAGCTCGCCACAGGCGGCATGGCCGAGATCTACCTGGCCAAGATCGTAGGTCCCGGCGGCTTCGAGAAGCAGCTCGTCATCAAGCAGATCCACCCGAAGCTGTCTGGTCAGCGCCACTTCGTGGATCTCTTCGTCGCCGAGGCCAAGACGCTCGTGTCGCTCGCGCACGGCAACATCGTCCCGGTCTACGAGCTGGGCGTCGTCGACGACACGTACTTCATCGCGATGGAGTACATCGACGGCCCCACGCTCTATCGGCTCACCGAGAGCCTCGCTCGGCGAGACGTGCGGATGGAGCCGGCCGTCGCCGCGTGGATCACCGCGCGCATCGTCGAGGGCCTCGACTACGCGCATCGCAAAGGCGACGGCGTGATCCACCGCGATCTCTCGCCGCGCAACGTGATGCTCTCGCGCGACGGCGAGGTGAAGCTCGTGGACTTCGGCATCGCCGTCACGCTCGGCAACGCCAACGACGACGAGTCCGCGCAGTCCGCGCCGACGGGCTCGTTCCCGTACATGTCGCCCGAGCAGGTTCGCAGAGAGCAGCTCACGAACCAGACGGATCTCTTCTCCGTCGGCGTCTTGTTCTGGGAGATGCTCGTCGGTCACCGCCTGTTCGCGCGCTCCGATCCGGACGCGACGCTTCGCGCCGTCACCGAGGACGACATCGCCAAGCCGTCCGACGAGCGTCCCGAGATCCCGCCAAAGCTCGACGAGATCGTCCTGCGCGCGCTCGAGCGCGACAAGACCGCGCGCTGGTCCGATGCGAGCGAGATGCTCGCCGCGCTGAACAAGTATCTCTACGCGCTCGACGACACGCCCACACCGCGCGATGTCGCCGCGCTCGTCGCGCGCTATTGTCCGCCCGAAACGCGGCGCCTACCCACGCACGCGGATCCTCTCGTCCTCGACGAGCTCGTGCCCGGCGTCGACGCGACCAAGCCGCGCGCCGAGGACACGCACGCGACGCCTCCGCCCGCGGCGGCCGGTCCGCACACGGCCGTGATCCCGCGCGACAAACGGCAGCGCCCGCAAACGACGCGCAACCAGTCGTTCGCCACGCACGTGCAGCTCAAGGACATGCTCGAACGCGGCACGCCGCTTCTGCCGTTCGACGCGATCGACGACAAGGACACCGCGCTCGATCCCGCCGGCGATCCTGACGGAGCTCCCGCCGGCGATCCTGACGACGCGGACAGCGGCCCGACGACGAGCGCGGTAGCGCGTCCATCGCGTGACACGGGCCCGACGACCCGCGTGGTCCCGCGCGCGTCGCGCAATGATGACAGCCTCGCCGGCGCGCGACTCGACGACGATCCCGACAGCACGCTCGAGATGCGCGATGCGCGCGCTCGTCGTGATGCAGCGATTGCCAACGGCGAGCTCCCACCACGAAGCCCGCTCCTCGTCGCGGCGGGCGTCGGCGGATTCGTCGTGCTCGGCGTCGCGGTCTGGATGTTCTTTCGCAACCGCGAGGAAGTGCTGAACCCGATCGATGCCGGCATCGATGCGGTGCCGTTCTACCTGAAGCAAGACGCGTTTGAAGGCGCGCTCGACGCACCGCGCGGCGCCGATGCGAGCGACGCCGAGGTCGCGAGCGTGACCGATGCGGGCATCGACGCCGCGCGCGCTCCGATGATCGATGCGCGCGCTCCGATGATCGATGCGGGCGCAGTGGCGCGCCCCGATGCAGGCGTCGCGCTCGCACGCGATGCGAGTGTCGTCACGATCGATGCGGCCGTGCGGCCCACCGGGACCGCGACGCTCGTCATCGGTGCCGATCCGTGGTGCGAGGTCCTCGTCGATGGCGACAACAAAGGCCGCGCGCCGGGGACGTTCAAGGTGGCTGCCGGCAAGCACACCATCGAGTGCGTGTTCAGCCCGCCCGACGCCGACGCGAAGAAGCAGAGCTGGAAGATCGACGTCGGAGCCGACGCGCGCGAAGAGAAGTTCTTCGACTTCACGAAGCCCTGACGCGCCGACGAGACGCGCTACGGCTGGAGCGGCGGCACGGTCACCACGGGCGGCGGCGGCGATGCCGACAGCGCGACGATCGTCAGCACGACGCCCGTGACCACGAGCGCGCCTACGCCGGTCCACAGGATCGGGCTGCGGCACCACTCGCATCGATCGTCGACGCGCCCGCCTCGGTCTCCGAGCACCGTCGGCGGATAGCGCAGATCACCGACGAGCACTGCCTGCCACGCGGACGCTGCTGCGCTCGCGAGGCCTGCGCGATCGGTGTACCCGATCTCGACGACCGCGCTGCACCGAGCGGGGACCGCGCCCGAGCAGCGCTGCACGAGGAGCGTCGGGCCACCGCGCCGGATCGTGTCGGCGACGAGCACGACCTCGTCGAGATCTGCGTAGCGAAGCGTCGCGTCCACGAGCTGCTGTGCGAACCCGTCCGGCAACCCGAGCAGCGATCCCCCGAGGCGCGTTGCTTCTTCGTCGGGCTCGAGCTGCACGTCGATGCGGTCGGCGTCGGGCGTGATGCCCTGCACCGCGGGCCGGTGCTCGGGTGCGCGCGCGACGACGAGGTGCTGGCCGCGCGTGACCTGCACGTCGAGCGGCGAGACGCCGACATCGCGGCCGTCGATGCGGATGCGCGCGCCGGGCGGCGTGGTCACGATGCGTACGGTGTGCAGCGCGACGGGAGCTGCGCGCGCCGCGTCGACGACGGCGACGAGATCCGGCGAGAACTCCGCGGTGGTGATCGGGCGATCGGGGTCGAGCGCGAGAGCGAGCGAGAGGACGACGTGCGCTTCGTCGCGACGGCCGAGCTGCGAGAGCACCATGCCGAGACGGAGCGCGGCGTCCGCGTACAGCTCCGCGCCACCCGGCAACGCGACGAGCGGCTCGGCCGCCGTGCGTGCGGCGACCAGCGCGTCGCGTGCTTGCTCGACGGCGACGCGCTGGTAGTTGCGCCAGCCCGCATCGATCTGCGTGCGCACGCGACGAAACGCCGCGAGCGTCTCGACGGGTACGGCGCCAGCGACCACCGCTGCGCGTGCATCTGCCACCGCGTCCACCACGATGCGCTCGGAGCGCCCCGCCATGGCGCCCTGCATCGCAGCGGCGACCGCGCCGCGGGCGTGTGAGTCGCGGCTCGTCGCGATGATGCCGGCGCCGTCCGCTCCCGCCTCGCGCGGGATCGTGATCGCGCCCGCGATCAGCGCGCACGACACCGGCCACCCGGCGATTCGAAACCTCACGCGCTCCAGTATACTCGCGGCATGTCTTTTCCTTGGTTGGAGCGCACACCAGCGCGCACCGGTGGTGCCGACAAGCGTGCGGCCGTCGCCGCGTCCGAGCTCGCCGATCGCGCCGCCCTGCTCTATCGCCTCGGGTTCTCCGAGCAAGACGCCACGAAGCGCCTCGTCGCTCGCATCGCCTGGGAGCTCGAGGGGGCGCGCCCCGACTCGCTGAACGACGCGGCCGTCGGCAAGATCGTTCGCGATACCTACGCGCGTAAGCCACGCTGAGCACGATGCGCCGCATCGCTTCGTTTGCGCTCTTGCTCGCGGCGTGTAAGTCGCCGAGCAAGTCGTCGCATACGAAGACGACGCCAGCGTCCGAGAAGCCGTTCGCACTCTCCGAGGTGGTCGGCACCTGGGGCTGGCTGTTGCGCACCACCAGCGACGGGACGACGCGCATCGAGAGTGAAGAATGGCGCTTCCGCCCGAGCACCTCGCCCACACAGCTCGAGGGCCGTTACGTGCGCATCGTCGAGGTTCGCTCCGACGACGGAGTTCCGTTCCACTGCAACCAGCGCCCGTGGTACCGCCAGCGCGCGGTGTTCGAGGTGATCGCCGTGCCAACGACAGACACGAAGCTCGGTGGCTTCACGGTCACCGAGACCGAGTTTCGCGTCGAGCCGAGTCCGTGCGATCACGACTTTCGCCACCTCGGCACGTACACGGGCGAGCTCGTCGGCGATCAGCTGCGGCTCGCGTGGGAAGGCGGCACGCAATCGCTGCTCCACACGGACAGCGCGACGCCCGAGCTCGCCCCGGATCCGTGGGCGAATGATCCGCCGCTCGCCGGCAGCTGGCGATGGAACGCGTCGAGCTACGACGACGACGGCAACATCCACGACGAGACCGAGTGGTGGGAGCTCACGCGCCGCACGGACACGCAGATCGACGGCACGTATCGCCGTCGCGTGACGGTCCGGTCGCCGGACGGTCGCAACATCGCGTGCGCGAGCTCACCGGCCTGGACCTTCGACGATGCGTACATCCTCGACGGCCAACGCGAGGAAGAGCACTGGCACTTCTACGAGCGCGCCGTGGATCCCGGCGACCATCCGTGTCTTCGCCTCACACCGCGGCGCGCGCTCGACGAGGCCACGGCCGAGCAGCGCGGCGAAGCGCTGGTGCTCGAGTGGCGCGGCAAGCGCCGCCAGGTGCTCTACCGGCCCGACTGAGCGGACGGCGTGTACACCTTGTGCACGTAGTCCTCGACCATGCGGTCCGAGGAGAACTTCCACTGCGACATCGCGATGCTCGCACGCATGATGCGGATCCACGCGGGGCGATCGCCGTACACGGGAAGCACCTCGCGCTCGAGCACATGATAGAGCAGCTCGCGATCGCGCTTGTCGACGCGGAGCGCGTCCTTCTCGTCGAACGCGTCGTCCTTTGGATCCGGATCGCCGATCTTCCATCCGGTCACGCCGTGCTCGCAGCCCTCGGGCCACCAACCGTCGAGGATCGACAGGTTCGGCACGCCGTTCATCGCGGCCTTCATGCCGCTCGTGCCCGACGCTTCGAGCGGACGGCGCGGGTTATTGAGCCACACGTCGGAGCCGCGCGTCAGCATCGCGCCGAGCCGCATGTCGTAGTTCTCGAGGAACACGACCTGCGCGGGGTGCTTCTTCGACGCGTCGATGAGCTTACCGATCAGCGCCTTGCCGGCCTGATCGCGCGGGTGCGCTTTGCCCGCGTAGACGATCTGCACGCCCGCGTCGAACAAGCGCTTCAGCGACTTCTCGTCGGAGATGACGAGGTCCGCGCGCTTGTACGTGGCAGCGCGACGCGCGAAGCCGAGGAGCAACTTGTCCTCCTGCAGCTCGAAGCGCGTGCGCCGCGCGATCTCGGTGATGAGCTCGCCCTTCATCGCTTGGTGCGCCGCCCACAGCTCGTTGTCCTGCGTGTCCTTGGGCTTGTCGGGAACGAGCGCCGCTCGAATACGCGCGTCCTGCCACGTCGGCTGGTGCACGCCGTTCGTGATGCTGATGATCGGCGCCGCGCCCTCGACATCCTTCCACATCTCGCGCGCGGTCTCGCCGTGAAGCTCGGCCACCCCGTTCGCGAGGCGCGCCATGCGTAGGCCCGCGACCGTCATCGAGAACGGATCGCCGCCGATCGACTCGAGCTCCTCGTCGGAGAAGCCGCAGTCCGCGTCCATGCGCCGCAGCAGCGCGAGGTCGTGCACCTCGTTGCCCGCGGGCACCGGCGTGTGCGTGGTGAACACGACGTGCGGTCGCAGGCGCGCGAGCTTGTCGGCGAGCGTCGTGCCGCCGTAGCGGTTCTGCCGCAACAGCTCGAGCCCTGCGAACACCGCGTGGCCTTCATTGAAGTGATAGACGTCGGGCGATAGGCCGAGCGCTGTCATGAGGCGCACGCCACCGACGCCGAGCACGATCTCCTGCGCGAGACGCTCCTCGGCACCACCGCCATAGAGGCGCTGCGTGATCCACTTGTCTTCCTCGCGCTCCGGCTCGAGCAAGTACAAGGTCGCCGACGTGAAGCGCTCGACCTTCCACACGCGCAGCGGGATCGACTTGTCGCGCACCATCACCTCGATGTGCACGTCGACCCGGCGCACCGCGTCGCGTGGCGTCTTCGGGTACTGGTCCTCGAGGCCGATGGGCCCGACGACCTGACGCGTGTAACCCTCGTCCCACAGAAGCCCGATGCCCGTGAGAGGAACCTGTAGGTCTCCGACGGACTTCATGTGGTCACCCGCGAGGATGCCCAGACCACCGGCGTAGATCGGGAAGGACGGATCGAGGCCGTACTCCATGCAGAAGTAGGCAACGGAAGGACAGGCTGGCATTACACGAACGGTCCCGCATTGCGCGTCACGGCTGCAAGGTCGGCGCGCCGGATCCTGCTGCAACTCCTCGTCGACGTTGCCAAAATCAACGCCGCGGCAGGTCGCCGCGTTTTGCAACACCGCCCCATTCGTGTGGGTGGCGAACGAACCTCGGGGGCGCACGTCTTACTAAGCGATGACCACTCTCGCGCGCCCGCGGACGATTTCTGGC
This sequence comes from Pseudomonadota bacterium, assembly GCA_023428295.1. GTDB lineage: Bacteria > Myxococcota_A > Polyangia > Haliangiales > Haliangiaceae > JABFXX01. Next base: position 9,595 of record JAEYYV010000174.1, read on the forward strand.
GGTGCTCGCATCGAGCGAGTACACAATGGAGCAATGGGTACCAAGCGCTCTCCTCGTGGCGTATCGCCCGAAGATCAAGCGCTCTTTCTCGAAGCGATCGGCGGCACCACGCCGCTGCCCGGTCGTGACCGAGTGCCCGTTCCACCCAAGCCTGCGTCTGTCGTGAAAGTCGACGTGCTGCCTCCCGCGATCACGCTCGCGGTCGAAGGCGATGGCACGCGCTACACCGCGCGCGCGCCGGGCGTCTCCATCTCGCAGACCGCCGAGATGCGCGCTGGCAAGATTCGCCCGACCGCCACGCTCGACCTGCACGGCGAGCGCGTCGATGCCGCGATCGCGAAGCTGCACGCGTTCCTCTCGGAGTCGCAGCGCACCGGTCATCGCTGCACGCTGATCGTGCATGGCAAAGGCACGCACTCCGAACACGGAGCGCCGTTGCGCGAGGCGGTACTCGCGGATCTGCTCGGACCCTGCTCCGGCTTCGTTCACGCACTCGCCACGGCCGCCCCGTCGGATGGCGGCGAAGGCGCCACCTACGTCATGCTGCGAGGTCGTAAGTGAAAGCACTGCTCGCCGCCGTCGCCACGCTCCTCGTCGCCGCGCCCATCGCGGACGCGAAGCCCGCGCCCAAGAAGCAGCGCGCTGCGAAGGCTGCGAAGACTGCGAACGTCGCGAGCGCGGCGAGGGCGCGCATTCCCGCGGACAAGAAAGGCGCCGCCGCACGCATCGCGATTCAAGCCGCGGGCGAGATGCGCCCCGCGCGTGACGTGGTCGGTCGTCGCGACGAGCCCCTCACGCTCGAGGAAGAAACCGCAAAGCAGATCCAGAAGCTGCTCCGCGGTCCGCTTCGCAACGGACTCACCGGTCTCTACGTCGCCGACGCGCGGACCGGACAGCCGCTGTTCGCGGTCAACGCCGACGATCCGCTGAACCCCGCGTCGAACGTGAAGATGATCTCGACGGCCACGTCGCTCGAGCTCCTCGGAGCGGACTTCCGCTATCCGACGCGCGTGCTCGGCCCCGCGCCGACGAACGGCACGATCCACGGCGACATCTATCTGCTCGGCAGCTACGACCCGACGCTCACCACCGACGATCTCGACGATCTCGCCGGCAAGCTCGCCGCGGCGGGCATCACGTCGATCGAAGGCGACATCGTCGTCGGCACCGACCCCACGCGCGACGGAATCTTCCGCGCGGTCATCCCGCTGCACGTCACCGCTGGGGAGCCGGGCCACCCGCCCGTCGTCGCCGTTCCCGTCGGCGCCGATCACATCTCGGTCACGGTCAACGCGAAGACGTCGAAGAAGGCGCACCGCCCTCGCCTCACGTACAAGACCACGGTGACCACGTCGGACACGGGCATCCCGCTCGTCACCGTCGCCGTCGGCGGCACGATCGGCAAAGGCGGCTCGGCGATGTATCCGCTGTGGACGCGCGAGCGCACGGCGACCGCCGCCTACGCGCTGCGCGCATCGCTCCGCGCGAACAACGTGAACCTCACGGGCGACCTCCGGCTCGCCGAGCTCGGCGACTACATCGGCGACTCGGTCACCGCGGGCTCCCTGCCCGTCGAGCTCGCGCGCCACGAGTCGCGGCCGCTCTCCGAGATCGTCGCGCGCATCAACAAGTGGAGCGTGAACTGGCTCGCGGACCGCGTGGTCATGACCGCGGCCGCGCTCGCACATCACGCGCAGCCGTCGATGGACCTCGCGATCGAGTCCATGTACTCGTGGCTCTCTCGCCACGCGAACCTGTCGCGCAAGGATCTCCTGATCGACACGGGCTCGGGTCTCTCGTACAAGACGCAGATCACGCCGGCCGAGCTCGTCGCGATCGTCCGCGCCGCTGGTGGCTTCACCGCACGAGGCGCCACGGCCAAAGCGCAGGCCGCGCTGCCCATGGAGCCCGATGCCATCGCCAAGGCGTGGCTCGACTCGCTCTCGATCGCCGGTCACGACGGCACGCTTCGTCACCGCGTGCGTAACGCGCAGGTGCGCGCGCGCATTCGCGGCAAGACGGGCACGCTGTCCACGGCCATCGCGATGTCGGGCATCCTCGAGATCGATCCATCGCACCCGCTCGCGTTCTCGCTCGTGACCAACACCGACACGCCGCTGTCCAAGCCCAACGTGCGCCGCGCTCACGACCAGGTGATGGGCACGCTGTGCAACTACCTCGCGCGCACGTCCAAGGTGACCGCTCCGTCCGTCGCTCCGCTGACCGGGCCCGACACCACGCTGCCCGGCAAGGCACCAACGCTCGTGGAGTCCGAAGCGCCGATAATCAACGACGAGCCCGATCGCTCCGAGGGCGAGCGCGAGCTCGACGCCGAAGCCGCCGGCTCGTAGTCACTTCTCGTCGCTGACCGAGAGGTACAGCTCCGTCACCAGCTCGTCGGGCTTCGCAGTCTCGGGCGTGTTCTTGTAGACCTCGAACATCGCGCCGCCGCCGACCGTGCGCCCGCTCTCGGGCAACCACACGCCCATGAAGCGCGCCCACGCGTCGCCGAGCCCCGTGTACGGCCCCTCGTGCACGGTCTTCGCGTACGTGCCGCCAGCGATGCGTCCCTCGTCGAGTCCGGTCGGCATCGCTGTCTCCGCGGGCACGGTGAGCGCCGCCTCCGATCGCAGCTCGGCCGCGGGCGTGCTCTCGGGATCGTCGTGATAGACGGCGATCATCTTGCAGTCGCCGCGAATGAGCCCCGCAGGTCCCGCGATCTGTCCGAGCTTCGCGAACGCCTTGGAGATCGTGTCGTACGGCCCCGTGTGATGCACGGTGGCGAGCCGGAGCTCGGGAATCTGTTCGATGCTGACGATCAAGTTGCTTGCTCCTTGGAACGTGATGGCGAGCTCGCGCGCGTAGTGAACTCCCGACGGAGTTGCGAGCTCGCAGGTTCGTGTTCGCTCGCACGCGTCGCGTGCGCGTCGTTGGTCCTCGCGGAACGCCGACGGCGACATCACGTACGCTTTGCCAAACGCGCGCGTGAACGCCTCGTGCGTCTCGTAGCCAGCGTCGAAGGCAATCGTGGTGACCGCCGCGTCGCCAGACGCGAGCTGCATCGCCGCGCGCTCGAGGCGCAACCGACGGTGCAGCTCGAGCGCGGTCTCGCCCATCATGCCGCGGAAGATGCGATGGAAGTGCAGCGGCGCGAGGGCCGCTTCCTTGGCGAACGCGTTCAGATCCAGCGCGCTATCGAGGTTCGCGACCACGCGACGTACCGCCCGGTCCACGATGTCTTCGTAGTAGCTGCGCGTCGTCGCTTTCACGAAGACAGTGGTACGTCCTCGGCCCGCGCCGCGCTTGACCGCGTTTGCGATTTTCTATCGCTCCGACGCCGATACGTGGGCCGCACTCGAGGGGTACCACCGCGCCGCGACGAAGCGCGCCGGATGCTCGACGATCTGCCTTCGCGGTTACTTCTTTTTCGCGCCGGCCTTGCCCGGGGCCTTTGCCGGCGCCTTTGCCTTGCCGTTCGTGGGGGCGTGGGGCGGCGTGGGCGCTGCCGATGCCGGCTTGACGAAGCGCAGCGTGAAGCGATCGCTCGTGCCACGCTTGTCGCCCGCGTTGCGCGGCGAGGTCGACCAGTCGCGCGGATCGTCGGGGTGGCGCAGCACGTCGGACTCGCCGTCGAGCTCGAAGCCCGCTTCGAGGAGCTCCTTCTTCACCACGTCTTCGTCGATGCGATGCAGCGTCTCGACGTCGCGCGTGCCGCTGTTCTTGGCCGCGCTGTGATCGACGATCGCGTAGATGCCGCCGGGCCGCAGCGCCGCGAACACCGCCTTGTTGAGCTTTGCGGTGTCGGCCTTCTGCCAGATGAAGTCGTGATAGTTGAGGATCGTGATCACGAGGTCCAGGTCGTGGGCCTCGGGCGGGAACGGATCGTCCGTGGGGCGCTCGACGCCGACGACGTGCTTCATCACGGGCTTGTGGGCTCGCTCCGTCCACGGCTTGCGCGCGAACTTGTCGAGAATGTCGGTCGTGTTCTGCGCCCAGACCTTGCCCGCATCACCGACGACGCGCGCGACGAGCTCGGTCGTATAGCCGCCGCCCGCGAACAGCTCGCCGACCTTCTGGCCCGGCGCGAGCTTTACGAACGTGAGCACCTCGCCCGGCTTGCGGCCCGCGTCGAGCATGCGATCGTCGAGGGAGCGATCGGTGGCCGCGATCGCCGTGCGGATCGGCTCGGTCACGTCGGAGGCCGGCGTGTACGGAGGTGGCTCCTTCGGCTTGGGCGGCGGCAGGTCGGCTGGCGTCGCGGAGCCCGAGCCCGATGCGGCCGCGGCGACGGGTGGCGGCGCCTCGCGCGGCTGCGGCTCTTTGCGCTTCGCGCAGGCAGCGGACAGGACGAGCGCGAGAGCGAAGTACTTGGTCACGCTGCTCCTCACTACTCCTCCTTGTCGAACGACTGCGCGAGTCGCTCGAGCACGCCTTGGTCCTCGAGCGTCGTCGTGTCGCCGCGCGCGGTGGAGCCCGACGCGATCTCGCGGAGCAGACGCCGCATGATCTTTCCCGAGCGCGTCTTGGGCAGCGCCTCGGCGAAGCGGATCTCCGACGGACGCGCGAGCGCACCGATCTGCTGCGCCACGTGATCGCGCAGCGTGCGCGCCAACATATCGTCGGCCGCGAAGCCTGACTTGGGCGTCACGAACGCGACGATCGCTTGGCCCTTGAGATCGTCGGGACGGCCGACGACCGCGGCCTCGGCGACCTTGGGGTGGCTGACGAGCGCGCTCTCGACCTCCATCGTCGACAGGCGGTGCCCCGCGACGTTGATGACGTCGTCGACGCGGCCCATGATCCAGAAGTAGCCGTCGTCGTCGCGACGCGCGCCATCGCCCGCGAAGTACACGCCCTCGATCTCGCCGAAGTAGGTCTTCGTGAACCGCTCGTGATCGCCGCGAATGGTCCGCAGCATCGACGGCCACGGACGCTTGATGACCAAGAAGCCGCCCGTGTTGTTCGGCACCGGCGCGCCGTTCTTGTCGACGATATCGACGATGATGCCTGGCAAGGCTCGCGTCGCGCTGCCCGGCTTGGTCGGCGTGGCGCCCGGCAGCGGCGAGATCATGATCGCGCCCGTCTCCGTCTGCCACCACGTGTCGACGATCGGGCAGCGCTCGCCGCCGATCACGCGCCGGTACCACATCCACGCTTCGGGATTGATCGGCTCGCCGACGCTGCCGAGGAGGCGCAGCGACGACAGATCGTGCTTCTCGGGATGGGCGTCGCCCCACTTCATGAACGCACGGATCGCCGTCGGTGCCGTATAGAACACCGTGACGCCCCAGCGCTCGATGATGTCCCAGAACCGATCGAGCCCGTCGCCCACGGCGCGTCCGCCCGTAAACGCCGCCGTGCGCGGTGCGTTCGGCGCGCCCTCGTACATCATCACCGTCGCGCCATTGGCGAGCGGTCCGTACACCACGTAGCTGTGGCCCGTGACCCAGCCGATATCGGCGGTGCACCAGAAGATGTCGTCATCGCGCAGATCGAACACGAGCTTCGTCGTGTACGTCGCGTTCACGAGGTAGCCGCCCGTGGTGTGCACGATGCCCTTGGGCTTGCCCGTCGTGCCGCTCGTGTACAGCGCGAACAGCGGATGCTCGCTGGCGAACGCCTTGGCCTCGTGCAGCGGCGACGCACCGTCGACGACGTCGTGCCACCACACGTCGCGCGAGGTCCACGAGATGTCGTTCTTGCACCGCGCGAGGACGATCACGCGCTCGACGGTCGTGCCCTCGACAGCGCGATCGACGTTGTCCTTGAGCGGCACGACCGCGCCGCGCCGCCATCCACCGTCGGCGGTGATGACCGCCTTCGCGCCGCAGTCCTCGATGCGATCGCGCAGCGCCTCCGCCGAGAAGCCACCGAACACCACCGTGTGCGGCGCTCCGATGCGCGCGCACGCGAGCATCGCGATCGCGGCCTCGGGCACCATCGGCATGTAGATCGCGACGTAGTCACCCTCGCCCACGCCGAGCGCCGTCAGCGCGTTCGCCGCGCGGCACACCTCGCGATGCAGCTGCCCGTACGTGATCACCCGCGTGTCACCGGGCTCGCCCTCGAACAGGATCGCCGCCTTGTTCTTGTTCGCGCCCTTCGCGTGCCTCTCCACGCATGACACGCTCACGTTCAGCTCCCCGCCGACGAACCACTTCGCGTCGGGCAGGCTCCAGTCGAGCACCTGGCTCCACCGCTTCGTCCACGCCAACTCTCCCGCGACCTCTGCCCAGAATCCGTCGGGATCCTTCTCGGCGCGTGCGTAGAGCGCTTCGTACGCGGCCATGCCGCTCACGTGCGCGGTAGCGGCAAACTCCTCGCTCGGTGGAAAGCTGCGGTTCTCGGTGAGAACGGATTCGATCGAGCTCGACGACACAAAACCCTCCTCTGCTGACGCTGATGCTGACTGCGCGGACTAGACGATCGCGATCGCGTCGATCTCGACGCGCGCACCACGCGGCAAGCCCGCCGCGGCTACCGTCGCGCGGGCCGGCGGATCGAGCGGGAACCGCGCGGCGTAGATCGCGTTGACGACGGCAAAGTCGTTCATGTCCGCCAAATAGATCGTCGTCTTCACGACGTTCGCGTAGCTGGCGCCCGCCGCCGCGAGCACCTGCCCGAGGTTCTCGAGAACGATGTTCGCTTGCTCGGCGACGTCGCCCTCGCTCATCGTGCCGGTCACCGGGTCGAGCGCGATCTGCCCGGAGCAGAACACCATCTTCTTGTCCCCGACTGGCACGCTGACAGCCTGCGAGTACGGACCGATCGCTGCCGGAGCCAGCGGCGTGCGCACGATGTGGCGTTGCATGCGGTAGGCGTATCCCCGAAACCCGCGCCGCGCCAGACGTTCGGGCGGATCTACAAGGCTCGCGTGGTCTCGGGGTTGACCCGAGCGGAGGCTCGATGTACATCAACGAACCTCTCGGGCGCTTAACTCAGCGGGAGAGTGATTCCTTCACACGGAATAAGTCGCAGGTTCAATCCCTGCAGCGCCCACCACGCCCGGTCCGCCGGGCGTTTGCCATTTCGGGCGGATCAGCGCTTGTGCGTGTCGGCCAACACGTCGACCGTCGCTGACACGGCGGCGCTGCGCGGACCTTTGCGCTCGCCGATCGTGATCGTCGAGAGCCCCGCTGCGAGCTGCGTGCGTACGTCGTCGACCGCGGCGGACTCCGCCTCGACGCGTGGCTGGCCGCCCTCGTACTCGCGGATCGCGGCGCGCTCCGCCCACAGCTCGACGACGCTCTCGGGCGAGAGACCGAGCCGCTCGGCGATCTGGATGCACTCGTTCATCGCGCTCACGACGGGCGACGCTTTCCAAACGCGGCTTCTTCCGTCGACGTTTGCGTCTCCTCGGAGTTGGACCAATCGACCAGATCGTCGTCGATCGCGATGGCGCTCTGCCAATCCGCGCCGCCGTTCGCGATCTCCGTCTCGATATCGACGTCGACCTCCGTCGGTGGACGCGAGCCACGCGCAACCGGCAACGTCGGCGTTGGCTGCGTCGCGCTCGTCGGCGGCTCGGGCGCTGCAGCGCTCGCTTGCGGGCGACGTTGGTTGGCGGCGAGGCGACCGATGTTGGTGCTGGTCTGGCGGAAGCGCTGCCCCGTCGGGGTGCGAGCACGCGCGGGGACGCTGCGCGACTCTCGCGGTTCTTCCTCGCTCGCTGCACTCGGCGCCGGAATGCTCGGCCCCGGTGGTGGCGGCGCGGGCGTGAGCGTCGTCTTGGTCTCGACGGGCGGCGGACTCGCGACGGGCAGCGGCTTGGGCGGCGTCATCGCGGGCGGACGCTTTGTCGTCGGAACGCCCGTCGCCGGCGTGGCGCCCGCTTTCGTGGGCTCTGTCTTGGACGACGTGGGCTCGCTCGCGTTCGTCACGATCGGGCGCTCGGGAATCGCTTGGCCCAGCGAGCGCGCACCGATCTCCGCGATGAGGCCCCACACGATCGCCGGGGGCACGTGCTCGCAGAGGTTGGGGACACCGACGGTCTCGACGACGAGCTGCGCGTCCACCTTGGGCGCGCCGAGGCACGCGGTGAACAGGCGCGCCCACAGCGGACGCGGCAAGTGTTCGGCGAGCACGTCCGGCGTGACGTGACGGATCACGTCGAACGGCGTGCAGATGCCGAGGTCGAGCGCGGAGGTCAGCGCGTCGACGAAGAACGCCTTGGCGTTCACGTGGTGACCCCGGCCCGCGCGGCCGCAGCGGCGATGCACGCCCACAGCACCTCGTGCGGGAGGTGCTTGGCGAGCAGATCGGGTGGCACGTTCTCGAGCACGCGCTCGGGGGTCATGGATCCAGCGGCCAGCGAGGACGCGAGCAGCTTGGACATCAGCTCTTTGGGCAGGTGAGTCGCGAGCACGTCGGCGGTGACGTACTGGAGGACGTCCGAGGGAGCGAACATGCTGTGCTCGAGTCCCGACTCCATCATGCGCGCGAACCATGCCTGCCGCTGATCTTGGCTCATCGAGACAACGGTACACCGGTTCGGGCCAACTCGCTGAGATTTCAGGAAACAACGGCAAGAAGCTTGCTTTGATCCGTCGTTCCGCGCACGGTCCTACGTGGGATGTCCGACGCACGCTCCAAGCTCTCGTCAGGCACCCTCCTCTATCGCTACGTCAACGGGACGATCGAGGTGCTGCTCGTCCACCCCGCGGGCAACTACAACCGGCGCGCGCCGTGGGGCATCCCGAAAGGCGCCCCCGATCCAGACGAAGGCCTCGAAGCGACCGCGCGGCGCGAGACGCTCGAAGAGACCGGGCTCGAGATCGTGTGCCCGCTCGTGGATCTTGGACACGTGGACTACACGCGATCGAAGAAGCGCGTGCACGCATACGCGGCGCAGGCTCCCGAAGGTGCGGCGCCGCGGTGCGCCTCGTGGGAAGTCGACAAAGTCGAGTTCATCGAAATCACGCGCGCGCGAAGGATCATTCATCCCGATCAAGCAGCGCTGCTCGATCGACTCGAGCGTCACTTAGCTCCGGAAAATGGTACGCCAGAAGCCGAAACCTCGTCGGCGTAAGCCCTGATCGAGCGGCTTTGACACACGCGCCCGGTCAGGCGTGCGAACTACCCTCGGTGCAACGCGGTACCTAGCCGTTCGGGCATGTCGGGTGACCGTCAGTTGTCTCGAAAGCTGACAACTTCGTCGGGGTTGTGAGTTTCGTCTGGACAAATCTGCGTTCCATGCGAGAGTGCGCGACCACTATTTTCCGACGTCGGGAAATGGTGGGCCCGCCAAGCAGCTGGAACTGCTTGAGGGTCGATCCCGTTTGCGACACCTACCCCTTCATCGAGTGTTCTCGACGGGAATCGGTGCGCATCGTGCACGGGTATCCGTCCAGAAGCGTGTCCTCGTTCGTATCTCTCGCAACAGAGAGTAACGAGCGCGGATGCAACGGGATCGAACTCATCGACGTCTCATTTGAATTGGAGAGGAGTACACGCCATGGCCACCACCCACACTGCACGCCGCCGGGACACGCGCGACGGTCGTAAGACCATCGCGCACCGGACGATCACGGCCAAGGCGCTGACTGCTCGTCCGCATCGCACGACGGAGAAGAAGGCGACTGCGCCTGCTCCCGAGCCCGCGATGGAGAAGATCGAGAAGATCGACGTGGCGATCGAGAAGCCGGCCAAGGCCGCGCGTCCGATGCGCTCGCCGGACTCCGACGATCACCTCGCAGCGTATTTCCGTCAGCTCGCGGAGCACGACCTGCTCACGCCGGAAGACGAGCGCGAGCTCTCGCAGGGAATCGAGGATACGGAGACGATGACGTGGGAGCGCGTGTTCTCGCGCGCAGACGCGGTGCGTCCGCTGCTCGCGGTCATCGAGCCGAACCTCGAGACTCCGGTGAAGTTCGTCAAGCTCCAGAAGGTGCTCGACGAGATGCTGAAGTCGAAGAAGGCGCAGAAGGATCCGAAGCTCGTCAAGAAGCTCGCGGCCGCTGCGAAGGAATCGGCAGACGAGATGCGCAAGCTCGATCTCGATCGCGTGCACATCGACGCGGTCGTACGCGAGCTGCATCGCGCGCGGGAAGCTGCGATCGCGGGCACCGAGTCGTGGTGGACGGACGGCGCTTCGAAGGAAGCGGCGGCGTACATCGATTCGGTGCGCCAGGCGCATCGCTCGGGACAGGATCTACGCGACGAGTTCGTTCGCGCGAACCTGCGCCTCGTGGTCACCATGGCTCGCCGTTACGATCGCGGTGGAATGCCGCTCGCGGACCTGATCCAGGAAGGCAACCTCGGGCTCATGCACGCGGTGTCGCGCTTCGACTATCGCCGCGGTCTGCGCTTCTCGACGTACGCGTGCTGGTGGATCCGCCACGCGATCGGACGCGCCCTCGCCGACAAGGCGCGCGCGGTTCGGATCCCGGTGCACATGCTCGAGGCGCAGCAGCAGCTCGAGAAGGTTCGCCAGGCGCTCGTCGGTGAGCTCGGTCGTCCGCCGACTCCGCAGGAGCTGGCGAAGGCCGCGCGCGTTCCGCTCGCGAAGCTGAACCAGATGCATCGCTACATCATGGGCCAGCCGATGTCTCTCGACCGGCCGGTGCACGATGACGATGATCGCTCGTTCGGTGACACGCTGGCAGATCCGGATACGGAAGCGCACTCGCCCGAGGACGACATGACGACGGCGACGCTGACCTCGCAGGTCACGAAGCTGCTGCATCACCTGTCGCCCATCGAAGCGGATGTTCTGACGAAGCGGTTCGGCCTCGGCGACGACGAGGAGCGGACGTTCCGCGAGATCGGTGACCAGTACCACCTGTCGCGCGAGCGCATCCGGCAGATCCAGAACTCGGCGCTCGACAAGCTGAAGCGCGCGCTCGAGCGCGAGCACCGCGGTCACGTCGAGATGTAAGCGACCTCGCCGGGGCATTTCCCGACGAGGAAAACGCGGGCAGTGGTAGGTTTCACCGCATGAAGCGGTGGCTCTCTACCCTGCCCGTTTTCGTGTTTTCGGTGAGCGCCTTCGCGGACACCACCGCGAGCACGGCGGGGTACTCGCCATTCGAGTATCGCGTCGGACCGCCGAAGAAGCCGAGCGCGCCGCAGGGATACTCGGGGCTCGGCGCCGAGAGCGTCACGCCGGAGCTGATCGCGAAGTTCGCGGCCCCGGCGTTGCCGCGCGCGGTCACGCAGCGCATTCAAGCGATGCTCGATGTTCGCGGCGCGGGCACCGGCATCGTCACGGCCAAGGGCGATCGCATGTTCTTCACGTCCGCGGTGACCGGGCAGCCGCAGGTGTGGCGCCAGGATGGACCGATGAAGCTCGCGATCCAGCTGACGGGTGGCGAGGATCGCACCAGCGTCGTCGATCTCTCGCCCGACGAGCAGTGGCTCGTGGTCAGCCGCGATGTCGGCGGCGAGGAGAATCCGGGCCTCTACTTGCTGAGGACGGGTGGCGGTCCGCTCGAGGTCATCCAGCACGCGCCGAAGGTGCAGACGTCGTTGCAGTTCATCGCCGACGACAGCAAGTCGCTGGTGTTTCGCGCGAACGACATCGCGCAGGACTCGTACGCGATCTATCGCTATGACGTGGCGACGAAGTCCAAAGAGCTCGTGTTCGACCGGCCCGGCCTGTGGTCGATCGCGGATCGCAGAGGCTCGCAGTGGCTGATGGTGAACCAGCTCGGCAACGCGCAGAACGAGGTGTTCACGTACGACACGGCGACCAGGCAGCTCACGCCCGTGCTCGGTCAGAACGAGGTCGAGGAGTATCAAGTGCGCTTCGGCGCGAAGCCCGGCGAGATCCTCGCGGCGAGTGACAAGCCCGGCGACTTCCGCCGGCTGTATCGCGTGGAGGCAGGAGCGCTGGTTCCGATCAGCCCCGACGTGAAGCACGACGTGCAGGGCTTCTCCATCGACTACGCGCGTACGCGGATCTACTTCCATCTCAACGAGGACGGCTATCGGCGGCTGCACGTGCTCGACGCGAGGACGTACAAGGAGCTGCGGTTGCCCACGCTCCCCGAGGCGGAGAACGTGAGCTTTGGCGGGGCGACGCGCAACGGGCGCTTCATCCAGCTCTCCGTCGACGGAGCGACGCTCGCACCGACGAGCGTGACGTACGACTGGCAGACCAAGAAGGCGACCGCGTGGCGCGTTCCGTCGACGCCCGAGATCGACACGAAGGTCTTCGCGAAGGCGTCGCTCGAGCACTACCCCGCACGGGATGGCACCCAGATCCCGATGTTCGTGCGCCGCCCCGCGAGCTGCTCGCAGAGCGCTGCGCCCTGCCCGGTCATCGTCGATTTCCACGGTGGCCCCGAGGGGCAAGCGATGGCGGGGTTCGCGCCGACGGCGCAGCTGTTCGTCGACGCGGGCTTCGTGTTCGTGCAGCCCAACGTGCGCGGCTCGTCGGGCTACGGCAAGGCGTGGCTCCACGCAGACGACGGACCGAAGCGGCTCGCGGTGATCACGGACATCGAGGACGCGGCGAAGTACATCCGCAGCGCGTGGGCCAAGGATGGCAAGGCGCCCAAGGTGGGCGTCATGGGCGGCAGCTACGGCGGTTACTCCACGCTCATGGCGATGACGTACTTCGCGGGCGCCTACGACGCCGGCGTGCAGATCGTGGGCATCTCGAACCTGACCACGTTCCTCACGAACACGGCCGCGTATCGTCGGAAGCTCCGCACCTCCGAGTACGGCGATCCGGTGAAGGACAAAGACGCGCTCGCCACGCTCTCGCCGATCACGCACATCAGCAAGCTGTCCGCGCCGCTGCTCTCGATCCAGGGCGTGAACGACCCGCGCGTCCCGGTCGGCGAGGCGATCCAGATCTTCCGCGCGGCCGAGAGCCGCAACATTCCGGGCGGCCTGATCCTGTTCCCCGACGAAGGTCACGGCACGGCCAAGCGCGAGAACAAGGTCGCCCAGCTCGGCCACACGATCGCGTTCTTCCAGAAGTACCTGCAGGCCCGCTAGCGGCCTCGGGAGGATCGGGGGTGCAGCGTTTCGAGGCACCCGCTGCCTTGAGGTGACCCGGGAAACCATCACATCATCCCGCGTCCATGGGTGTACTGCCGGCGAATGCGTATGTGGAGCTGAACTTCCGACCGAACGTCCAGCTCGTGTCGGTCGTTCGTCGGTTCGTCTCCGAGTTCTATCAGCGCACGCTCGGTGATCCGGACGGCTCGTCGCGCGTCGCGCTCGCGACGCACGAGCTCCTCGAGAACGCCGTGAAGTACAGCAAGGACGGCGAGACCACGATCCGCATCGAGGTCTCGGCGACGAACGCACCGCGCGTCGTCACGATCCTCCTGCGCAATCGCGCGGAGGAATCGCACATCGCTGCCATCCGCGAGATCGTCGACGGCGTCACCGCATCACCCGACGCGTTCGCGTACTACCAGCAGCTCTTGATCGCCAAAGCCAAGCGCCGCGAGGGCTCGGGCTTGGGGCTCGCGCGCATCTGCGCGGAGGGCGAGATGGACATCAAGCTCACCGTCGAGGGTGAAGACACCGTCGAGCTGCTCGCAACGACCCACGTCGCGGAGGCTTCGTGAGCGCCGACGCGAAGGTCATCGCGGTTCACAGCGACGACTTTCACGCCGAGGGAACACAAGCGGAGGGCGTGATGACCCTGCGCATCAAGGGCGTCGCCGACTACGCGGCGGTCGACGTGCTCGACCACCTGCTTCGCGACGTTCACCAGGAGTGCGTCCGCACGAAGGTGTCGCGCATCGACGTGGATCTGCGGCAGCTCGAGTTCATGAACTCATCGTGCTTCAAGTGTCTCGTCTCGTGGATCACCGTCCTCGGCGAGCTCCCCGAGGCGTCGCAGTACAAGGTGAACCTCGTGTCCAACCCGCAGATGCACTGGCAGAAGCGCAGCCTTCACTCGCTGCAGTGCTTCGCGGAAGACCTGATCACGGTCACCACGCCGTGAAGCGTATCCTCCTCGTCGACGACAGCCCCATCATCCAGATGGCGGCGAAGCACGCGCTGGTCACGGCGGGCTACGAGGTGGCGACGCGTGCGAACTTTGACGAGCTCATGACGCAGCCGATCGAAGGCTTCGATCTGTTGCTGATGGACGTGCAGATGCCGGAGCTGTTCGGCGACGACGTCGCGATGGTGCTGCGCACGGAGCGCGGGCTGGCCACGCCGATCTATCTGTTCTCGACCCTGCCGCCCGCGGAGCTCGAAGAGCGCGCCACGTCGGCGGGCATCGATGGTTACATCTCCAAGGCGCTCGGCATGGCGCACGTCGTCGAGCGTGTTCGCGCGTTGCTCGGTTAGCCTGCGCGCGCTCTCGAGCTAGCGCCGGCCCCAGAGGAAGCGCACGAGCGCCTCGCACTTGGGCACGAACGACGCGAGCTCGACGAGCTCGTTGGTCGTGTGAAAGCCCGCGCCACGCGGACCGAGCCCATCGATCGCCGGAACGCCGAGCGGTGCCACGGTGTTCGCATCGCTGCCGCCGCCGAGGAGCGGTGCTTCGCCGTCGCCGAGGCCGGACGCACGCGCACACGCGCCGTACTCCTCTTTGAGCGCGGCGGAGGCCTCCGTCTTCTCGAGCGGCAAGCGGTTCGCGCCGCCCGAGACCTCGACGCGCACGCCCGGCACGTAGCCGGCCGCCGCGTTGGCCGCCGAGCGCAGCGCCGCGACGAGCGCTTCGGCATCGATGACGGTCTCGTAACGGAGATCGAGGGCGCACTCCGCGCGCTCGGGGACCGTGTTCTTCGACGTGCCACCGGTGATCTGGCCGACGTTGACCGTGATGCCCCGCGCGTAGTCGGTCATCGATGCGGCGTCGGCGATGAACTTCGCGAGCGCGACGATCGCGTTGGCGCCGTCCTTGTGGTTGTTGCCCGCGTGTGCGGCCTTGCCGTGCGCGACCACGGTCATCGCGCCGACGCCCTTGCGCCGCGTGATGATCATGTCGTTGGCGCGCCCCGACTCGAACACGAGTGCGCACGCGGCTCCCTTCGCGAGCTCGCGCAGGTGCTGCGCCGATGACGGCGAGCCGACCTCCTCATCGGACACGGAGATGACGATGATCGGAAGATCGGCGAGCGCGCCCGCATCCTCGAGCGCCGCGAGCGCCGTGCGGATCACCGCGAGGCCGCCCTTCATGTCGAGCGCGCCGGGGCCGACCGCCTTGCCGTCACCGGACTCGCGCCAGCCTTCGAAGTGGCCCGGCGGAAACACGGTGTCGTGGTGACCGACGAGCAGGATCGGCGGCGTGGTCGTGGACGCGGGCGTGCGCCACACGAGGTGGTTCGCGTAGCCCTCCGCGGGGATCTCGGTGAGGGATAGCGACGGAAGCGCGAACGCTTCGATCAGGAGCGCGCCGACGGCAGCGACACCTTCGAGGTTGGACGTGTAGCTGTTGACCTCGACCCAGCGTCGGGTCAGCGCGAGCATCTCTGCCTCGCGGCTCCGAACGTTGGCGAGGACGGCATCGAGCGGCGTCGCGGGCTGTTCTCCCATAGGCGTGGGCATGGCATACCAGGGCCCACGATGGCAAAGCGATTCAAGGCAGCAATCATCGGTGGAAGTGGATATGGCGGCGCGGAGCTCGCGCGACGCTTGCTGATGCACCCGGATGTCGAGCTCGTGCGCGTGGCGTCGATCGATCACGTGGGCGAGCCGCTCGGTGCGGTGCACCCGAACCTCGACGGCGCGACGGACCTCGTGTTCGAGGATCTCTCGCCGACCGACGCGGCCAAGGGCTGCGATGTCGCCTTGCTCGCCCTGCCCCACAAGGTCACCGCGGCGAAGGTGCCCGAGCTGATCGCTGCCGGCGTGAAGATCGTCGACATGTCCGGCGACTTCCGTCTGCGCGATGCAGCGACGTACGAGAAGTTCTACGGCGCGAAGCATCCGCACCCCGAGCTGCTCGGCACGTTCGTGTACGGATTGCCCGAGCTGAACCGCGAGAAGATCCGCGCGGCCAAGTACGTCGCGTCCCCGGGCTGCTTCGCGACGACGATCGAGCTCGCGCTCCTGCCGCTCGCGAGCCGTGGCCTGCTCGACGGCGCGGTGGTGCACGTGCAAGGCATCACCGGCTCGTCGGGTTCGGGCATCGCTCCGCAAGCGGGCACGCACCATCCGTCGCGCGCCGGCAACCTCAAGACCTACAAACCGCTCGAGCACCAGCACGTTCCGGAGATCGTGCAGACGCTCGAGGACAGCGGCGCCAAAGGCGTCGGGCTGCGCTTCGTGCCGGTGAGCGCGCCGCTCACGCGTGGCATCTTCGCGACGTGCTTTGTCGAGCTGTCCGAGTCGATCGACAAGGGCCAGCTCGCGTCGATGTTCGACGAGACCTACGCGAAGGAGCCGTTCACCCGGCGTCCCAAAGCGCGCCTGCCCGAGGTGGTCGCGGTCGCCGGATCGAACTACGTCGAGGTCGGCTTCGCGGTCGGCCCGGCGACCAACGGCAAGCGCACCGTCACGTGCTTCTCCGCGATCGACAACCTGATCAAGGGTGGCGCGGGTCAGGCGATCCAGAACATGAACATCGTGCTCGGCGTCGACGAGAAAGCGTCGCTCGAGGACGTAGGTAACTGGCCCTGATCATGTCGGCGAAAGAGACGCTCGTCATCAAGATCGGCGGCGAGGTGGTGGGCTCGGGCGAAGCGGCGCTGCTCGGCGCGGACCTGCGAGAGCTCGCGTCGTCGTCGCGCATCGCGATCGTTCACGGCGGCGGCCCGCAAGCGACGGCGCTGCAGAAGCAGCTCGGCCTCGAGACCAAGCAGGTCGCGGGTCGCCGCGTCACCGACGCCGCCACGCTCGACGTCATGAAGTACGTCCTCGCCGGCAAGCTGAACGTCGACCTCGTGTCGATCCTGAACGCCGCGGGCGTTCCCGCCGTCGGCCTCCACGGCGCGTCCGCGCAAGTCGTGCGCGCGGTGCGCCGTCCGCCGAAGGTATACGAGACCGGCGGTGAAGCGGTCGATATGGGATTCGTCGGCGACGTCACGGGCTTTAACCTCGCGCTCCTCGAGACGCTGTGGACGGCGGGATACGTGCCGGTCATCGCGTGTCTCGGTGCGGACGCCGAGGGTGGCGTGTTCAACATCAACGCGGACATGGTGGGCAACCAGCTCGCCGCCGCGCTGACGGCGAACCGCCTCTTCCTCGTGACGAGCGCGCCGGGCGTGCTGAAGGACATCAAGGATCCCTCGTCGCGCTTGCCGCGCCTGACGCGCGCGGAGGCCACGGCCGCGATCGCCGACGGCACCGTGTCGGGCGGCATGATCCCGAAGCTCGAAGAAGCGATGGCGGTCGTCGATCAAGGCGTCGGCGCGATTCACATTCTCGGCAAGCTCGCTGCCGGTGACCTCGTGCGCGCCGTGCGCGAGCCCGGCTCCGTCGGCACCACGCTCGTCGCGTGACGTAGCTACTGGCAGCTGTTCGCGGCGGCGAGGATCGGGTCGAGCGCGATCATGCGATCGTCCTGCACTGTGAAGCGGAACGGCGTGACCGGATCCGTGAACTGACCGTCGACCTCGGGATCCGAGTCAGTCGTCGTCCTCGGCGGCGGTCTGCTCTTCGTCAAACAGGAAGTGGTTCGGGCTCGACACGCCGAGTCGCGGGGCGCCCTCGTACCAGGCCTTGGCGAAGTCGGCCATCCACACCTTGCCCGTCGTCTCGTGCGGGGTGATGCCGTGCTGCACGATGCTCGCGATCATCTTCGTCGTGCCGTGGTGCACGACCGCGCCGTCGCCAAAGGGCCAGATGAGCAAGTTCGCGACGATGGATCCATCGCTCGTGTCGACGACGTCCATGTACTCGAGCCACGCCATCTCGTTCTCGCTCGCCTCGCCGCTGCCGAAGAGCTCCTCGAACACGTCTTCGCCGACGACCGCCCTCAGCTGCGTCTTCTCGGCGTCGCTTAGCGCATCCGGGCTCCCCGCGAACGGCTTGCGATAGTTCTCGAGGCGCAGCGTCCCGAGCGTGACCTCGCCGGTTCGCGGCTCCACGATCTCGTCGATCGCGGCGCTGTATGCGTCAGCGGCCCGCCGTGTCGCGCTCTGCGCGGGCGCCGCGGCGCCCGCCTCGTCGTCGTGGTCGTCGTGGTCGTCCGCGTCGGCATGGGG
>JAEYYV010000179.1 GCA_023428295.1 Pseudomonadota bacterium
CGGGGGGCTGCGAGCCGGCCCTCGTGCCTGCGCTCGCGCCAGGGGCCGAGGCGAGCGCCGAACCAACCGACGAGCCGAGGATCGAAGCGAACGTCGAGCAGACCGACCCGAGCGCCGAGCCGACGCCCGACCCGAAGACCGACCCGAAGACCGACCCGAGCGCAGACCCGAAGGCCCCGAGCGCCGACCCGAAGGCCGACCCGAGCGCAGACCAGAGCGCCGAGCCGACACCACCGGAGCCCGCGTCCGTTCCGTCGGCAGAGACCGTTGCAGCGCCCGCCATCGCGAAGGCCGCCCCGTCGATCGAGAAGGGCGTCGTCACGTCGGTGATCGGCAAGCATCGCCCCGAGATCTTGAAGTGCTTCGCCGACGGCAAGAAGAAGAACGCCGCGATGAAGGGCACGCTGAGCCTCCAGCTCCAGGTCGACGCGGCTGGCAAGGTGCGCGCGCAGGTGCAGTCGACGCTGAACAACTCCGCGGTGTCCGCGTGCGTGATCAAGGCGGCCTCGGCGTGGAAGTTCCCGGCGCGCGATGGCGGCGGCGGCGCGATGGCGACGGTCGTCTATCCGTTCACGATCAATTGACGCGGTGATTGGTTACAGTCGCGCCGATGAGGGCTCTCGTCGCAGCGCTGTGGCTGGTCGCGTGTGGTGACAACATCCGCGAGCCGCTGGTCTTGCCCGAGGAGACGGATACCGTCTCGCGCGTCGATCCGCGCATCGGAACGGGAGGCCTCGGCTTCGGTCACGGCAGCTGCTTCGTGGGCGCGACGATGCCGCACGGTCTCGTGAAGCTCGGCCCCGACACGAACGGAGCGACGTTCGGCACCATCAACTTCCTGCACTACTCGGGCTACTTCGCCGAGGACGATCGCATCCAGGGCTTTTCGCACCTTCATCTGCACGGCGCGGGCGCGACGGATTACGGCGTACTCAGCGTGATGCCGCTCGCGGCGTTCGATCCAAACAAGCTGACCGTGCAGAAGAACGAGCTCAAGTTCCAGAAGGAGAACGAACACGCCACGGCAGGCCGCTACGACGTCACGTTCGTCAACGGCATCGGCGCGTCGCTCTCGGCAACGGAGCGCGTCGGCGTGCATCGCTACACCGGCGCGGGCGCGATCATGATCGATCTCGCGAAGACGCTCTCCGGTGGGGAGATCAGCGCCGCCTCGTTGACCGTCGATGCGGCGAACAACGAGATCACGGGACAGCTCCACCACGAGGGCGGCATGTCGGGCGGGTTCGGCGGCTACACCGTGTACTTCGTCGCGAAGACCGACGCACCGTGGACCGCACATCGCGTGTGGTCGGCGGGCAACGCACCGTCCGATGCGACGAGCGCGTCGGGGACCGAGGTCGGCGTCGCGATCGATGTCGGCGCTGACATCCAGCTCGCGGTCGCGGTCTCGTTCGTGTCGCTCGACGGTGCGCGCGGAAACCTCGCGGCAGAGAGCCCGACGATCGACATCGACGCGACGGTGGCAAATGCGCGCGCGGCATGGGCCGACCGCCTCGATCGCGTGCTCGTCTCCGGCGGC
Organism: Pseudomonadota bacterium; assembly: GCA_023428295.1. Lineage (GTDB taxonomy): Bacteria > Myxococcota_A > Polyangia > Haliangiales > Haliangiaceae > JABFXX01. Next base: position 1,541 of record JAEYYV010000179.1, read on the forward strand.
ACCGAGGCCGAGCGGCGCATCTTCTACACGTCGCTGTATCACGCGTACTTGATGCCGACGCTGATCGGCGATGCGGACGGCGCGTACATCCTCGCCGGCATGTCGACGCCTGTCGTCGCGCGAGGCTATCGCCAGATGAGCGACCTCTCGCTGTGGGACACGTACCGCACCGTCGCACCGCTCTACGCGTGGCTCGCGCCGGAGAGCGCACGCGACCAATCACGATCGCTCGTCGGCTTTGGCGAGGGCATCGGCGTCTATCCGCGCTGGCCCGTCGCCATCGGCGAGAGCGGCACGATGCTCGGGTCGAGCGCCGAGATCGTCATCGCGGACGCGGTGAGGCGCGGTGTCCCCGACGCTGGTGGTGACCTCGCGTGGGAGTTCTTGCGCGCTGCCGCGATCGAGACGTCCGCACCGCGTGGAACACGCGAGGCCGTGGAGGAGTACCTCACGCTCCACTACGTGCCGCGCTCGCGAGGTCGCTCCGCCTCGACGACGACGGAGTACTCGCACGATGACTTCGCGCTCGCGCAGCTCGCCGATGCGCTCGGTCACGATGCGGATCGCGACCTCTTGATGGAGCGGCGCAAAGGCTGGCGCGAGCTGTACGACCCGAGCGTTGGCTTCCTGCGCGGTCGCAACGCGGATGGCACGTTCCCCGGCGGGCCGTTCGATCCGCTCGCGATGACCGACGAGTTCGCCGAGGCCAACGCGTGGCACTCGCTGTGGATGGCGGGCGCGCACGATCCCGAGGGGCTCGTCGAGATGATCGGTAGCCGCGACGCCGCGATCGCGAAGCTCGAGGAGCTGTTCGAGAACGCGAAGATCGATTGGGAGACCGCCGACGAGAGCGCCGTGAACTTCCCGCGCCCGTACTACTGGCACGGCAACGAGCCCGACATCAACGCGCCGTTCCTGTTCACGCAGCTCGGTGATCGATCGCTGTCCGACAAATGGCAGAAGTGGGTGACGGACACGCAGTACAGCGATCAGCCGAGCGGCGTCGCGGGCAACGATGACGGCGGAACACTCGGCGCGTGGTACGTGCTGCAGGCGCTCGGCGTGTATCCGATTCCGGGAAGCGATCGCTGGATCATCGCGGCGCCGCGGTTTCCGCAGGCGCGCGTGCGCGTCGGCGGCAAGGAGCTCGTGATCACCGCCGAGGGCGTGAGCGAGCGTGCGATCTACGTGAAGTCGCTAACGCTCGACGGCGCGACGATCGAGCCGACCGAGATCACGCACGCGCAGCTCGCGAACGCAGCGTCGCTGCACTTCGTGATGGGCGAGGAGTGAGCTAGCCGGTACCAAGAGCCACGAGCACGATGGTGTACGGCGTCTCCAAGGCCTGCGCCGACATCACGACTCCGAGGCGTGGCGCGGGCTGACCGGCTGCGACGCTGCGCCACATGGCTGGTGGGCACGGCTTGCGCATCTACTCTCGTACATGCCGATGTTCTCACCAGCACAGAGCGACTTCACGGTCACTCGCGAGCCGCCGGTGGAGGTCGTTGTCGAGTCGGAAGACGGGCAGAAGGTCGTCCACATTCCGCGCGCGGAGCTGCGCACGAACGAAGCGAGCGCGTCGTCGGTGAAGTGGGTCTACATCCTCACCGCGGTCGTGCTGTTCGCGCTGATCGTGATCACCGCGGTCGGCCCGCACATTCCCGCGGGCGAGTAGTCAGAGGCCGAGAAAGCGATCCGACTCCGCGAGCACGCGCGGCAGCGTCGCGATGAGCTCGTGACCATCCTCGACCTCGATCATCTCCACGTTGGGGCGATCGCGGGCAAAGCGTCGCGCGTGATCGATCGGAACCGTGTCGTCGTTCGTTCCATGAACGATCAACGTCGGCACGCGAACGTCGGGCAGGCCGTCCGCGTCGACGATCGCCGCGTCTTCCATGAAGCCATAGTCGATGCGCACCATCTGCTTCGTCGTGTAGTCCATGAACTCGCGCCAACCGGTCTCGCGCCAGACGTCGAGATCCGGCCCGAGCATCTCGCGCCACCGCGCGATCAGATCGAACGCTGGCGCGAGGAGCACGAGCTTCTCGACGCGAGGATCCCGTGCGGCGAGTCGCGAGGCGGTGAGCGCGCCGAGCGAGCTGCCGAAAACGATCGCGGTGTCCTCGGGACCACCGAGCGCCGCTCCCGCCGTGGCGATCATCTGCGACACACGCAGGTGCTCGATCGATGGCACGCGCAGGTTCAAGCGCTCGAGCGCGATGCCCTTGTTCGCGTAGTGGTCGGTGAACGCGAGGCCTTTGTAGGAGTTGGGTCCCGAGCCAAAGCCGTGAAGATAGAGGTAGCGCTTCATGATGTTAGTGTTATATTGACACTATGTCTGGGATGGCAGCGATGACGGCGACGATGACGGCGATCGAGAGGGCGAAGCTAGCGCTAGAAGGCCTGTCTGTCGCCGATGCATTTGGCGAGCAGCTCCTTCACGCAGGGCCGTACGCGCGCGCCTCGATGCTGAACGACCGCGCGGCGCCGGTGGGACATAAATGGATGTGGACCGACGACACGATCATGGCGGTGTCGATCGTCGAGACGCTCGTCGGTCACGCGGGCATCGACGAGAGCGAGCTCGCGAAGAAGCTCGGTGATCGCTACCACGCCGACGCGGGTCGTGGTTATGGCCGCGGCGCGCACCAGGTGCTCGATGCGATCTGGCACGGTCTGCATTACGAGTCCGCGGCCCGCCTGTTGTTCGATGGCCAGGGCTCGATGGGCAACGGCGGCGGCATGCGCTCCGCACCGATCGGCGCGTACTTCTTCGATGACCTCGACGCGGTCGTCGAGCACGCGCGTCGCTCGGCCGCGCCGACGCACGCGCATCCTGAAGGCATCGCCGGCGCGATCGCGGTAGCCGTCGCTGCGGCGCGCGTATTCGCGGGTGAACGCGATCCGCGTGCGCTCCTCGAGGCCGTCGTCGAGCGCACGCCGGCCGGCGAGACTCGCTCGCGCCTCGTTCGTGCGGTCCCGATGGTGAACGCGGAGCCGCTGACGGTGGCGACCGAGCTCGGCAACGGCGCGCAGGTCATCTCTGCCGACACGATCCCGTTCGCGGTGTGGTGCGCGGCGACGCACCTCGAGGACTATGCGGGCGCGCTGTGGGCATGCGGTGATGTGGGCGGCGACATCGACACGACGTGCGCGATCGCGGGCGGCATTGTCGTTGGTGCGGTCGGGCTCGCGGGCATTCCCGCCGAGTGGCGGAAGTCGCGCGAGCCGTTGCCCGCCTGATAAGCTGGGCCCGTGACCACGCGCTACGCATGGCTCCTACTCCTCGCGCTGGGTGCGTGCGAGTCGAAGGAGCCGTCGTGCGGCGAGGTCTCGATGCACGTCGGTAAGATGTTCCAGCCCGTCGACGCGTACGCGCAGGAAGTGGAAGGTGCGTTCCTCGGTCGCTGCGTCAACGATGGCTGGAGCGCCGAGGTGCGCCGCTGCCTCGCGAGCACGACGTCGCTCGAGGATCCGAAGAACTGCAAGGCGAAGCTCTCGCCCGCGCAGGCCGTCGCGCTCGACAAGGATCTCGCGCTCGCCGACCAGCACGAGGCCGCGCGCGTGTTGCCCAAGCCGTGCCTCGATCTCGAGGTACACATGTCGATCGCGATGAGCTGCGAGGCGATTCCACAGGTCGAGCGCGATCGGATTCAGAACCAGTTTCGCCTGACCAAGGCCGGCTGGGACAAGGTCCACAACAAAGCGCTGCTCGCACCGACGTGCAACGCGGCGATCGCGGCGCTCAAACAGGTCACGTACGAGTGTCGGCCCGGTGGTTCGTCCCCGAAGCCGCGTTAGGATTCGTGCATGCGCGCTACCTGGGTGTTCGTTCTCGCGGCGTGCGGCGGTGGCGTGAAGGACATCGAGGACACGCCGCGGCCCGCGCCCGAGGCGAGCTGCCGGGCGGCAGGTGCGAAGCTCACGGATCTGCTCGTGGCGGGCAAGGACCCTCCGCCACCCGACGATGCGGTCAACGCGCAGATCGCGAAGGTCGACAAGCAGTGCTCGGACAACGGCTGGTCGCGGGCCGCCGTGACGTGCTTCAGCAAGGTCAGGACGATCGAAGAGGCCGACGCCTGCACCAAGGAGCTGACGCCGGCCCAGCTCGACGCGCTGGCGGGGGGCAAGCAGGCCGACGAGGGCGCCGCGGCGGACCCCTGCGACGGCGGCGAATAGATCTTCGGCCGCTGGCGGGAGCCGTGCTACCCGTAGGCCCGTGGTTGCTGTCGCCAAACCGTTGTTTTCGTACCGTCCGTACTGGGCGCGACGGTTCGGCATCGCGCCGGTGCTTCCCACCACGCGCGCCGAGATGGACGCGCTCGGCTGGGACTCGTGCGACGTGGTGCTGGTGACCGGCGACGCGTACGTCGATCACCCGAGCTTCGGCATGGCGCTCGTCGGTCGCTTGCTCGAGTCGCACGGGTTTCGTGTCGGCATCCTCGATCAGCCCGATTGGAAGAGCGCCGAGCCGTTCCGTGCGCTCGGCAAGCCAAATCTGTTCTGGGGCGTGACCGCGGGAAACATGGACTCGATGGTCAATCGCTACACGAGCGATCGAAAGATCCGTCGCGACGACGCGTACTCGCCCGACGGTGCGGCGGGCCTTCGCCCCGATCGCTCGGTGATCGTCTACGCGCAGCGTTGTCGCGAAGCGTTCGGAGACGTGCCGCTCGTGATCGGCGGCATCGAGGCGAGCCTGCGCCGCATCGCGCACTACGACTACTGGAGCGATAAGGTGCGTCGCTCGATCCTCGTCGACTCGCACGCGGATCTGTTGGTGTACGGAAACGGCGAGCGCGCGATCGTCGAGATCGCTCATCGCGTCGCGGCGGGCCAAGCGATCGCGAGCATTCGCGATCTGCGCGGCACCGCGTTCATCAGCGACAAGCACGAGTCGATCGAGATCGATTCCACCACGCTCGACACGCCCGGCAGGATCGATCCGAAGCCGGACCCGTACGCGATGGAAGAGGAGCGCAAGGACGCCGCGTGCGAGACGGGCGCGGCGCCTGCCACCGACGACAAGCTCGTGCAGCTACGGCCGCGCAAGGTGGATCGAGCGCGGCAAGTGATCCGCATGCCGAGCTTCGAGGCGGTCAACGCGGATCCCGTCCTCTACGCGCACGCATCGCGCATCCTTCACCTCGAGAGCAATCCGGGGAACGCGCGCTCGCTCGTGCAGCGCCACGGCATCGGCGCCAAAGCGCAGGACGTGTGGATCAATCCGCCACCGCTTCCGCTTACGACCGCCGAGATGGACGCGCTGTACGAGCTGCCGTACTCGCGGTTGCCGCACCCGAAGCATCGGGCGACGAAGCTTCCGGCGTACGAGATGATCAAGTTCAGCGTGACGATCCTGCGCGGTTGTTTTGGCGGTTGCTCGTTCTGCTCGATCACCGAGCACGAAGGCCGGATCATCCAGAGTCGCTCGGAGAAGTCGATCCTCGGCGAGATCGAGCGCATTCGTGATCAGACGCCCGGCTTCACCGGCAACATCTCCGATCTCGGCGGGCCCACCGCCAACATGTATCGACTCGCGTGCAAGAGCCGCGAGATCGAGAGCGCGTGTCGCAAGCCGTCCTGCGTGTTCCCGGACATCTGCGACAACATGGGCACGGATCACGGCCCGCTCGTCGCGCTGTATCGCAAAGCGCGCGCGTTGCCCGGCATCAAGCGCATCTTCATCGCGTCCGGCGTGCGCTACGACCTCGCCGTGAGGTCGCCCGAGTGGATCAAGGAGCTCGCGCAGCACCACACCGGCGGCTACTTGAAGATCGCGCCCGAGCACACCGAGGACGGCCCGCTCGAGCACATGATGAAGCCGGGCATCGGCACGTACGATCGCTTCAAGGAGCTGTTCGATCGCTACACCAAAGAAGCGGGCAAAGAGCAGTACCTCATCCCGTACTTCATCGCCGCGCACCCCGGCACCACCGACGAGGACATGCTGAACCTCGCGCTGTGGCTCAAGGCCAACAAGTTCCGCCCAGATCAAGTGCAGGCGTTCCTCCCGTCACCGATGGCGTCGGCGACGGCGATGTATCACACGGGCTACAACCCGCTGCGCTCGCTCAAAGCGGGGAAGCGCGTGCACGTCGTGAAGGACCTCGAGCGACGCCGTCTCCACAAGGCGTTCCTCCGCTATCACGATCCGAACAACTGGCCCGTCCTGCGCGAAGCGCTGCGCCGCATGGGGCGTGCCGATCTGATCGGCAGTGGAAAGACCGCGCTCGTGCCTTCGTGGCAACCCGCACATACCGGCGGCGAAGGCGAGGGGCGCCGCGGTCGGATGCAACCTGGCGTTGCTCTCACGCAGCACACCGGACTCCCGCCACGCCACGCAAAGCCACGCAAGAAACGCTGACGTATCGCCGGGAACTACACCGGCCCCTTTTGTGCTCGCGACGCGCCGCGCTACTCTCGGGATTGCTCCATGGCGGCGACTCCTTCGCCTTCTCCGGAGACCGACGACCTCTCGATCGGCTCTGTTCTCGACGGGCGGTATCGCATCGATGCGCTACTTGGCTCGGGCGGAATGGGACGCGTGTATCGCGGAGAGCACACCGGGATCGGCAAGCGCGTCGCGATCAAAGTGCTGCACGCGGATCTGTCGCGCAATCGCGAGGCCGCGCAGCGCTTCCAGCGCGAGGCGATCGCGTCGGGGCGACTCGATCATCCGAACATCGTCGCCGTTAGCGATTTCGGCATCGTCGAACAGGGTCCGTGTTACCTCGTGATGGAAGTCCTCGAGGGCGAGCCGCTCGGCTCGCGCCTCGAACGCGAGAAGCGACTGCCGTGGATCGAAGCGGTCGACATCTTGCGCGGCGTGCTCGCCGGATTGGCGCACGCGCACGAGCGCGGCGTGGTTCATCGCGACATCAAGCCGGACAACGTGTTCCTCGCGACCAAGGACGGCGAGACCGTCGTGAAGATCCTCGACTTCGGCATCGCGAAGCTCTACGCGGGCTCGCCCGATGATCCGGCGTCGACGCGCGCGGGGCTCACGGTCGGAACGCCAGCGTATCTGTCGCCCGAGCAGGCCGTGGGCGGCGAGATCAAACCGCAGTCGGATCTGTACTCGGCGACGATCTTGCTGTTCGAGATGATCACGGGCCGCGCGCCGTTCGAGGACAAAGATCCGCTCGCGATGCTCGGCGCCCACGTGTCGCGCACGCCACCGACGATCGCAGAGATTGCCCCCGAGCTCGGTGTCCCGCAGTCGCTCGAGGCGGTGATCCAGAAGGGTCTCGTCAAAGCGCAGGACGAACGCATCGCATCGGCGAACGAGTACCTCTCGCTGCTCGATTCTGTGACCGCGTCGCTCGCGCCGGTGGCCGCGAGTGAAGGCATCGCGGCGATCGGCTACGCGCACACGCACGACGCGCTGACGCCCGCGCCGATCGCGACGCCGCCGCCGGGCACGATCGGTCCGCAGACGCCGCTTCCGTTCACGCCGCAACCGTTCGCGCCCGCGCCGCAGGGAGCTGCACCGACGCTGGCGATGCCCGCCAGCCACGTGGCCTTGGGCGCGGTACCTCCGTCGCCGACGAACTGGCTCAAGATCGGCGCCGTGGTGCTCGGCGCGATCATCGTGTTGTCCGTCTTGTTCGCCGTCGCGGGCAAAGGCTCGTCGACGTCCCCCGAGACCGACAAGACTGAAACGACCGACACGACCGACAAGAAGCCCGAGCCAAAGGCGGAGCCCAAGAAGTCCGAGCCCAAGTCCGCGCAGAAGACGGTGGCGAAGCCGGAGAAGCCAGAGAAACAGGGAGCGAAGCCCGAGCCCAAGGACGACGACAAGCTTCCACCGATCATTCCGCCACTTCCCGGTGACAAGGCGACGCAGCTCAGAGCAGCGCTGCACGATCTGGAGACCGGCAAGACCTGCGCGGATCGCAAAGCAGCGATCCCGAAGATCGTCGACATCGGTGACAAGAGCGCGGTCGCTGCGCTGAAGAAGGCGCGCTATCGGGGACGCGGTGGCTTGCTCGGTATCGGTGAGCGCAACGCGAACGCGTGCCTGCGCAAGGACGCCGAAGCAGCGATCAAGGCGCTCGGCGGCACGCTCAAGTAGAGGGCTTCGCTTTCCAGTCCTTCTGCGTGAACGTCTCGAAGTCGAGGACGAGGCACACCGCTTTGTCCTCGGCATCGACGCCCCAGTACGCGGCGAACGATCCATCGCCCGACGGCAACGCGAGTGCGCGACGTCCGTCGGTGAGCGGCACCTCGACGGGCGCGATGCTCGGCGGAAGCGGGGCAGGACCGGGTGTGCCCGGTGGTGGGGGTGGTGATGCGACCGGCGCTCCGACGGCGACCGTGCCGGGCGAACCTCTGCCCGCATCGATCAGCACGACGTAGTCGCCGGTGACATCGGCACGCGGGAGAGCGTCGGCGGACGTGGGCTTCTTCTGCTTCGCGAAGTGCGCCACGGTCCACTTCGCGATCGGCGGGCGACCGACGTGGATCACGATCGCGGCGAGCCGCTCCTTGTTGCCGCTCTTGTCGGAGGTCTTCGCGATCGAGAGCATCACGCGGAACTGACCCGCCACGACGGGGCGGTCGTACACGCGAAACGATTTCGGAACGAGCGGGTCCTGCACGGCGAGCGCGCCCGACGCGGCCGGCAGCTGCAATGGAAGCATTCGCACGTCGATGCGATGCGCGCCGAACTGCTCGCCATAGCGAAGCAGGCGCCCGATGTCGCGCGGCGCGAGCATCTCGTCGCGATGTGCTGGCGGTGGAGGCGGTGGTGGCGGAAGCGGGATCGACGGCGCGGTTGCTCGCTTCGGCTTCACCGCAACCGCGGGCAGCTTCGGCTTCGCGGGCTCTACCTTCTTCGCAGCCTTCGCCTTCGTTGCCGCCTTCGCCTTCGCCTTCGTTGCCGCCTTCGTTGCCTTTGCGGAAGCTGGCTTCGGGCGAGCCTTCGCTGTCTTCGGGGCCGGCTTTGCAGCGAGCTTCACCTTCGCGGGTCTCACTGCCTTCTTCGCTGCGCCCTTGCTCTTCGCCACGGCGGGCACGGTAACATTTGCGTATGCGCCGCGTGTGCAGCCAGTGCAAGGCCATCAATCGGATCCCGGTGAAGCACCTCGCGGATACGGGCAAGTGCGGCAAGTGCAGCGCGGTCCTCCCCGCGCACGCATCGCCGATCGAGGTGACGTCGTCCTCGCAGTTCGATGACATCGTCGCGGGTGCGCGCGTGCCCGTGCTCGTCGACTTCTGGGCAGCGTGGTGTGGACCGTGCCGTCAGGTCGCGCCGGAGGTGAAGAAGGCAGCGACCAACCTCGCGGGCAAGGCGATCGTCCTCAAGGTCGACACCGACGCGCTCCAGGATCTGTCCGAGCGCTACTCGATCCAGAGCATCCCGAACTTCGCCGTGTTCACGGGTGGGCGGATCGTCCGGCAACGCGCCGGCGCGACCGATCACCGAACGCTGGAACGGTGGGCTGTCGCACCGCAGTAGGTGAACGAGAAAGAATGTGCGATGCCGGGCTTAAGAACGCGGGAGCACGGTCGGTTTAGGTAACGACCGGGTAGTGCCCCGGGGTAGAAAAATACCCCGGTGAGTATGTGGCCACCCAGTGTCAGGCGATTGAAGTAGTTTGAATCATTCGCTTTCGAGGGTGGGTAAAACCGCCAAAAAGCGGCGCGCAGGTTGCGATGAGGTTGGTCCGTGCAGGCCAACAACGCTTCGAACCGCAACCAGCTCATCGCCGACCACGCGGACATCGCCCGCCGCATTGCCCTGAAGGTCGCGCGCCGCTGCCCCGATTGGGTCCAGCGCGAAGACCTGATCGCGGCCGGCATGCTGGGCCTGACCGAAGCGGCGCTTCGCTACGACGACTCTCGTACCGAGCCGTTCCTCTCGTTCGCCGAGCAGCGCATCCGTGGCGCCGTCCTGGACGAGCTCCGCCGTGGTGACCTGCTTCCCCGCCGCGTTCGCCAGCTCGCTCGCAAGGTGAACACCGCCATCCGCGAGGTCGAAGCGACCGGCGAGAAGGCGACCGACGAGACGGTGGCCGACAAGATGGGCGTCTCGATCGAGCAGTACCGCAACGGCCTCGCGCACCTCGTGCACGTCGAGGTCGAGTCGCTCGACGACAAGTTCGCCGCGCAGCAAGCGTCGCGCGACGTCGCGCCCGACGAGGCTGCCGGTCATCGCCAGCTCCTCCGCCGCGTTCGCGAAGCGCTCGAGAAGCTCGAGAAGCGCGACGTGACGATCCTCGGTCTCCACTACATCGAGGACATGACCTACCAAGAGATCGCGAAGTCGCTCGGCATCACGCCGTCGCGCGTGTGCCAGCTCCTCTGGCGCGCCGTCGAGCGCCTTCGTAGCCATCTCGGTGTTACCGAGATCGAAGTGAAAGCGGCTGCCTAGATGAACATCCTCCTCGCAGACGACGACGCCGCGATTCGGCGAGCGCTCAGTCTCTCGCTGACTCGCGCTGGGTACACGGTCACCGCTGTCGACGACGGCGATGTAGCGATCGCTCTCTCGGCGGATCAGAAGTTCGATATCGTGATCGCTGACTACAACATGCAGCGCGTCGGCGGGGTCGCCGTGATTCGCCACTTCAAGGAACTTCATGGAGCGAATTGCTGCTGCGTCATCCTGAGCGGTGACGACGACGACATCATGAATGCTGCTTGCTACATGGCTGGCGCCGACGAGGTCCTGATGAAGCCGCTCTCGCCGAGCGAGCTCCGCGAGAGGGTCGCCTCCGCTGCCCGTGCGTTGCGTAAGGCCGCTTAGCATGCGACCTTGACCTCCTCGTGAGCGAGGAAGCTACTCGCGTAAAGGTCATGGTCGTCGAGGACGATCCGGAGGTCTCCAAAGCGATCAACCGGAAGCTCGGCGGCGACGGTCACGATGTGGAGCTGACCGAAGATCCGCGGCCGGTCCTCGATCGGCTCGCGCTGGGCGAGGACGAGGGATGGGACGTGGTGCTGCTCGATGTCGGTTTGCCCGGCATGTCGGGCATCGACGTGCTGCACAAGTTCCGCGAGGCCGGGTCGCTCTCGTCGATCATCATGTTGACCGGCGACAACACCGCGACCACCGCGACCACGTGCATGCGCGCGGGTGCGTTCTACTACCTGACCAAGCCGTTCCGTCCGTTCGAGCTGTCGTCGATGGTGGAGTCGGCGGCGCGCTACACGCGTATGCGCCGGGAGCTCACGCGCACCAAGCGCGAAGCGGAGAGCGGTCCGCGCACGCTGCTCGTCGGTCATTCGGCAGCGATGCGCAAGCTTCGCGCGGCGCTCGAGCGGCTCGCCAGCCAGGACGTCACGATCATGATCCAAGGCGAGAGCGGCACGGGCAAAGAGCTCGTCGCGCGATCGCTACACGAGCGCGGCATGCGCCGCAGCAAGCGCTTCGTCGCGCTCAACTGCGGCGCGATCCCCGAGACGCTGATCGATAGCGAGCTGTTCGGCCACACCAAGGGCGCGTTCACCGGCGCCACCACGGATCGCGCGGGCGTGTTCGTCGAGGCGGATGGCGGCACGCTGTTCCTCGACGAGATCGGTGACATGCCGATGTCCGTGCAAGCGCGCCTCTTGCGCGTGCTGCAAGAAGGCGAGGTTCGCCCGGTCGGCGGCTCGATCGAGCGCAAGGTGGACGTTCGCGTGATCGCGGCATCGCACGTGGATCTCGCCGCCGCCGTCGAGCAGGGTCGGTTTCGGCAGGACTTGTTCTATCGTCTGAACGTCGTCGTCCTCGGCGCACCGCCTCTGCGCGAACGGCTCGACGATCTGCCGCTCCTCGCCGCGCACTTCTTGAAGAAGCACGGTGGCAACCATCCACCGACGCTCTCTGCCGAAGCGCTCGAGGTGATGGCGGCGTATTCGTGGCCCGGCAACGTGCGCGAGCTCGAGAACTCGATCATGCACGCGCTCGCGCTGCACCACGGCGGCGACACGATCGCCCCCGAGTCGTTGCCGATGGGCATCGTGAAAGGCGGCGGCGCCCACGCGAACGCCGCGACTGCACCCGCGAGCGGCGCCATCGAGATGCCGAACGGCGACTTGCCGCCGCTCACCGATGCAAAGCGCAAGGCGAGCTCGGACTTCGAGAAGCGCTACCTCGTGCTCGCGATGGAGAAGGCGAAGGGCTCGGTGTCCGAGGCTGCGCGTCTCGCGGGGCTCGATCGCACGAACTTCAGGCGGCTCTTGCAGCGTCACGGGATCGACGCCGCCGAGTACAAGTAAGCCCGAACACCGCGAGCAGCACCGGCACGAGCGAGCCTCGCGCGCTCGCGTTGCAGCAGCCCTCGTCCGGCGTGAAGTACGTCGGTGCGATGTGCCCGGTGACGACGACCCGCCGGTTCGCTCCCTCGACGAGCTCGAGTCGATAGCGATGCTGTCCATCGGTGACCGAGTCGTCGACATACTCGGTGGTGAAGTCGTCGCCGGTGACGTCGAGCTGGACGAGCTTGGCTCCGTCGCGCCAGATCTGCGCGAACATTCCGTCGCCGCCGCGCACGCGAACATGGATGCGAATGTCGTGCGTGAGGAACATGTCGCCGATCTCGTAGTCGCCGATCTTGAGCTCGATCTCCGGATCGTCGGGGCCGCGCAGGTTCACGATCGTGCGGCCCTCTTTCACGGCGCGAACGATCGCCTCTTCCGAAAGCTCGTCGGCGAGCACGAGCGTCGTCGGGCTGCCGACAGGCGTGTCTTGCGGTCCGGTGCCCACCCCGGCGCGATGGTCATCACTACCGCCGACCGGCGCGATCAACTGCTTCGTCGCCTCGATCTGCTCGTCCCACAAGCGCAGCGCGATCGGCGTGAAGATCGGCTCGGTGACATCCCACTTGCCGGTCATGATCTCGATCGCTGTGACCTTGGACCAATCCGTATCGGGATGCTGCCACGCGCAGCCGATGCAGTTGTCGCCGAGGGCGAGGCCCGGATGATTCACGACGAAGATGCCGCTGCGCGCCGCGACATCGTCGAGAACGTCGTTGATCGTGCGCCCGCCGACGCCGACACGATGGTCGATGTATGCGCCGACGCCGACGGAGTTGCCGTGCCCCGCGTACGTGGTGATCTCCGCGCCGCGCAAGAACAGCACGTCCGTCGTGGTGCGCTGAAACGCGGCGAGCAGCGGCACCTGCGCGTTCGTGTTGTGGTCGCTGAGGTTCACGAAGTCCAGCCGCTGCTGCTTGGCGATCGCGAGGATCTGCTCGAACGTGGCGGTCGCGTCGCCGCTCTGCTCGGAGTGCACGTGGAAGTCGCCGCGATACCAGTGTCGCCCTTGCTTCAATACGACGGGCTCGTGCGCGCGCGTCGGCCGCACGGCGAGCGTGGCGTTGTCGCGGCACTCGACGTCGATGGAGTAGTGCCCCATGTCGTCGAGCTTTGCCTTGCCGATCACCACGCGCCACACGCCCGGCGTGATCGCTCCCGCGAGGTAGCCGCGCGAGCTTTGCGCCACGCCGATGATCGCGTTGTCCTCGAGCCCGCCGCCCCAGCCGCGGAATCCCTCGGGTGACCACGCGCCCCAATCGAGGATGTCGTAGTCACTTCCGTCGCTGTGCGCGATCTCGATCTCGACCGTACCTGCGGGCACCTCGAACTCGACCTCTACATAGTCACCGCCGGAGACAGGAACGTCTCCTTCGTAGTGCATCTGCGAGAGCACGGCGAGGAGCGGCAGCAGCATGGCTGCATCGTAGACGATCGACGCTCAGCCCATCGTGTAGAAGAACTCTTCTTTCGCGATCTTGCCGTCGGTCACGGTGTAGAGCGCCATCTCCTGCATCGTGAAGCGGCGGTCCTGCGGCTTGAACGTGATGTCGTAGACGAACTTCACGATGAAGCGGTCGCCATGCGGATACGGACCGTCGACGCTCGACGAGTGAACGACGTGGCTCTCGGACCACCACTTGGACTTGCCTCGAACCGCGTCGATGCCGCGCGAGGTTGCATCCTGTCCGGGAGGTGCACCCGCTTCCACGGAGATGATGTCGGGTGAGTAGAGCGCTTCGATCGCCTCGTCGTTCTTGCCTTGCTTGCACAGCTCGACGAGCTTCTTGCCAACGTCCATGGTCGTCATGGGCGCATTCTACGCGGGCAGACCGGTCCACTCGGCCGACTTGATCCACAGCGTGGCGGCGAGATCTTCCGTGGCGATGCGGCTCGCACGGCGCTCCGAGCCATCCTGCGTGTAGTAGCGACCCGTCTCGCTCGCGAGCGCGGGATCCGTGGCCGCGCGCAGCGTCGAGACCGCGCCTTGCTCCGGCGAGATGAGGAAGCGGTTCATGAGCCAGCGAAACGGCTGGGGGATGCGGCGCCACACGTCGGTCGCCACGCCGCCCGGGTGCACGGCGTACGTGGTGACGCCGGTGCCTGCGAGGCGCTTCGCGAGCTCTTGCGTGAACAGCACGTTCGCGAGCTTGCTGACCGTGTACTCGTGAAAGCCCGAGACGGTCTTCGTGGTCTTCTGCAGCGCGCCCCAATCGATCTTCCTCGCGCGGTAGTGCGCGCGGCTCGACACGTTGACGATGCGCGCGCCTTTGGTCTGCTTGATGTGATCGAGCAGCAGGCGCGTGAGCAAGTAGTGCCCGAGGTGGTTCACGCCAAAGATCAGCTCGAAGCCCTCCTTGGTGGTGCCGCGCGTGACGAGGCCCGCGTTGTTGATGAGGCCGTGCAGCGGCAGCCCGCGCGCGAGGAATGCATCCGCGAACGCGCGCACGGACGCCTGATCTGCGAGGTCGAGCGCCATGAATTCCACCTTGTCGTTCAGCGTCGTGCGCTTGATCTCGTCCACCACCGGGGTGGTCTTCGCTTCGCTGCGGCACGCGAGGATGACGTGCGCGCCGCGCGCGGCGAGCTCTCCTGCCGTGATCTTGCCGATGCCCGTGTTGGCGCCGGTGACGATAAACACTTTCCCTGCCAGGTCCTGAGCCATGGGACCGAGCATGGTGCCGCGACGGCCAAACACAAGTGTCGCAACGCGCGTTCTGCGCCGATGTAGTGCGCCGAGAATAGGACTCGGTAACGACGGCCAGGTCGCCACGTGGGCACTCGCGCCTCGGTCGGTAGGTTCGAGGATCACTCGACCGATCCGTGGATCGTGGCGGGGCGTGGCGTGGCGTGGCGTGGCGTGGCGTGGGTGACGTCGCGCCGTCTTCCGCTGAGCTTTGTGGACGACCTTGCACGCGATGCGGCGACCGGGTGTTTCTCCATCGATCTCGAACGTGAGCATCCGCGGTGATCTCGAGTGCTGGAACGAAGTGATAGCTCAGGTTCGTGGTGTTGCGCTCTCGCGCTGCTCGGCGCGTGCGATCGCATGCACCGGAACGCGAGCTTCGCCGACGCAACGCTGATCGCGGCGTGCGATCGCGAGGACTCGGAGCGCGGAGCTCGCTCACTTGTCGGTGAGCAGGAGCGCTTTGTGGCGATCTCGGGCACTCACTGTCGGCCGCACTGTCGGCCGCACTGTCGGAAGGACTCGCGCAGCAGCTCCTCGAACGTCGTGCTCGGGCCTAGGAGTGCCACTGCTACATCGACTGCCCGGCGGGCGACCGACGATGGCCAACCCGAGGTCGTGAGCGCCTTGATCAGCTCGGCTCGGCGCACAGCGCTCTCGTACTTCGGCGACAGTGGCAGCGGACCGTTCGCCCGCTCGACAGGCTGCGTTGCGTGTCTGCGTGGCGTCCCCGGATTCGACGCGGTGACGATCCGACGGTCGCCAACGTGCGGCGCGATCGATGTGCTCGTCGCGTCGTCACGCAGCTCGTCGCGCGCATGCGTCACGATCGGCGCGGGCACTGTTACGGCGTGGAGTTGCTCGTCTGTGACGACCGGCACGGGCATCGTGACATTGCGGATCGTCTCGAGCGCGTGCGGCGCGACGCCGCGAATCGTCATCCGTCCCTCGTGATGCGCCGTGTGGCACGAGCTGCATCGAAGCGTCAGGTTCGACGGATCGTGCGATCCACCGTTCGCGCGCGCGACGATGTGATGAATCTCGAGGCCGCGCGCCGAGCGACATCCCGGCGTCTGACACACACCGCCGTCGCGCCGCCAGATCAGGCGCACCGTCGCGGGCGGAATGTCCTGCGTCGCGCGACCTGTGCCCACGTGGGCAGAACCGATGTGCTGCGCATCGCACCGCGCTTGCTCGAGCGTCGCAGCGCTGACGGGCACCTGCACGCCAGCGCCTTCCTGCGTGGCGCGGTCGCATACCGGGCACACCGTGTAATAGATCTGGCTGCGCGCGCGGCCCGAGTGCTCGGTTCGCGGTGCGCCATCGATAATCGTCGACGCCATCGCCGCGAGCACCTGCGAGTCGCTCATGCGCGTGCCGTGCTCCTCGTCGAGAAGCAGCCGCGCTTGCCGCATCAGCGCAAAGGTCGCCGCGTCTACTTCGTCGAACACCACGCGATACACGCGCACCTGCTCGTCGGGCGGATCATCGGGTAGGTCGCCCGGCCGATGCCCCGCGACGAGCTTCTCGATCTGGCGCACGTTCTTGCCGCGCGCGGCATCGCGCCACGCAGACTCCGTGCGCGGCGTCGCGACGCGAACGAGCTCACGAATGGCGGAGTGAAACAGCTCGCCCTTCGCGAGCGCCTCGCTCAGCGCGGGCAGATCGCCGAGGGCGCGCGCCACGCGCATGCGATCGTGCCCCGTGCGCGGCGCGTAGCCGACCTGGCGCTCGAGGTAGTCGACCATCGAGACCAT
>JAEYYV010000235.1 GCA_023428295.1 Pseudomonadota bacterium
GCTCAAGGCGCTCCAGAATGGCCACCGCGGTGTGTTCATGCGCGCGCAGGATCTGTTCGACGAGATGTACGCGTCGATCGCTGACCGCTCGACGCGGCGCTTGCTCAACCGACTCGTCAAGGTTGACCTGAAGTCCTTCCGCTTGCAGTTCTTCAAGCAGTTCCCCGAGGCCGTCGAGTGCCTCGAGCGAGGCTTCGACGACGCGACCACGTACTTCACGTTCCCCGAGGCGCATCACGTACGCATCCGCACGACGAACGGCCTCGAACGCCTCCACGGCGAGATCAAACGGCGCACGCGCGCCATCGGCGCTTTCCCCGACCGCGCGAGCGCACTGCGCCTCATCACCGCCGTCGCCCTCCAGGTCACGAGCATCTGGAGCGACCGCGTCTACCTCGACGTGTCCCTGCTCGCCGACCATCACGCCGCCGCGGCATGAACCACCTGAACCCGATGTTCTCTCGTCAGGCATTCACACCAAAAATGAGACTTGACCCGGTGCACACAGGCATCAGCTGCGGCACCGTCTTGGTGCCCCTCGTGTTCTCGAACAACATCGTCTACGGGAACGCGGTGTCGGGAGGCGGCAAGCAGGTCGGCGGTAGTACGAACTGCTCGACGACGTACTCGGACATCGGTCCCGACGCGACGCCCGGAGCAGGCAACATCAACGAGGACCCGCAGTTCATGTCGTTGCAGCAAGGCAACTTCCACCTCGCGGCGACGTCTCCTGCAAGGGACGCGGCTGATCCGTCCTCGGCCTTGCCCGACGACGTGGATGGTGACGCACGACCACAAGGCCCGGCCCGCGACATGGGAGCCGACGAAGTCACGCCTTGATCGTAGCCACCGGCCGAGGACGCAGACGACGCTAGGGTACGTGCGGCGCCGAAGAAGTCGCACCATCAGTCTTCGGGGGAGCAACGCTCTGCTCGAGGTTAGGAACTTCAGGGTCGCCGAGGAGCCCAACTCCGAACACGGATTTCATCGTCGTCAAGTCCACGACGTCCACGGGCAGATGGGGCGTTGCGGGCATGTCGTCCTCGCGGAACACCCACAGACGGGTGCCCTCCAGTGTCTTGCCGCGACTACGGGGCAAGTTGGAATCCTTGTGGTTGATCTGGATGGAGACGATGGAACCCGTCGCGTGGTCCACACGAAGTACGTTCGAGGTGTTGACGATCAACCACCCGCTGCTCGTCACCGTGGACCATTTTGAAGGGATCGTTCCAGCGACGACGAAGCCTTCCAGATCGATGATGTTCGCGACGTCCGATCCTTGGGCGACGACGAACCGATCGAGGGTATGGCTTCGCCTCGCCAGGCTTTCCTCGACGGTGGAGGATGGTGGGTACATATGGTCGCCGAGCAGCGGTAGGACCCGCGCCCGGAGCGAATCGGAAACGAACAGCAACACCTGTTGATCGCGTCCACCCGCGTACAACTCGATGGTGCTCCAGTACACCAGCTCATCTCGGTACTTCCCTAGAATCCCCTTACCGTCGATCGTCGTCTCTCTGCCGTCGGGTAGCGTGACCTTGAGCCAGATGAGGTCGTACTCCTCCTTCGAGGGCATCGAACTACCGGCAGCGAAATCCTTGTCGTTGCGAAGCAGGGAGGCGTCGAGCCGTCGAACCCTCTCGCCGGATTCGATGTTCAGCACGTCCGCGAGCTTCTGTTCGCTAGGTTCCGCCGCGATCGCCAGCCACTTGCGATCGTGGCTCCGGATCAGGAACTTCTCTCCGTGGTCTGCGCTTGCGGACACGCGCCAGCGCTCGTGCCCGTTGCGAAGATCGAACGCGACAACCACGCCACGTCGAGGTCCGTTGAACGCGGGCTCCTTCTGCTGAACGATGTAGTGGACGATCGCGAGCGTCTCCGTGACACCGACGGTCTCGACATCGAAGTACGTGTTGCGCTCATCGCTCACTCGTGTTCTCCAACGGTCGTTTCCGTCGGTTCCGCGGCGACCGATCCAGCGCGTATCGAAGACGTCATCAACGACGAGTACGGCCGAGCCGTCAGGCGCCGCGATAAGACCCTTCACTTGTTGAGACAAGTCGACATGGAACGGAACTGCGCTGTCGTCTTCTCGACCGCACCCTGAGAGCCAACCGACTAGCAGCAGACCAATCGCGAGTGCCGTGGGCAAGAACCCAAGGAGGTGCAGTCGCCTCGAAATCAGTCGCTCCGCAACTGGTGACATCTCGTGTGCTCGGAGCGAGATCATCCACCAGCCTTCTCGTCGATGATCTCCGACCTCACGCCCCCGAGTTCCTGCTTTCGCTGCTGCCACTTCAGCTCATCGGCGCGGGCCATCTGGTGGACACCGGCGAGCTCGTTGGTCGCGCGCGTGAACGACGCGACCACGTGGTGGCCATGCGAGCGCGCGATACCGAAGCCCTGCATCGCGCTCGCGTCCGCCGAAACCGGCTCGCTGTCGTCGGCGAGCTGTCGCGCTTTGTAGATTGCAGCGTCCACCAATGGCATCGCCGAGAGCATCGCACCGAGCTTCTCGCGAGTCGCTGCCGGCGCATCGGGAACGCTGGCAACCGCAGCTTCGGCGAACTCGTCGTGCGCATCGCGTTGCTGTCCGAGAGAGCGAAGCAGACCGGCAACTGTTCCGGTCATGTGGCTCCGTGTCGCGGACGCAGCATCGATCGCCTCCTCGTACTCCTCGTACACCTCGCCCTCTAGGAGATTCTGCTCGCGGATCTGTGACTGGCGAATCAGTCCGTCGAGACGATCGAGCTTCTCCGCGACGTCCGCTTCGAGTGCCTTGTTGAAGAGACTGCCAGCCTTGTCGATCGCGTCACCGAGCCCTTCCTTTCCTTGCGCTGCGAATGCAACGAGTGACGCGAGGTCGGTAAGCACCTCGACGATGTTCTGCGCGGACTGGAGGCGACTCTCGATGTCGGCACGCTCGCGCGCTGTCTGCTGGCCAGTGCGGCGTTCGAGCGCCCGTCGCACGCGGATCATCGCAGCCTCCAGCTTGTGGGCAGCGCCCGATGCAGATCTCCGCGCAGCCTGCGCGAACGCGCGCGCTTGCTCCACGGCTTGATCCGCGTCCGCCGTTTGATCGCCCTCCTTCTTCACGTTCCCTCGATTGGTCTGGGCGGCCGTGCGCGCACCGCCGATCGCCTTCCTGTCGTTCTGATCGAGCGGGAGAGTCTCTTTTCCTTCGGATCGTTGGAAGAGGCTTCCGACGGTTCGGCCCGCTGGATGCGGCACCTTCTGTTGCTCCGTGTACGTCGAGACGTCCACCGGCCCCGGTGCCTTGGGGTATCGCAGCGCACCGAGCTCGGGATCGTTCTGGGCCTGGCGGTATGCCGTCAACGATGCGGTCATGGTTGCATGACGACGAGCGGCCTCGCCGACCGCTCCCGCGAAGGACTGCCACAACCCGTTTCGACGTTGATACTCGGGATCGCTCGGCAGCGTGATCCACATGGGAAGCACAGGCTCGACGACAAGCGTCAGCTTCTGAGGTGCGCCTGGCATCGTCGGTGCCGTTCCCCACGATGCCGGCTTCTCGTCAGGTTGAGGTTTGGGCGCGAGGTCCTCTGCGATCCAGTTATCGAAATCGCTCGGCCCTTGCTTGCCCTTCGCCGACGCGGTGGCACCGGGACCGACGAACGAAGCGCCGAAATCCTCGGGATAGATTCCGAAGATCGCCGGGTCGACCGCCGCGGGACGCGACGAACCTGAACTCGTCGCGGGAGGCGGGAGAGGGGCGGCCGGCGCATCGTCGATACGTGGGCCATCGTCGGCGCGATGACCCCATTCAGTTGTCGAGTCGCTTCGCTCGTCGAAGTTGGACATCAGCTCATCCCTCCCTTCCACACCAGAGCAGAAAGCTCGTCATCGATAGGTGCTGAGAATTGCGGCACCCTCGACACTGGCCGGGCAACGTGGCGCTCATCGTGAAGGTTCTACGGGCGACACGAGGCACGTCACGCCGCTGAATCGGTGGTCTTCATTCAGTTTTTCCGCAGGGTGAGCCCTCCCAACCAGCGCATCCTGCGATCCGACGCTTCGCTGGTGTCTGATTTTTCAGACACGGCTCTCATGCGTTCGCGTCTGACGGCCTCCGACTTGATCGCACCACGCGCGGGGCCGATGATGTCGAGCCAACGCTCGCAGAAGGAGAGGCGTGCAGTTTGTACGGTTTCTGTTCGTCGTCGTGCTCTTCGGGCCAGTGCTGGCGCGCGCGCAGTCCGCGCCCCAAGCAAAGCGCATAATCGTTATCGAGTCTCACGTCGGCGTTCGCCCGCCCGAGTTCGGTCGGTTCATGGAGGTGTTCGCGGACCGCATCGAGATGCACGGATACGAAGCGAGGCCGCGAACGATCCTGAGCGTTGGCGGTCGACTCGTGCCGCGACCGGGCGTGCTGGACCCCGAGCTAACGGCCGCGGTGATCGCGAAGCCCGTCAACGCTGGGATCGACGAGTACGGCGCCGGAAGGTGCGCCGATGCGATCCGTGCCCTGGAGACGGCGCTTCAGGAGATCAACCGCAATCCGGGACTCATGTCGGTCGACACGACGAACAACGAGCTGAGCTTCCGTGCGCGAGTCACCCTCGCGGTCTGCTACCAGCGAGAGGGGAACGCACCCGCTTCGACACGCGCGATGCGCGACGCGATCACGACGAACTCGCAGCGCCCCATCTCGCGCGCCGACGCATGGGGGCCGGAGGGCGAGAAGCTCTACCGCGAGACGGTGAAGGATTTGCAGAAGCAGGGGCGCGGGCAGATCTCGATCGCGGCGGGCGACCCGAACGCGACGATCTTCGTGAACGGTCAGCTACGCGGGATGGGCAACGCCGAGGTGGCAGACGTCATCCCCGGAACCTCACGCGTCTTCATTCGGCTGCCAGGCGCCTCCGTGGGCAACCTCGGTCGCCAGTACGATCTCGAGGTGCGCGCGAACGAGACGAGCACCTTGCTCGTCGACGCGCGCGTTGACGACGCGGTCATGGTCACGGATCAGTACGCGACGCTGATCTTTCCTACCTCGGAGGCACGCACGCGATCGGAAGCGAAGCTCGCTGGCGATATCGCGCGCCGTTGGAGCGGGCGCGACGTGGTGGCGATCGTCAGCTCGGACGTCGGGACCGATGGCCGGGCAATCGCGGTCGCGCGATTGGTCGAGCGCGGTAACGAAGAACGGAAAGCGAGCGTTCCCCTCGACGGACCTCCCGAGACGGTCACATCCCTCGCGCGCTTTGTCGCGGATGGGGCGACCGCACCCGGAGTCACCGTGCTCCATGACGATGGGGGCGGGCAGGCTCCGCGCTCCACGGAACGCCGACATTCGTCGATGCGAGCTCCCATCGCGCTCACCATCACCGGCGGGCTCACCATGATCGCAGGTCGCGTCCTGCTGGCGCGTGACGAAGAGACACCACTCCTCCAGCGGTCACGCTGCTCGCGGCTGGAGGAGCTGCTGCGGCGGTAGGGCTGCTCGGTCTGAAGCTGGACCGCCCAACCGCGCCGTACGTCGTGGTCGCGGTCGGCGTCGTCAGCATCGGAGCGGGGGCTGCGCTGATCCTCGTCGACGAGGACGCGACGTCCCCGATGCGTACGGACATCGTCAACACGGCACCTGTGGGGACGACGCTCGCGATCGCAGGAAGCATCATCACGGCCGGCGGCATCCTGTGGTGGCTTCGTAGTCGCGAGAACGCGCAGGACGGAGCGCCGATCGTCGATGTGAGCAGAACCGAGACGACGATCGGTTGGGCTGGACGCTTCTGATCCACGATGGCGCTGGCCACACACGGCGACCGATCGCCTTGAACTTCGCGACGCCCAGCGCTCCGCGTTCGTTGCGTGCCTTCGAGCCGGGCTCCTTCAGCGCGGCGACGACTGCCTTGCGGTCGGCTTCGTAGATCGTGCGCGCCGCGAAGTTCTCGTCGAGCAAGACGAGCACGACCGAATCGAACTCCTTCGAGCAATCGATGCGACCGATCCGCTGCCCGGGCTTCGAGGTCGGGAGCAAACAGCGGCCCTTGATCTGAACGCGTTGCTGGCCCCTCTTGGTCGTCCGGAGAGCGTCGTAGCCCGCTTGCCGCGCGCCGCAGAGAGTCAGACCGAGGATCCGACACGCTTCGTACTCCGCGATCTCTCCGGTGCAGCCGAGCGGACGACCCGTCAGGACTCGATACTCCTTCGCGAGCATCTTCACCTGCCCGAGCAGACGCAGCAGCACCTCTTGCACTTCAGTCTGCTTGCTCTTGGTCTTCTTGCTCATCGAGAACCTCTCGTTGCCGGTGATCGACGTGAGCATTGTCTTTCGGTGACCCATCAGCGACACCGGGATGACGCGAGAGCATCGACTGGGGACGGTCCGGGATGCGAAAAAAAATTAGAGATGCGAGAGACGCTCGCGCGTGCGCGAAGGCAGCGAAGGCTGCTGGACTGAGCCTTGGAGCGTGGGCGCGTAAGCATGGGGTCGACGGGCGGTCGTTGCACGCCTGGTCGGTCAATCTGGAGCGATCGCGATCGCCGCGCCTGATCGAGCTTGTTCCGACAGCTCATCCGACGTCGACGGCGCGGTACGTGGTGCGTGTCGGCGACTCGGCGATCGAGATCGGCGACGACTTCTCCGAAGAGACGCTCGTTCGGGTCGTGCGGGTGATCCGCGCATGCTGAGTTTGCCGCCGACGGTGCGGGTGTTCGTCGTCGCTGCGCCGATCGACATGCGCGGCTCGTTCGACGCGCTCGTCGGAGCCGTGCGCCTCCTCGGACTCGATCCCGTCGACGGTCACCTGTACTTGTTCCTGAACAAGCGACGGCGGATCGCGAAGGCACTGTGGTTCGACGGCTCCGGCTGGTGCATCTTGGCCAAGCGTCTCGAGGCTGGCAGCTTCCAGCTCCCGCCGATTCCCGTCGACGCGACGCGGATCCGGATCGACGGCGCTACATTCACGTCGCTGCTCGCCGGCATCGACTTCACGGCATCCCGCCGAGGTTGGTTTCGGCGATTGCCCGGCCGTCGCGCAACGCAAGCAGCGCAAGCCGGCGACTCCGTCCGCGGCGGCGCCCGTCGAGTTGGATCGTGCCGCCAAGCTCGCGTTCGACGAGCGACCGAAGCCGCCAGCGTTGCCCGCGAAGCCT
>JAEYYV010000241.1 GCA_023428295.1 Pseudomonadota bacterium
AGGCTTCGCGGGCAACGCTGGCGGCTTCGGTCGCTCGTCGAACGCGAGCTTGGCGGCACGATCCAACTCGACGGGCGCCGCCGCGGACGGAGTCGCCGGCTTGCGCTGCTTGCGTTGCGCGACGGCCAACAACTCGGTCACACGCTCGGTGAGCCGCGCGACTTGCTCGACGAGCTCGGCAATCTGCTTTCGCAGCGCCGCGTTCTCCGCGAGTAGCGCTTCGCCGTCGGCGACGGTCACGACGCCACCAGATCACAACGATTGATCGCTGTCGATCCCTACGCGCCGGGTAATCGCCGAAACCAACCTCGGCGGGATGGCGACGGAGTGACGCCCAGCCACGATGTAAGCGGCCCGACTCGGGAGGAAACGTCCAAGCGACGGTGCACATGGAAGTCGTGCGCGATCTCGGACGAGAGGTCGCTCGCGATGATGCCGAGCAGGAAGCCTTCGAGGTCGACGCGGCAGGGATCCCAGTTCCCACGCCGTGTGGTGATCCAAGCCGACTCGGGGGTTGACGATGAAGACCGGATGATCAAAGGTTACGCAGCTCTGCGGGATTAACTCAGCGGTAGAGTGTCAGCTTCCCAAGCTGAAGGTCGCCGGTTCGAATCCGGTATCCCGCTCGAAGATTCGACAGTGAAACCGGGCAGTTACGGCGCCCTTCGCTCATCGGTCAGCCTACGATCCGCAGGTTGCCCCCCGAAACCCCACCCGAAACCCCACCTTCAGTGGGGGAAGCGGGTTCGGTGGGGGAAGCCGGCGGAACGAGCCGCAGCACGCCCCTGATCGCGGCGCGTTTTTCATCGAGACCGACCGTCGAGTAATGGCGCTGCATTTCCTCGGTGACGTGACCCGTGAGCGCACGCCGCACGACCGCATCGACGTTCGCGAGCCGGACGAGGTCCGTGAACGTGTAACGCAGGCCGTGAACGGTGAAGCGCTTCGTGATCTTCGCCTTCGCGAGGCAGCTCTGCCACGCGCGGTCGAGCGTGTTCGGCGTGCGGAGCGTCCCGACCGACGAAGGGAACATGTAGCCCTTCTTCGTCAGCTCGGGCGTCTCCACGGCCGCAGCCTCGAGCCGCGCGCGGTGTGCCGAGAGGATCTCGGCGAGCTCCGGCAGCACCGGGTACTCCTTCGGCGCGCGCTTCTTCCGCGTGACCGAGCCGAGCTTGCCGCGCACGTTCTTGCGGGTGATCCGCAAGACGCCCGCGGTCTCGTCCCAGTCCTCCCAGTGCAACGCGCTCGCGTGACAGAACCGAAGTCCCGTGTACGCGAGCAGAGCCACCAGCGCGTGATGCTGCGGGTAGCTCGTCTTCATCGCATCGAGGAACGCGGTCAGCTCGTCCGGGGTGAGCGAGTTCGACTCTTCGTCGTCCATGCTCGCCGCGGGCAACACGATGCGCAGCGTCGAATCGCGCGGCAGGCTGAGCGTGGCCATCGCGTCGCGAGTCATGGTGCGGAACACGCGAGACCAACCGGCGACCGTGTCGCGGGTGTACGCCCGCCGCTCGGTCTTGGAGTTTCGCTTGCTGCCCCGTTTCTCGGACGTCCAGCCGCGCGTCAGCGCGTCGTCGATCCACCGCTGCACGTCCTGCGACGTGAGCGCGTCGTAGTAGAGGTCACCCAACGCCGGCAAGATGTGCTTTTCGAGCGCGTCCGCGTACGTCCTTGCGGTCGACGAGTCGAGCTTTAACGCCTTCGACTTCATCCACGATTGCGCGAATTCCCCAACGCGAACCTTCTTGGTTAGCTCGGGCGGGTTTTTGGTCTCGTTGATCGAGCTCGGCCCGGGTGAATAGGTGGGATCCCCTCGGGCCTGCTCCCATCGGGAGCAGCTCGCTGCGCGAGACCGCTGAGCGGATCCCCGACGCGGTGCGAAACCGGAGGTAGGTCGCGGCCTCGGCGGTCGTGAGTAGGGGAGGCGTGGTGGTGGACATGGCGGATCACTACGCGGCCTTCGTGAGCACGACGGGCGGCGCAGGAGTGAACGCGTCGTCGTGCTCGACGAGCTTCCACGTCGCGAAGTGCGGACGAGGATCGACGGGCACGAAGCGACGATCGCGGTCGCGCTTCCAGAGCTCGAAGTGCAGGCGCTTGAATGCACCGGGCTCCGGCGCGCCGACGTAGCCGATCGTGTCGCCCGCGCGGATGTACTGCGCGCGCGGGCGGAAGATGTCGGTGCGGATCGCGACGATGGCCTGGAGGTTCGCGTAGTGCGACGCCCAGCCGCTGCCGTGGTTGATGATGAGGCCGAAGCCGTGGCCGAGCCGGCCCGCGAACGTGATCTCGCCGTCGTCGATCGCGAGCGCGGCGGTCATCGCCGGCATGAGGTGCGCCTCGGTGCCGTAGGCCGTGCCGATCGGGCAGCTCGCAATCGCATCGGTGGAGTCGAGGCGTGGATATGCGAGCTCGACGCCACGCAGCTCGGCGCGGCGCGCGTCGATCACGACCGGTGCGCGGCCGTTGATCGCCGCGAGTGGCCACACGCGCGATGCGCTGCGTGCGAGGCGAGTCGGTTCTCGGCGGCGCTTCACGCAGCGCGGCGGGTTGAGCGCGAGCGCGATGTCGTCCATGGCTACGGCTTCCTCGTCGGGATCTTCGGCTTGGCGCCGAGCTTGTTCGCGGAGCGTGTCGGGACGCGTGGCAGCGCGGCGCGTATGACGGGCACGCGCAGACCGTTCGGCGACGGCGACGCCGGGCGCTTGTCGTGCTCGTTCGCGAGCATGGTGAGCTTCGCGATAGCCAAGTCGAGCATTTGGTCGAGCGACGGTCGTGCCGCGGGCTGCGACGACGACGGCGTCCCCGGTAGCACGAGCGGCTTGCCGGGCTCGGTGTCGAGCGCGGCGATGATCGTGCGACAGGCCAGCACGCCGGCCGCCTTCTGCTCGGTGCTCGCGCCGGCCGCAATCGCCGTGCGGATCGTGTCGATGAGCTGGTCCATAGGGTCCTCCGTTCAGAACGAGATGTGGTGAAGCGCTCATAAGCGCGGCTTGGTCGCGGCACGCAGCGCGGCAGGCACGACGAACAACGCGCCGACCGCGAGCCCGCCGACGAGCGCCACCGTCTTCCACGAGAGCGAGACCCCGGGGAGGATCTCCTCGACGGGCGGCTTCGGCGCAGGGCTGGTTGGACGACCGCCGAACGACATGAAGCTCTGCCGCCAGGCGAGCGTGCGGCGTCGAAACTCGACCGCCTGGTCGTAGGTCCCGCGCCACATGCGATCGGTCCACGAGTGCGCGTGCCCCGCCCAGAAGTCGCCGAACTCGCGCTCGAACTCCATCCATTGGTAGACGAACGTGCCCTTGTAGCTCTTGTGCTCCCAGTCCGCGTCCGTCGGCGATGGCTGCATGAGCGAGCGCACGACCGTGTCATCGTCGTCGCGCGCGTCGCGACCGACGCCGGGCCGCCGGCCGTATTTCTTGAGGAACTGCTGCGTCGCGCTCGCGAGCTGGGTCTCGAACGGCGCGCGAAACGTGGTGCTGATATCGCGTCCGAGCGCTTCGAGGTCGGACTTCGCCGCGCGCATCTCGTCGAGGATCACGCCCGGTGTCTTGACCGCCCAGAAGCTGGTGTTGCGGTGGCCGTGAGGGATCATGGGAACTCCGTGGATGGGGTTGATCGCAGGCATCAGAACGGCGCCTCCTCGAGCTCCGGCTGGCCGATCTGGTTGTCGCGAGGCCGAAGCCGCGCGATGAGCCGCATTTCTTCGTCGAGCGCGTCGTCGGGCGCGGTCACGCGCACCGCGACCTCGACGGAGCCGCGCGGATACGTCAGTCCAGGATCGGCACCTTCGGCAAACTGGCCGCGCCAGAAGCCCTTGTAGCGGCGCCAGGTCTGGAAGTGCCTCGTCAAGGTGTCATAGAGCCGGCCCGCCGAGCTGCCGACGTACAGGACATCGTGCGTGCCGGCGTCGCGGATCACGTAGACGCCTGCTTCGCCCTTCAGCGCGCGGACCCACTCGGGATAGGGCTCGCCGCGCTCCCCGACGGCACGGTAGGTGGACAGCGAGCCGTTGCGCGTGCGGGGCCGCGAGTCTGTGCTGCAGGCGCCCTGAACAGATTCGCTCAGTGACCGTGAGCGAATTGTCTCACCGGCGGTGAGACAATCTGCCAAGTCGATGAGTCTACGGTCGTTTCGGCTCGCGACTGCCGCCTCTGCACGAGGGATATGCGCGGTGGTCAGACGCGGCCACGCGGCGAGGTAGGCGTCGGGATCGATCGCGGTCGCGCGCGTGCGTCCCTTCCAAAGCTCGAAGTGCAGATGAACCAGGTGTTGGCCGTCGGCGGGGCTCGCGCCGATCGTGCCGAGCCGCTGGCCGCCGATGACCTGCTGCCCCTTCGCGACGGTGAGCGTCGCGAGGTGCGTGTAATAAGTCGTCCAGCCGTTCGGATGCTGAATGATGACGGTGTGTCCGACGGGCGTGTTCGACGCGAACGTCACGATGCCCGCCGACACGGCAAGCGCCGGGACGTCGTTGGGGATGAAGAACAGCGGCGTGCCGTTCGACGTGCCCGGCGGGTACACGGCGATCAGGTCGCGTGTATCGCGGCGCTTGAACATGATGTCCACGCCGAGGTGCGCGCTCGCCTTGAACGGGCTCGAGATCACCGCGGCGCGATCGCCGAGGCTCGGCACGGGGAACACCCACGCGCCGGGCGCGGTGCTGGTCGGATCTGGTGACACAGCCGTCGAGGGCGAGCGCGTCGCGCCCCACACGAGTGCGCTGACGCCGCCACCGAGCAGGAGCATACCGAGCGCGTCTTCCTTCATGGCAGCGACCTCGAGGGCACGATGTCGAGAAGGTTCTGCGCGAGGTAGAGCTTGATGCCCGCGTCGTAGAGCGCCTGGGTCGTCTCGCGCACGACGCGGTGGATCGTGTCTCCGGTCGCGTGGACCTCGGCCTCGCCCGCCGCACGGCAGCGCGCGATCACGGTCGGCAGATCGGCGACGACGCCGTCGACGGTGAGTCCCTCGGGACGGATCCACACCACGCTCCGTGCGGGCCGCGTCGCGCTGTTCGCGCCGCTCGCGGTGCCGGGACGGCGAAAGCCCCAGCCCTTGCCGCGCGACAGCAGCCACGCCGCGAGCGCGGCAGCACCGACGAGAGCCACGGTGCGTCCAGTCTTGCGATCGCGCAGCATCACTGCACACGCTTCTTGTTGAGCAGGCGAACGATCCGCGCGCCGAGTTGGTCGGTCTCGTGCGGCGAGAGCGCGTAACGCTCGTTACCGAGGTCCACGCGTTCCAGGCGAACCAGTGCTTCGCCGTCGCGCACGATCGTGCGGCCTCCGTCGAGCGCGTAGCTCCCCGTGCGCGCGGCGTCACGAGGCTTGCGCCGAGGAGGCAGCGTCTCGGCGAGCTGCTCCTTGAACGCGTGCGGCGCTGAGACGAGGATCCAGTAGCCAGGATCCGTCGCCTTGGTCGCGTTGTCGTCGAGCAGTCCCGCGGCAGCGAGCCGTTCGTGCGCCTCGTCCCAGCGGGTCGGCCCGCTCGCGAGGAAATAGCGCACCTTCTTCGGCCCGCCGACGCCCTCGGGGTACGTGGTGAGCGTGAACGTCTGCGAGATGTACGAATTGCGCGATGCTGCGATGGGCATCGGCTTCGCGCGGCTCGGCATGAACACGCGCGGATCGGTGACCAGCTTCCAGTAGCCAGGGTTGCCGGGGCCGATCGCGGTCGCGTCGAGGATCCCCGCCCGTGCGAGTTGATCG
This sequence comes from Pseudomonadota bacterium, assembly GCA_023428295.1. Taxonomy (GTDB): domain Bacteria; phylum Myxococcota_A; class Polyangia; order Haliangiales; family Haliangiaceae; genus JABFXX01. The sequence goes on from JAEYYV010000241.1 coordinate 5,715, forward strand.
CGCGCGGCCTGCCAGGTCATCGGCGCGTCCGCGCGGAACCAGCGCATGATCTTGTTCGAGCCGAAGACGCCATCGGGGTACGTAACAAGCGTGAACGCCGAGAACGCCTCGGCGTTACGCGGAGCACCGGGCAGGGGTTCCGCCTTCGCCGCGTGGAACTGCGCCGGATCGATCGACAGCATCCAGCCACCGGCTTCGTGCGTGCGCCCAGCGAGCTTGGCCTCGATGACGCCCGCCGCGATAAGTCGGTCGCGCGCTTCAACCCACGTGATCGGCGTTTCGGCCCGGAACCAGCGCGAGGTGGCGCCGGCGGTGTGACCGCGCGTATAGACGAGCAGCGTGAAGTTGGTCCGCGTATCGGCTGCGTTGCGGGCCGCGGACACGACGGTGCGCGCGTAGATCGGGATGCCGGCCTCGCGCAGCGCGTTGGTCAACGCGGCGTAGATCGCCGCGGGCGCATCGGGCGCCACGGCGAGGAGCGCGGATCCCGCGGACTGGCTACGGCGGAGGGCCTCGTCGAACTCGACGGGCGCACCGTCGATGGTGAGCCCGAGGGCGTCGAGCTGGATGGAGCAGAACCCGGAGCTAGTGTTGCGCAGCGCGGGCGCGGCCGGGGGCGTCGGTGTCGGGGACTTGAGGAGGTGCCACAGCACGAGGCCACCTCCGAGCCCGAACGTGAACGGCATGCCGTTGGACATGAGCGACTCCTTTAGGAGGAGGCGAAGGCCGCGCGGGCAAGCGCCCGCTCGCGCTGGTACAGCGCGACGACGCTCTTGCACCAGGCGACCTTCGCCGGGTTGGAGAGATGCTTGGACGCGCCCGCGACCTTGGCGTGCGCGCTGACCTGGTCGATCGTGAGGTCGACGGCGCCGAGACCTTCGAGGTAGCGCGCGACACGACCGAGCCCACCGGCCTCGGAGTAGCCCGCGTTCCAGCCGAACGTGAGCAGCTCGACGAAGCGCAGGTTGTTCCAGTCGGCGTGCAGCGACGGGATCCGCGGGTGGTGCTTGCGGTAGCTGTCGACGATCAGCCGGAGGAGCTCGCACCCGATCGCGACGTTGGTCGCTGGATCGGTGAGGTGCTCACCGCGATACGCCGTGCCGTGGCGCTTGTTGTAGTCGGCGAGTATGACCGGGACGACCTGCATGAGGCCGATTGCGCTGCCCGCGCGGGCCTTGGACAGGCCGTCGGACTCGCGCTCGACCAGCGCGCGCACGTACTCGATCGGCAGCACGCCGCGGTACCGCTCGAACACCGGATCGAACCGACGCACGCGAGGCTTGGTCGCGAACACCGGGCGCAACGTGGGCGTGCGCGGGGGGGCGACCACCGGCGCGATCCTCTCGGTCGGGCGGCTCGAGGTCGCTTAGACCTGGGACGGCCTCGTGATCGGGCCGGTCGCGAACGCCGACGCAGCTGACGCGACCGAGACCTGGGACGGCCTCGTGATCGGACCGGTCGCGATCACCGAAGCTGGTGATGCAACCGAGACCTGGGATGGCTTCGTAATCGGGCCGGTCGCGAACGCCGACGCGGGTGACGCGACCGAGACCTGGGATGGCATCGTGATCGGACCATCGACCGGCATCGGCGCGGCGGTCGTCACCGACGGCGTCGGCAAGGCGCTGAGTGCGCCACTCGGAGAGGCGATGCTCGGTACGGTGGACGACGTCGCGATGCTCGGCGCGGAGGACGCAGTCGCGATGCCCGGTGCGGTCGCGATGCTCGGCACCACATCGGCGTACGGGTCGATCGGGCGCATGTCCCCGGACGGGCCCGCGTGCGGCGACGGCGCGGCGACGACATCGATCACCGCGGGGCGGTACGGTGCGACCAGCGGCATCGCGCCGGGCGATGTCGCGACGACGGCGACCGCGGGGCCATACGGATCGATCGGCTGCATCGCACCGGACGGCCCCGCGTCCAGCGCACGCGGGACGAGCGTCGGCGCGACCGCAGTGGAGCTCGACGCGCGCGGCATCGCGTGCGCTGACGATGCTGTGAACAGCGGACCGACGACGTAGCGCCCAGCCGCGTAGCCGGCCGCGCCACCCGCGGCCAGCCACAGCACGGAAGCGAGCTGATTGTCGTCGTTGGACATGGAGACTCCGTTAGCGAGAGGAGAGAGGGGGAGGGAACGAGGAGGAGGAACGGATCGGGGCCTCGGTTCGCGCGAGCGACCAGAGGGCCACCTGGTTGGGTTCGTGACTTGGTTCGATTCATTCGGGCGCGATCAGTGCGCGCCCTCGTCGCGCCATCGCGGCGCTACAGCAGGACGACTTCGTCCGGGGCGTACACGCAGGTCGCGCCCTCGTCGTCGAGGCCGAGATCCTCGGCCTGCGCGACATCGACGGCGATCATGTCGCCCTCGAGCACCGGCTCGGCGAGGTCCGTCGGTTGCGCGGTCTTGTAAGACGGCGCCACGGCGAACATCGAGAGCAGGCCCGACGACGCGGGCGCCTTCGCGCCCCGACCGTCGACGGTCTTGTAGGTCGGCGTCGCGCCGCCGAACAGCGACCCGAACAGGCCCGAGAGCCCGCTCGACGTCGCCACCGGACGCGTGACAGTCGCCTTCGCGGCCTTGCCGCTCTTGTAGACGGGGGTGTTGCTCTTGAAGAGATCCATGGGGTTCACCTCCGGCTACTTGAGGATCCGAGCGAGCAGGCCACCGAGCGTACGGAGGCGCTCGTCGCGCTTCGCGTGCTCCCAGAGCGCGCCCTGGTACGTGATGAGGTTCTCGACGTCGACGCCGGCCTCGCCCTGCGCGACCGGTGCGGCCGGCAGCGACTGAAGCGCGGCGAGCGCCTGGATCCCCATGTCGACCAACTCGCCGGTCGTCATCCCGAAGCGGGACGCGAGCGACGTGTCGTCGACGTACTGCGGGTACTGCGGCATCAGCGTTGGCCGGTAATAACCGGCCGCGCTGCTACCGCCGGTGATCACCGTCGGGCGCGCGCCCCGCGGGCCGCCCCCCGGGCGCGCGCCCCCCCCCGTGGGGCGGGGGCG
>JAEYYV010000314.1 GCA_023428295.1 Pseudomonadota bacterium
ACTTTCCGGAGACGCTGATGCCCAAGAACGCGCTCGGGATGTGGGAGTGCACGACCTTCACGATCCACGGCCAGCTCGTCGGCACGCGGAAGTTCAAAGTGATCACGGCGCCGGGGACGATTCCCGGCCTGCCGATCGATCCATCGGAGACGGGATCTGGGGCGGGCTCCGCCGGCGCGGGCTCCGCAGGATCCGGCGCGAGCTCCGCAGGATCTGGCGCAGGATCTGGTTCGGGCTCCGCGGGATCCGCGACTACGACGCCGACGCGATGAGATCGCGCAGCCGCTCGAGCGCGACATCGAGCCGCTCCAGCGTCGGGCCGAACGAGAAGCGCAAGTGACGGCGGAAGCGCGACGCGCGGCCACCGCGGCGCTTGCCCGGATCCACGTCGAAGAAGTCGCCGGGGACGGTGATGACCTTGCGATCGAGCGCGGCGCGGAAGAACGACATGCCGTCGCTGATCGAGCTCGGCAAGTGCGCCGCGCTGGCCCACACGTAGAACGTGCCTTCCGGCGGCAGATCGATCGTGAAGCCCAAGTCGCGCAGGCCGTTGAGCAGCTTCGAGCGCTTCTTGCCAAACGCCGCGTGAATCGCCTTGGTCTCCGCCATCGCGTTCGCGGGGTTCAACAGCTCGATCGCCTTGCGCTGTAGCGGACGCGAGCCGCCACCGTCGAGGAAGGAGCCGGCGGACACGCAGCCCTCGATCACCTTCTTCGGGGCGACCGTCCACGTCACGCGCCATCCCGGGTAGCGCCAGTTCTTGGTGAGCCCGTCGAGGATCACGACCGGATCGCGATCGACGTCCTCCACGTAGCGCGCAGCCGTCTCGACCGGACCGGTGCTCGCGCCGCCATCGATCTTGGTGGCGCTTCCTTGCGCGATCAGATCCGGACGCCAGATGTAGTGCGAGTAGAACTCGTCGAAGATCAACGCGCAGTCGAGATCGCGTCCGACCGCGACCCACTCCGCGAGATCGCTGCCGCCGATCACCTTGCCCGTCGGGTTCGCCGGGTTGCTCGCGAGGATCGCCGCCAGGCCACGGCCCAGCACCTCGCGCCGCAGATCCGCGCCCGAGAACGCATAGCCACGCTCGGGCTCGAGGAGGATCGGGATCGGCGAGAACAAGCGGAACACGCCGAGCAGCTCCTCGTACGCCGTGTAGTCCGGCAGAAAGTGCCCGAGGTTGATGTTGCCGAGCGATGCAGCGACGCGGGTCAGCGCGCTGCGTCCCCCGCCCGACACCGCCACGTTCTCCGCGCTGTACTTGCTGCCCATGCCGCGGCGAAACACTTCGTTGTAGTAGCCGGCGATTGCTTCGCGTAGCTCCCACAGCCCGGCGACCGGCGCGTACTCCTGATCGCCTTCGAAGATCGGCAGCTCGGCGATCCGCGGCGGCGCTCCGGGTAGCGCATCCGCCTCGGGCATTCCCTGACCCAAGTTGCACCACTCGCTCGACGCGGCCGCGTTGTATCCGCGCTTCATCGCTTCCGACGTCACGAAGATGACGCCCGTACGCGGCACTTCACGGAACGCCTGGAACGTAGGCCCTTCCACCGTGAGTGGCCCAGTACCGGTCTTCGCGCGCGGAAACTGCGTCATGCGGCGAACCCTATCTCCCTCGCACGCGCTACGCCACAGAATGCTCCGGCACGTTCCGGCGAGGCGGATTCTATGGAGCGTTCATGTGCTAGCGTCGGCCCGTGACGGCATGGCAGAGGATTCCGGGGCAAGCGCGTGTGATCGCGCAGCTCCAACGCGCCATCTCTGTCGACCGCGTTCCGCACGCGTACCTGTTCTCGGGTCCCAAAGGCGCGCCGCTCTACGACACGGCGATCGCGCTCGCGACTGCCCTGTCTTGCCAGCGCGCCCGCGGCACTGGCTGCGGGGAGTGCGATGCCTGCGGCAAGATCGCGACGGGCATCCACCCCGATGTCGTCACGCTCGTCCGCGAGGGTGCCGCGCAGATCATTCCCATCGAGAACATTCGGACCCAGGTCATCGCGCGCATGGGAATGCCGCCACACGAAGGTGAGCTGCGCGTGTTCATCGTCGAGGAGGCCACCTCCCTCGCCCCGCCTGCCGCCAACGCGCTCCTGAAGACGCTCGAAGAACCGCCCGCGCACACGCTCTTCATCCTCTGCACCACCGCGCCCGAGCAGCTGTTGCCCACGATCCGCAGCCGCTGCCAACGCGTGCGCTTCGCGGGTGGCACCGCCCTCGCCTCCGATGCGGATCCCGTCAAGCTCGAGCGCATCGCCGCGCTCGGCGCCGAGCTCGCACGTGACACGCACGTCCCCACGCTGCCCGTGCGCATCGCGGAGGCCAAAGGCGAAACGGCTCCTGTCCTCATCGCCGCCGCGCAAGCGCTGCACGCGCGTGCGCACGCGGCTGCCTCTTCGGGCGATGGCGACGCGGCTCGCATCGCCGCCGCGCGCGCGCACGCGGTCATGTCGTGGCATACGGCCGTCGCGATTCACAACGCGAACCCACAACTCGCGGTCGAGGCGCTCCTCGCGCAGCTCGCGACGCTCCCCGCGCATGCAGGTTGAGATGTACGCTTGTAGATGTTGCTCGCTACGCACTCGCGCACGTCGCGTGTGCACCGTGTTGATCGCGGATCGTACGCGCATCGCAGTAGCCGCGAACGGCGCGTTCGGGGACGGCCCGCTCGCGCACGGCCGCATCGTGGAGGCCGTGTGAGCACCGACGACGAGGGGCCCGATGACGGTCCGGACGATGACGCGCCTGCCGGTGATGCCGGTGGGCCATCGGCCGGCGATGGTGAGCCAGGGCGTCGACGCCGACGGCGGCGCCGTCGTCGTGGCGATCGTTCGGGCGACGTAGAGACGCGCGGCGACGCTGGCGGTGATCGCGCGGGTGCAGCCAGCGGTGCAGCCCCCAGCGGTGCAGCCACCAGCGGTGCAGCCCCCAGCGGTGCAGCCGCCAGCGGTGGGGATCGTGGTGGTGGTGATCGTGGCGGTGGGGATCGTGGTGGTGGGGATCGTGGCGGTGGGACTCGTGGCGGCGGGGATCGACCGCGCCGTGATTGGAACGCGCGAAACCTCGACGGAGGTGCATCGACGTCGTCGAGTGGCTCCGCGCCGACAAGCAGCGCGCCGCCCGCCGTAGGCAGCGGACCACGCCCGTCGAGCTCGACGCTCTCACCGATGAGCGATGCGCTCGACGATGGTTGGGGCGACGACGACGCGGGCGCTTCGAGCTCGTCGAGCACATCGCCGTCGAGCACATCGCCGTCGAGACCGTCAAACACATCACCTTCGAGCTCGGCTCCGACGACGAGCTCGACGAGCTCGTCGAGCTCGCCGACGCTCGAGGGGCGCGACGATCGATCCGGGGACGCACAGCTTCGCGATCGTCCAGAGGGAAGTCACGTCCCCGCGCCCGGCGAGGGCATCGGAAGCGAGGATGAACGCGCACGCGCGGCCGGTACGCCGGCACGTGCGAGTGAACCGCGACGCGAACGCCGACGACGAGGCGAGCGAAATCGCGACGCGCGTGGCGATGGCGGTCGCAATGATGGCACTCGCCACGATGGCCCTCGCAACGATGGCCCTCGCGATGCGCGTGCCGACGGCGGTCGCGGTGGCGATAGCCCTCGTAACGACGGTGGTCGCAATGACAGCGGGCGCGATGCGCGCGGCGACGGTGGACGTGGCGGTCGTGAACGCACCGGACGCGGCGGACGCGATGGCGGCGGACGCGATGGCGGACGTGATGGCGGCGGACGTGATGGCGGCGGACGTGATAGCGGCGGTCGCGAGCGACGCGAGCAAGGCCCCGCGCGCGAGAAGCAGCAGTTCGCACCACCGGCAGCGCCATCGCTACAGGGCAAACGAGCGCACGCGATCGACGACGACATCGAGGCTCCGCAGGAGAGCGCGCAGGCGTGGGGAACGGACGATGACAGCCCGATCAAAGATGTCGCGTTCGTCAGCGAGTTTGCGGCCGATGCGCCGAGCGACGATGTCGATCCGGTGACGTGGGGCCAGGTGGTGAGCGAGAAGCTCGGCGAGGTGGGCGGCATCATCGGCGTTCGATTCACGCCGGGCGGCCGCGTGGTGTGGGCGGACGCGGGCGATCAGGTGTTCGCGATCGGAGCGCGGTTGCTCGTCGACACCGAGCGTGGCCCGCGGCTCGCGACGGTGGCGACGGCGCCGAGCCGGAAGATGCAGCGCGAGCGCGTGCGGCGCGTGTTGCGCGTGGCGACCGAGAAGGACTTGCAGGGCGAGCGCGAAGGCGATGCGGACACGCAGAAGGCGTTGCGGATCGCGAAGGACATCGCGAGCAAGTATCGGCTGCCGATGAAAGTGTATCGAGTCGAGCTACATGGCCCGCTCGGACGCGGCGCGAAGCTGAACCTGTATTACACGAGCGATGATCGGCTGGACCTCCGCGGGTTCCTCGCCGATGTCGGGCGCGAGACGGGTGCGCGTGTGGAGCTGCGGCAGCTGGGCGTTCGCGACGAAGCGAAGGCCGTGGGCGGCATCGGCAGCTGCGGGCTCACGCTGTGCTGCACGACGTGGCTGCCGGACTTCGTGCCGGTGTCGATCAAGATGGCGAAGGACCAGGGGCTCGTGCTTTCGCCGACGAAGGTGTCCGGCCAGTGCGGTCGCCTCAAGTGCTGCTTGGTGTACGAGCAAGCCGGGTACGCGGAGCTGCGCAAGGGGCTGCCCAAGCTCGGCAAGCGCGTGGTGAGCGCGCGCGGTGAAGGTCGCGTCGTCGAGGTCGACGTGCTGCGGCAGCGCGTGCGCGTGAGCTACGGCATGGGCGACAGCGAGGTCGTGCCCGCGGTCGACGTGAAGCCGCTGTTCCCGCCGGGCGCACAGCCAGGTGGCGAGCGAGGCGAGCGCGGTGAGCGCGGTGCGCGCGGCGAACGCCCGGACCGCGAAGGTGGGCGTGGCGAGCGGCGCGATGATCGACGCGATGATCGGCGCGATGACCGGCGTGATGACCGGCGCGATGACCGGCGCGATGACCGGCGAGGCGATCGCCGCGGCTCCGTGCCTCCGCCGATCGCCAACGAGCACGCCGAGGACCGCGACGAGGATCCCGCGAAGCTCGTCGGCGAGCTCTATGCCGACCTGGATCACGACGACGACGATGGCGGGCCGACCGACGATCCGAGCTCGATGCACCACGTGCCGAGCGGCGATCCGGACGACGCGGACGATGCGGGGACCGAGCTCGATCATGTTCCCGGGGGACACACGGGACTCGACACCGACGACGACGAGTGACTATGACGACGCCCTTCTACATCACGACGCCGATCTACTACGTCAACGACGTGCCGCACCTCGGGCACGCATACACGACGATTGTCGCCGACACGTTCGCGCGCTTTCATCGCATGCGCGGAGACGACACGCGATTTCTGACCGGCACCGACGAGCACGGCCAGAAGATCGAAGAGACCGCGACCAAGAAGGGCATGACGCCGCAGGCGCTCGTGGACTCCGTCGCGCCGCGCTTCGACGAGGCGTGGAAGGCGCTCGGCATCGCGGACTATCGCTTCATTCGCACGACCGACGCCAAGCACAAGAAGGTGGTGGCGGCGCTGTGGAATCGCATCACCGAGCGCAATCGCGAGGACCTGTACGTCGCGACGTATCAGGGCTGGTACTGCGTCGGCTGCGAGGCGTTCTACACGGAGAGCCAGCTCGTCAAAGACGGCGACGGGTGGAGCTGCGCTGTCCACAAGCGCCCGGTGAACTGGGTCGACAAAGAGCGCTCGTGGTTCTTCAAGCTGAGCAAGTACGCGAAGCCGCTGCTCGCGCACATCGCGGCGAACCCGGACTTCATTCGTCCGACCGCGTACCGCAACGAGATCGTCTCGTTCCTCGAGCGCGAGGAGCTGCGTGATCTGAGCGTGTCGCGCACCACGATGTCGTGGGGCATCCCGGTTCCCGAGGATGACAAGGACAGCGCGGACAAGCACGTCATCTACGTGTGGATGGACGCGCTCACGAACTACTACTCGGACCTCGTCGGCGACGACATCGACCTCGAGGGTGCCGACGCGAAGAAGTACTTCCCCGAGGCCGTGCACTTGATCGGCAAGGACATCCTGCGGTTTCACGCGGTGTACTGGCCCGCGTTCCTGATGAGCGCCGGGCTGCCGCTACCCAAGTCGATCTTCGCGCACGGCTGGTGGACCGTGCGCGGCGAGAAGATCAGCAAGTCGATGCCGGCGACGCGCATCGATCCGCTGACGCTCGGCGACGCGCTCGCAGTGGGTCCGCTCGGCCGACCGATCGGCATCGACGCGATGCGATACTACCTCTTGCGCGAGGTGCCGCTCGGCAACGATGGCGACTTCACGTTCGAGTCGCTGTTCGGTCGCTTCAACGCCGAGCTCGCCAACGACCTCGGTAACCTCGTCAATCGCGCGATGACGATGGTCAGCAAGTTCGCGGGCGAGTTCCCGCCGTCGCGAGACGACGTGCAGTTCGGCGCCGGCGAGAATCCGTACTGGGCGATCGAGACGCAGGCGTTCGCTGCGGTGAACCTCGTGGCGAAAGAGTTCGACGCGGGCGCACCGTCGCGCGCACTCGAGGCGCTGTGGCGCTTTGTCGGTCAGGCGAATCGCTTCATCGATCAGACGCAGCCGTGGACGATGGCGAAGGCCAAGGACCCTGCTCTGCCCCACGCGCTGTGGTGCTTGCAGTGCAGCTTGTGGACGATCGCACGCATGATCGCGCCCGTGCTGCCCGCGACGAGCAAGACGCTCCTCGAGTGGCTGGGCGATCCGCGCACGCCGACGTGGCCCGAGACCGCCGAGGGCCGCGTGTTTCCGCAGGCGCCGACGCTGTCGACGATTCCACCACCGTCGCCGCTGTTTCCGCGCCTGGACGACAAGAAGCAGAGCGAGATCCTGAAGAAGGTGATCGGCGACGTGGCCGAGACACCAACGACTGCTACGCCCGCGCAAGCAACGCCCGCGGCACCGGCACCGACGCCCACGATCACCTACGACGACTTCGCGAAGCTCGAGCTCCGCGTCGGCACGGTGAAGGAGGCGGTGAAGGTCCCGAAGAAGGACAAGCTCCTGCACCTCCAGGTCGATCTCGGCGAGCGCAAGCTGCGCTCGATCGTCGCCGGCATCGCCGAGGCCTTCGCGCCGGATGCGCTCGTCGGCAAGCAGGTGATCGTCGTGGCGAACCTCGCGCCGCGAAAGATGGCCGGCCTCGTCTCCGAGGGAATGATCCTCGCCGCGGGCGACGAGGCGATCCTCGGACTTTCGGCGGTCGATACCGCCGTGCCCCCGGGAACGCGAGTACGATAGCGGCGATATGGCAGACCACCGTCGAGCAGCACGTCTCGTGGTCAACTCTCCTGCGGTGATCGAATCGATCGGCCAGGTGCCGATGACGTTGCACCCGAACCTCGCCGCGGTGTTCCGTCGCGTGGACAGCGACAGCTCGACGATCGGTCGCCGCTTCCCGGCGGTCGTCCGCGATCTCTCGACGAACGGCGCGTTCATCTCGGGCCCGCCACTGCCACTTCTCTCGCGCGTCGCGCTGAAGTTCGAGGTGCGTGGCATCGGCGCGATCGACGCGGTCGGCTGGGTGCTGTGGCAACGCACGGATGACTGCGAGCTGCCTGGCCAGGGCGGCAACGTGACGCTGCCGAAGGGCTTCGGCGTGTTGTTCGAATCGATCCCGCTCGAGACGCGCGCGCAGATCGCCGCGCTCGTCGCGAAGCAGTAGCGCGCATGCCGCGCACGCATCGCTTTCGCCCTCGCTATCGCGGCATGGCGTGGAGCGCGATCGGCGTCGCAGGCGCGGTCGGTATCGCGGGCATCGCCGCGAGCCTCGCCGCGATGCCTCTCGCGATCAGCGCGATCGGCGCGTCGTTCGGACTTCTCTACCTCGGCTCGCCGACGTGGAAGACGACGGTCGTCACCGACGACGATGGCATCGAGGTGAAGCGGCCCACGAAGACCGTGTTCCGTCTCGCGTGGCGCGACGTGAAGCGCGTCGTCGCCTCGGAGTCGACACACACCGCGTTTGTCGACGGCGGCACGCCCGAGACCAGCTTGCTGGTTCCCGGCGATGGAGCACCCGCGCCGTACGAGATCGAGGACGCGCCCGCTCTCGTCGCGACGATCCTCGCGAGCGTTGATCCCGAACGCATCGAGCGCGTCGAATCGTTGGACCGAGCGACGAAGTCCGACCGCCCCGCGTGATAACGTGGATAGACACTGGGGACGGAACCGTTCAGGTGCGTCGATTCGGAAGCGTTGCGCGATCACGCAACTTCTTGCGTAGCGGGATCGCGCGCGAATCGAGGAGTCGCTATCACTTAGCCGCCGACGGGACTCGGCGCGGTGATTGCTGAAGGTTCCCCCAACTCGACGTTCGCAAGGAGATTTCATGGGTCTGTTCGACAAGCTGAAGAATGCCGTCAAGGGCGCCACCGAAGCCGTAACCCCGCAGCCGCCGCAGCCGCCGCAGCAGCCGCAGTACGCGCACCACGAAGAGCCCGAGCCCGAGGACGACTCCAGCGACGATGACAACCAGGACGACGGCGAGGCCGACGACTGGGGTGGTTGGGATCCCAACAACCACGAAGAGTTCTGGTATCGACTGAAGGCGATCGAGATGGCCGGCAATCAAGGCGGCGACGACGCGTGCGACGCGAAGGCGCGCGAGTTCGGTCTTCGCGATTGGGCGCACATGACGCGCGTCCGCGACACGTTCAACAAGTACTTCGGTCATCAGCACGAGTTCATGCAGGCCGCGATGAACGCGGGCTCGCGCGCGCAGCGTGAAGCGATGGGCGCAGCGATGCAGTCCAACAGCGCGATCATGGAGCCCGTCGAAGGCGTGTCGCTCCAGGTCTACGCGACGACCCAGGCGCGCGCGGGCACGATCGGCAATGACATGGGCAAGTGGGCCGCGATCCTCGCCGAGCAAGGCATGGATCAAGCGAAGTGGGAGCGCGTCAGCGAGGAGTGGACGCGCCGCATGAGCGGACAAGCCGGCGACATGAACGCGACGATGGCGCTGCTCACCGAGTACGGAAAGTACTTCGGCCAGGCGGGTCAGGGTCAGTTCGGTGCCGCGGCTGCTGCGAACGCGGGCCAAGCGGGCAACCTCAACCACGGTCAAGGTGCCGTCGGTGCAGAGCCGTGCACGATGGAGCGCTACGCCGAGATCGGTGGCGCGCAGTCCGCGTGGGCGCAGCAGGGTCGCGACGTCAACCAGATGCTGCAGCAGCAGTTCGGCATGACGGCGATGGACTGGTCGAACCTCAGCCAGTACTGGTCCGCGAAGATCGCGGGCGACTATCGCGTCGCTCTCCAGATCAGCGATCTGCAGACCAAGTACGAGCAGCAGTACAAGGCGCAAGGCGGCAGCTTCGACGACGATCTGAACGCCTAGCCCATGGCGGATCAGATGGCGCTCCTCGGGTATCTCACCGAGGAGCTCGGCAAGCTCTTCGATCAAGCGCTGCTCGTCGAACCGGCCGGCGGCGTCAACGACGCGTGGGCAAAGGTCCTCGCGCAGCACGGCGTGCCTCCGACACCGGAGCACGAGCGATCGGCGTATCGCGCGCGTGTGAATCTCGCGCGCGGCGCATTGCCCGGCGAGGTCGCCGCGTGCGCGCGCGCGATCGCGACGAGGTTCGCGCAAGCGATCGGCGATCCGCGCTTGATCGACGCGGCGAACATCGTGTGGGCATCGATCGAGCCGACGTACCTCGAGTACGCGACGTGGCGACCGAAGAGCATGTTCGCGTTCGCGGTGCAGTCGGCAAAGACAGCGAAGGACAAAGGTTGGCAGCGACCGCCCGGCGGCTACGTGATCCGTTGCTCGCGATGTGGTGGACCGCGTCTCTCCGAGACGCTCGCGTGTCAGTTCTGCGGAAAGGACAAGCTCGGCACATGACTCAGCAGTGGCCCCCTCAGCTCGCGCCGTTCGGCACGCGCTGGACAACGTTCCTCGAGAAGGTGCGCGGACGCGTGAAGGAGATCGAGGCCGAAGCGAAAGCCGGCTACGCCGAGGTCATCTCGCACGACGCCGTCGACGGCACGGGCATGACCGGCGTGTCGAACGCGCTGAAAGCACGCCTCCTCCAGCTCGCGGAGAAGGTCGCCGATCAGTGGTCGAAGATCGACAGCGAGCTCGACGCCGTCGAGATCAGCGGTCGCGCGGGTGGTTACTTCCGCGCGCATCTGGTCGCGATGACTGGCGCGTTCAAGCGATGGCTCGATCGCGAGACCGAGCGCATGATCATGCAAGGCGAAGCCGAGTGGGCGCGCGCGCTTCACGTGGCCGCGCTCGAGGAAGTGAAGATCGGCGTCGCGTGTCAGCACTGCGGTGCACCACTCGAGAAGCCGCTGTGGCATCAGGCGATCAACGTCACGTGCGGCGCGTGTCGCGCGGTCAGCGTGGTGACGCCCGGGACCGCAGCCTCGATGTTCGTCGGCGGCAGCGGGGCGATCTTCTTGGCGCGCGAGGCCGCGTGGGACTACTGGTGCCAGATGCAGGACGCGGAGGCGCTGTGGCACCGCATTCGCCACAAGACGCTCGACGATCTCGCGCGCTGGGAGCAAGCGAATCGCGCGTACTGGCAAGCGTATGCATCGGCGATGGGCTCGTACATCCCGAGCTGGACCGCACAGACGGTGCAGGACGAAGTGAACGGCAAGATGAGCCAGTTCATGCAGTACACGGCCCAGGACGAACGCACGGTGCGCGAGAACAACACCGTCGGCATTGGCGCCGTCGCGGCTGGCGATCCGAACCAGGTCGTCGGCTGGGTGCAGCGCCAGCGCGATCCGGAGACCGCGGCGGAGGATCTGATCAACGCGTCGCTCGAGCGCGGCTGGACTCAGCACGCGCAGTGGGTCGCGCAGCTACTCGGTCCCGTCGTGTCGAGCGAGCCCTCGTGGGCCGCCGAGAAGCTCGACGAGTGCACGTACTACTACGCGACGCGCGGCGACTGATTACTCGGCTGGTGCCGGCTCGGCAGCCGGCGGCTCCGGCCACACGGGCGGCGTTTCACCCTCGCGCAGGCACCCCGCGCCGCTGGTCGCGACGTACGCGGCTTCCGCGTGCTCCACGCTGTTCGCCATGACGAGCAGGAGCACGCCATGCGTCGGGCACGCGATGCGTCGCGCCCAACCTTCGACGTTCTCGCCCTCCATCGTTCCACTGTACGGGACACGGTCGCCGACCTGTGGCTTCGCCGTGACGTCGCCACCGAACGCGTTCAAGAGCGGTGCGATGAGCCCGGCGAGCTCGGCGTGCTGCGCGCTGATCTCGCGCATGATGAGCAGCGCGTTTCCGTCCGGAGACAGGAGCGTGATCTGTCCCTGCTCTTTCTCGTTGGTCGTCCACCCGGGAAGCGAGATCGCGACGCGCACCGTGCCCGGTGCGACGCTCTCCTTGGTCTCGTCGGGCGTGCACACGAAGGTCGTCAGCATGCGGGCGTGAACCGACTCGATGCCCTTCTCGCCGATCGACATGAGCAGCACGCCGCGGTTACCGCACGGCACCGACGACATACGAAGCGGCAGCCCCTTGTTCGTGTCGATCGTGATGGTGTCGACCTGCGTGCCGCCCGGACCGGCCAGCGTCGAAAACGTCGGCGCGCCACCGCCGAGCTCGCCCGACAGAGCCTTCATACCGAGCTCGAGATCCTGGCGGGACGATGCTCCAACTTGCCACGTGACGGACACGACCGCGTTCGCACCGCCGAGCTTCTTCCACGTGACGGTGCCGGTGTTGTAGTCGATGACCTCGACATCCGCTGTTGCCGTCGGCGCGTCGAGCGAGAAGCCCGGGAACGACTTCTGCGCGAGCGAGATGTCCGACAGCGGCGGAACGAGCAAGAACAAGAGCCCCATCGACGCGCCGATGCCGACGATCGCGAGCGCGATGCGCGTGGCGATCGCGGGGCGCTCGCTCTGCGTGTCCAACGATTGGAGCTTGAAGCCGCTCGCCAGGAGGCCCGCACCGACGGCGGGGAACAGCCACGTCGCGTCACCCCTCCAGAAGATGCCGAGCACGGCGAAGCGATAGAGAAAGACACCGATGCCCGCCCCCACCAGGACAGCGGAGACGAAGTGAATCGCGCGCGGCTGCATCCGCGGCTTATACGACGCGCCGCCACCGCGATCACGAAGAACCGGTACGCCCGGTGCGCCGCTCGAGAGCGTGGTCCGCACCGCGTGGGCAGACTGCGGTCTCGTCGTGAGCCGCACCGATCGTGCGATGGCAGCCCTGGCACCAATAGAGCGCGACGGGCAGGTCCACGGAGCCCGTCGCATCACACGTCACGCACGGCTCGGCGGTGATCGACCAGCCCCACCCGAGGCACGCGTCGCAGTTCCCCTGCACGCGCGCGACGCCGGTGCCGTGGCACTCGTAGCAATCGACGTCGCCATCGCATCCGCTGCGCCACCAGCCCCTGCCCTCGCAGTGGTCGCAGACGACGCGCTCGGACATCGCACCGAGGTTACTGCTAGGGTGCGGCACCTGCCATGTCGTTCTGGATCCCGAGCTCCACGCTGACGTTCGAAGCGGCGATGCGCGACATCTCGCGCGCGTCGAGCCCCAAGGCGCGCGTGCTCGCGGCGCAGGCGCTCGGCGACGTGAAGGATCCCACCGAGAAGCGGCGCGCGGTCGAGGCGTTGATCGTCGCCCTCGAGGACGATCATCCCGAGGTGCGCATGGAAGCGGCGAGCTCGCTCGGCGAGCTGCGCGACCCGTCGGCGGTGCCCGCGCTCGTCAAGCGACTCGACGATGGCACCGCGCCGGTGCGGCAACACGCGGCGATCGCGCTGGGGACGATCGGCCACCGCGACGCGTTCGAGCCGCTCGTCGAGGCGCTCGCGAAGGGCCCGCCCGATCTGCGATTTCAAGCGGCCACATCGCTCGTCGAGCTCGACGCGAAGCGGAGCTACGAGCACGTGGTCAACGCGCTCGGCGACAAAGACCCGCAGGTCGTGGCCGCGGCCGCGCTCGCGCTCGGAGCGATCGGCGACGCGCGCGCGGTCGAGAAGCTCGCCGAGCAGCTCGATCATCTCGATGCCAGCACGCGGTTCGACGTGAGCTACGCGCTCGCCGAGCTCGGCGACGATCGCGGCCGCGCATCGCTCGTGCGTGCGCTCGGCGATACGGATCGCGCGTGGGATGCGGTGACCGCGCTCGGCAAGCTCGGCACGCCCGACGATGCGGAGCAGCTCGGTCGCGCGTTGACCGCGAAGGCCACGTCGCCCGAGGCGATCGTGCTCGCCGCGGGCAAGCTCCTCGAGCTCCAGCCCGAGGGCCCGTATCGCGATCCAGCGCGCCGCGTGCTGCTCGCCGGACTCACGGCACGCAAGGGTCACGTGCGCGGGCTCGCGATCGAGCAGCTCGGCGCGACCGCTGGCGCCTGGGCCCGAGCGCCGCTCGAGAAGCTCGCACGCAGCGGCAAAGGCACGGACTTCCTCGAAGCGATCGCCATGGCGCTCAAGGCAATCGAAGGACGCGAGAAGAATGATCCAGCTGTTCGATAGTCACGCACACGTCGACGGTCCCGAGTTCGACGAGGATCGCGACGCGGTGCTCGCTCGCGCACGCGCGGCCGGCGTGCAGCGCATCATTGTTATCGGTGCGGTCGGCGATCCGTCGAGCGCCGAGCGCAGCGTCGCGCTCGCGGAGCGCGATCCGGACGTATGGGCCACGGTCGCCACCCACCCGCACGACGTGGACAAGATGACACCCGAGTGGTGGGCGGTGCACGAGCGGCTCGCACCGCATCCGCGCGTGGTGGCGATCGGCGAGACCGGGCTCGACTACTATTACGATCACTCGCCGCGCGAGACGCAGAAGGAGGCGTTCGCGCGGTTCATCGATCTCGCGCATCGCGTGAACAAGCCCATCGTGTGCCACATCCGCGACGCACACGACGACGCGCGCGCGATCCTGCGCGAGGGAAACGCGATGGAGCGCGGCGTGATCATCCACTGCTTCACCGGCACGCCCGACGACGCGCGCGCGTACACCGAGATGGGCGCGTACATCTCGTTCAGCGGCATCATCACGTACAAGACGGCGCAGTCGATCCGCGATGCGGTGCCCTTCGTGCCTCGTGATCGCATCCTGATCGAGACCGATTGCCCCTACCTCGCACCGATCCCCAAACGCGGAAAACGCAATGAACCGAGCTTCATGGTTCACACCGCCGAGGTGGTCGCGACGTGTGCAGGCATGAATATCGAGGACTTAGCCGCACAAACGGTCCTGAACACGTGCCGCGTCTTCAGCTTGACGGCGCCGGACCAGGCGCGTATAGATTCCCCCCTCGTTTCCGGTACGTAGGAGCTGTTTCGTCATGGCGCAAAAGATTGGCCTTCTCGGCAAGAAGATTGGGATGACGCAAGTGTTCGCGGAGGACGGCGAGTCCATTCCCGTGACGGTCATCCAGACGGGGCCCTGCCACGTCGTCGGCACCCGCACCCAAGAGCGTGATGGCTACAGCGCCCTCGTGCTCGGCTTCGACGAGAAGCCGGTCCGCCTCGCCACCAAGCCGGAGCTCGGCGCAGTGAAGGACGCGGGCCTCAAGCCGCAGCGCTTCATCCGCGAGCTTCGTCTGTCGGCCGAAGAGGTGGCGAAGTACACCGTCGGTCAGGCGCTCGGCCCCTCGGACGTGTTCACCGAGAACATGCCGCTCGACGTCGAAGGTACGTCGAAGGGTAAGGGCTACCAGGGCGTCATCAAGAAGCACCACATGAAGGGCATGACCCGCGCCCACGGTACGCACGAGTACTTCCGCCACGGCGGATCCATCGGCTGCCGCCTCACCCCGCAGCGCGTCCACAAGGGCAAGCGCATGGCGGGCCAGATGGGCAACGAGAAGGTCACGCAGCAGAACCTCCAGCTGTTCCGCATTCTCCCCGAGGAGAACTGCATCCTCGTGCGCGGCTCGGTTCCGGGCGCGCCGAACGAGTACGTGGTCGTGACGGTCTCCGCCACGCGCACCGCGTACAAGCGCAGGGGCATGGGCAAGGAAGAGGTTCGCTCGAAGAACCCGCTCAAGGCCTCCAAGAAGGCCGCCGCGGGTCGCTGAACCGCGCCATTCAGGCAGCTACTTAAAGGAACGCTCGGCGCTACGGTGCCGGGCGTTTTTGTACGTTATGGCCACCAAACGGCTCGACGACCGCACCACCCGCCACGATCGCTTTCACCAGAAAGCGAAGAAGGAAGGGTTTCTCGCGCGCGCCGTCTACAAGCTTCAGGAGATCGACGAGAAGCACAAGATCTTCGAAGCCGGTCACACGCGCGTGCTCGACCTCGGCTGTGCGCCCGGGTCTTGGCTCCAGTACGCGCGGCAGACGATCGGCGAGAAGGCACAGCTCGTCGGTCTCGATCGTGCGCCTCTGCAACGCCCGCCGATGGGCTCGCGGATCATCGTCGGCGATGTGATGACCATCGACGTGGCGGAGCTGCGTGGCGAGCTCCCTGCATTCGATGTGGTGCTGAGCGACATGGCACCCGACACGACCGGTATTCGCAGCATGGATCAGGCGCGCTCGGAGGCGCTGTTCGAGCGCGCGCTCGAGATCGCGACGCTCGTCCTCGCCCCCGGTGGAAACTTCGTCGGCAAGCTGTTCCAAGGTCCTGACTTCAAGCGGCTCGGCGACTCCGTTCGCGCGCGCTTCGTGTCGGCCAAGACTGCAAAGCCCGCATCGAGCCGTCAGATCTCGATCGAGCAGTACGTGATCGGCAAAGGCTTCCGGCCCGACGCGAAGGGGACGCCATGAGCGCGCCCGCTCGCCAATCGCGCGCGGCGACGCCGCTCCGTCTCGTGTTCGACGAGTGGGGCGACCCGAACCCGCGCAAGATCGAGCAGGCGATCGAGATCCTCCATCGCGGAGGCGTCATCGCGTATCCGACGGACTCGATCTATGCGCTCGGGTGCGCCATCGAATCGCGCGACGCGATCGAGCGCATCTATCGCGCGAAGAACATGAACCGGAAGCAGAAGCTCGCGCTGATCTGCCCGGATCTCTCGACGGCATCGCAGTTCGGCCAGTTCTCGAACACCGCGTTCCATCTCGCGCAGCGCATCTTCCCCGGGCCGTACACGCTCGTCGTTCCAGCCACGCACGAGGTGCCGCGCATGCTCACGCACGACAAGCGCCGCACCGTGGGCATCCGCATCACGAGCCATCCGATCGCGCAGGCCCTCGCCGAGGGACTCGGACGTCCGCTGCTCACGTCGTCCGCCGTGATCGTGGATCCCGACGAGCCCGACCAGCACCTCCCCTGCCGCGACGCCGAGGAAGTGCTCGAGGCGTTCGGCCGTCACATCGATGCCGTCATCGATGCGCCGCAGACGCCCGCGGATCCGTCGACGGTGATCGAGGTGGATGGCGACAACGTGACCGTGATCCGCGAGGGTCAGGGCTCGCTCGACGTTTTGGACTGAGCCGGCGACGGGACGACAGCGACGGTCGCGTCGTCAGGCCACGACTCTTTCGCGAGCCACGGATCGAAGCCCGCGGACTTGATCGCGCTGATCATCGGCTTCGTGACATCGGCTGGCGCGCCGAGCGAGCTGTCGTAGGAGACGAAGATCGCCTCGGTCGAGAGATCGAAGCCCAGCTCGTAGACCGCCGGCACGCTCGCGAGCGCCGTGCGCACTTTGAGCGGACAGCTCTCTTCGCAGTACATGCCGAGCGCCTTGATCGTGACCTTGGTCAGCTGCGCGGGCTTGGCGCGCGGCGGCTTCGCGACTGCGTGCGTCTGCTCGTGCGCCACGCCCTGCGTGTTCAGCGTGGCGTTGGCGTCCTCGTGCTTCTTGCACGCGGCGAACACGAGGAGGACAACGAGCGCGCGCTTCATGGGAGCACGACGCGCTAGCGGCGGCGCTTCTTCTCTTTTTTCGGCGGCGGTGCGGGCGCTTCGACGGGCCCACCCGCCGGTGCAGCCGACGGCGGATCCGGCAGGTCCCACTCCTTGGGTAGCTTCGGATCGAAGATCGCCGCGACCCGGCTGATCTCGGACTTCGGCTCGTAGCGGTCCTTCATGGCCTCGAGGGCGGCTTTGGCGCCTTCCTTGTCTTTGGCGGTCGCCTTCTTCGACAGGAACACCGCCTCGATCTTGAGGAGCGTGAGCTGCGGGCTCAGCGACTGCTCGGCCTCGATCGGAGCGAGCAGATCGAGCGCGCGATCCGGCTCGCCGTTGCGAAGCACGATCTTCGCCTGCAGGCCGAGCGATGGCAGATAGCCCGAGTTCGCCGCGAGCGCGTCGTCGAGCTGCTTGCCGGCGCCAGCGATGTCGTTGTCGGCGAGCAAGAGCTCTGCGAGCGCGGTGCGCGTGCGGTAGAGCAGCGGGTTCGGCGAGACGTCGGTCACGTCGTTCGACGCTTGCTCGAGCTGCGTCTTTGCACCCTTGGCATCGCCCGTCGCGATCAGCGCCATACCGAGTGCGTGGCGACCGATCTTGCTCTTCGCCCGACGCGCGAGCTTCTCGAGTGCATCGGCCGCTTCCCCGCGCGCCTTGCCCTCGGACGAGATCATGCGCGCTTCTTCGCGGAGGATCTGCGCCTCGATGTTCTCGGGCGCGAGCTCGAGCACCTCGTCGGCCTCGCCGAGCGCTTCTTTGGCCTTGCCGAGATCGAGCAGCGCGTACACGCGGAGGAGCCGCGGGCGGACGCCTTCGATCTTCGACGCGACATCGAGCGCCTTGTCGGGGTGACCCGACGCGATGTGCAGCGCAGCGTCGATGAGCTGCACCGTGGGATCATCCTCGGCCTTGCTCTTGCCGTACCAGGCGATGCGCGCGCGTGCTTTGGCCGCCTCGTTGAGGTTGCCGACGGAGTAGTACGCCCACGCGACGCGCGCCCAGAAGCGCGGCTCGCTCGGTGGTTTCTGCAGCGTCGACTTGCGCAGCGCTTCGGTGGCCTTGGGGAAGTCCTCGATGCCCTGGTTCGCGAGCGCGAGCGCGAGATTGCGATACGAGCCGACGCGCGGGCCGAGGTTCTTGTCGAGCTTCACGGCCAGCTCGTCGATGGCTTCGTTGACCTCCACCGACGCTTCGGCGCGTGCGAGCGAGCGTCCGGCGACCGCGAGCGGATGGTCCTTCGCCTTCATCGTGGCTTTGTCGTAGAGCTTGATCGCCTCCTCGAGCTGCCCGTCATCCGCGAGAAGATCGGCGTAATCGATCACGGCAACGGTCAGGCCGTCATCGCCCTCCGACGCCGCCTTGATCTGCGCCTTTGCGGCCTTGCGCTCGCCCGCCGCGAGTTGCGCGCGGCCCTTGAGCCACTGTGCCCAGCGATCGTTGGGGTTCTTCTCGAGGAGCTCGTCGATCGACTTCACGACCTCGGCGAGCGTGGACTTGCTCGCGGCCGCGATCGCGCCCGCGTTACCTTCGCCGGTTCCGAGGCGCGAGAGCTCGACGGCCGCCTTGCCCACCACGAGCTCGCGATAGCCCTCGTCGTTCGGCTTGATCTCGGCGATCCCCGACTTGTACGCCTTGTCGACGCGCTCCGCGTCCGTGCCGTAGAGCAGCGCCTCGAGACCCG
Organism: Pseudomonadota bacterium; assembly: GCA_023428295.1. Classification (GTDB taxonomy): domain Bacteria; phylum Myxococcota_A; class Polyangia; order Haliangiales; family Haliangiaceae; genus JABFXX01. The sequence goes on from JAEYYV010000314.1 coordinate 18,547, forward strand.
CGGTCTCGACGACGTATGCGAACGTGAGGATGTTCGAGTTGTCCTTCTCGAGCGACTCGCCGAGCTTCTTCAAGGAGGTCTCGAGACCCGCGAAGTCGCCGTTCTCGATCGACTGCTTCGATTCCTTCTGCAGGCGCGCGACGGCCTCCGCCTTCTGCTTCTCGCTCCACCAGTACCAGGTGCCTCCGCCGCCGATGCCGAGCACCAGGACGACGAACAAGAAGATGAACGCGCGACGCGTGGAGCGGCCCCATCGACGATCGGGACGCAGATCGAAGTCGTTGTCCGGAACGCGGACACCGGCGACGTCGAGCAGACCGCCGGTGAGCAGATCGTTCAGGTAGTTCTCGCCGACGGCAGCCGACTGACGAAGCGCTGCCGCCGCGGCGTTCTGCGGACGATCCTTCGACACGAGTCGCGGACGGACGCCCTCGACCGACATCGGCGGCGGCGCGGTCGGCTTCGGTCCGGGGCGCGGACCGCTCGGCATCTGCGGTGGTGGAGGCGGAGCTGGCTCGGGTGCGCCACTCAGCTCGGGAAACAGCGGGCTCGGATCCCGTGACGGCATCGGCTCCGCATTCATCGTCCGCATCTGCGGCGATGCACGCGGCACGTCGTTGGAGCGACGCGGTGGCGCTGCGGTCGGCGCGCTGCGCGAGCGCTCGATCTCGAAGTTCGCGTTGGTCTCGCCGCGAGGCGGCAGCGGTGTGGGAACCGGTGGCGGCGGATCGAGCCCCTGCCCCGCGCGCGCACGCTTGAGCATCGCGAGGATCGACGGGCTCGTCGGATCCAAGTTCTGCGCGTGTTGGAGCACGGGCACGGCGCGCTCGAAATCGGAGCGACGCAAGAGCACTTCACCGAGGAGCGCGAAGCCTTGTCGGTTCGTGCGATCGACCTTCACCACGCGGAGCAGCTCGCCCTGCGCTTCCTTCCATTGATGCATCGCCGCGTGCGCGCGCGCGAGCATGACGCGACCTTCGAGGCTGTCTGGCGCAGCTTCGAGGCCGAGGTTGCCGACCTGCACGGCGTCGCGAGGACGACCGAGTGCGAGGTAGGCCTCTCCGAGATCGATGAACGCTGGTGACGCCGGGTCGCGGCGCACCAGATCGATCAGCTCCTCGATTTCTTGAGCGGTGGGCCTACGATCACCCTCGATCATCAGCACGTTCAGGGTAACCCCATTGCCCCCATTGCAGCAAACCCGGCCCGGCACTCTTCCAGGGAATCGCTGTTCACCAGATGTATGCTCGCGCGCGATGGGAAGCGACTTCGGCGTGCTGTTCCGGATCTCCACGTTCGGCGAGTCGCACGGTGTTGGCCTCGGAGTCATCGTCGATGGCTACCCAGCAAACGTGCCGGTCGATGTTGCCCACATCCAGACCGAGCTCGATCGTCGCCGTCCGGGTCAGAGCCGCCTGGTCAGCCAGCGCAAGGAAGCGGATCGAGTCGAGATTCTCTCGGGCGTCCTCGACGGAAAAAGTCTCGGTACCCCGATCGCGATGCTCATCCGAAACGAGGATGCGCGCGGCAAGGACTACGAGGAGATCGCACGTGCGTATCGTCCGAGTCACGCGGACTACACCTACGACGCGAAGTACGGCGTGCGTGCCGTCGCCGGTGGAGGTCGCGCCAGCGCACGTGAAACCGCCGCGCGCGTCGCCGCCGGTGCGTTGGCACAGCAACTACTCGCACGCGTCGGTGTGGATATTGTCGCGTGGGTCGACGAGGTGTGCGGGATCCGCGCAACGGTGGATGAAGCGAGCGTCGCGCGTGCAGCGATCGACAGTAATGACATCCGGTGCCCGGACGGTGACACCGCGACGAAGATGATCGAGCGCGTCGAAGCAGCGCGCAAGGACGGCGACTCGGTCGGTGGTGTGGTTCGCGCGGTCGCGCGCGGCGTTCCCGCGGGCTGGGGCGAGCCCGTGTTCGACAAGCTGGAAGCGGATCTCGCGAAGGCGATGATGAGCATCCCCGCGGTCAAAGGGGTGGAGAACGGATCGGGCTTCGCCGGAACGCTCCTCACGGGCAGCGCGCACAACGACATCTTCATCCGTCGCGCCGATGGCGAGATCGGAACAAGAACGAATCGCTCCGGCGGCATCCAAGGTGGCATCTCCAACGGCGAGCCGATCACGCTGCGCATCGCGTTCAAGCCAACGGCGACGATCATGCGCGAGCAAGAGACCGTCGATCGCGACGGCAATCCGACGACGCTCGCGCCCAAAGGCCGCCACGATCCCTGCGTGCTTCCGCGTGCGATCCCGATCGTGGAGGCGATGTTCGCCCTCGTGCTCGCCGACCACTACTTGCGGCATCGTGCTCACGCGTTGGTTCTATAAGCGCTTCCCATTAGGAGATCGGCGACCGCTTCTATAGGTGTCAGACCAATCCCGTAGGGTCGCCCCATGGGCTCGATCACGCAGCAGCTCCTCGAGGAGCTGGGCTACGACCCCGACGACGGCATCCCGCAGGCGCGCGAGGTCTCGGTCGGTGTCGGCGAGGTGGTCCGGGCCCGCGCGGGCGCCATTCCCGTCGCGGTCGCGCGCCTCGGCAGCGGCCGGCTCGTCGTGGTCGTCGATGAATGTCCGCATGATGGCGGGCGAATCTCGGATGGCTTCGTCGACGGTGAGCGCCTCGTATGCTCGCGGCATAACTGGGAGCTCGAGGTGGAGGCCGTGGACGGTGGCGTGGTCGGCCGGTGCCGGCGCGCGTGCAAGCCGCTCTAAGCTGCTGGAAATGTTGATCCGCGGTCGCGAGCGTGCGAGCGTCCTCGGACGTGGGCGCCGTCCTGGTCCATATCGATCTCGACGGTGAACACGTCGAACCGAGCTCTCTCGCAGCTCTCGCGGCCGGTCGCGCCGTCGCATCGTCGTGGGGCGGCACGCTCTACGCCGCGCTGATCGCGCACGACTCCTCCGTGCGGCGACCGATCGACGGTGACGATCCCACCGCGCCGATCCGGCTGTCCGCGTCGACCAATCTCAAGAACGTGCAGACCGAGCTCGGTCTCGCGGGCGCCGACAAGATCGTCGTCGCGATGACGGCGTCGCCCGTGCTGCCGATGTGGTTCGCCGTCGGTGACGCGTGGCAGAAGGTCCTCGATCATCTTCGCCCTCGCCTCGTCTTGTTCGGCGCCGAGAGTCCGTCGGCCGCAGAGCTCGGTCCGCGCACCGGCGCGCGCCTCGGCGCTCGCTTGCTGCTCCGCGCGCGAGCGATCGGCGTCGAAGAAGT